>JANPGB010000048.1:0-20480 GCA_031423695.1 Verrucomicrobiota bacterium
CGAATTTAGGTACATCTTCGGGCTAGCCGAAAGCTGCATTGCTGTGATTTGATGGTGGCATGAAGAGTAAGGGTGTCCCTAATAAAGAAGCAGCGTCCTGTGGGTGGTACAAGCAGCAAAGCCACTTTACACGACAATACAGACACCCGATGGCATCTGTCCCTCCCTGAAACCGCCCGCAAATGAATACTCATTTTCCTTTCAAGACCACGTCTTGAATGTTCTAATTACCACACCAAATCAATGAAGGATGGGCAAACAATACCTCACAAAAGAATAAGGCCGGGGACTTGTCAATCAAATCGAAGCAAGGCGATGTGTAACCTGAGTCTAAGGTGTAAATCGTTACTCTGGATTAACATATTAACGAATCCATTGCCGCTGTTGTTAACGATCCTTTTACAAAGCGCTTTTAGCACGTCATTCGCACAGCCTGCCTTAGGTCTATTGGAATTTGAAGCAAACGGTGAAATTTCCTGGCTCAATGGAGACAGCAATTTTCTTCCGGGAGGCGGGCGCACTTCAGCGTTTTTTGTAGCGGTGAAAGGCGAACAATGGTCTATTCGGCTCACTCCGATCAATTGGCCTGAGCGCCTGTCGCCGCAACGCAGCAGAGTGCCCACACCGCTTACTATTGAAATGGCATCTGACGGATTGAATACGTACCGGATTAAGCGTTACTCGCCGGAAGATTTGCGTTTATCACAAGTAGCTGAAAGATGGTCCGGCATCACGCCGTCGGACCGCGGTTCGGATCGTGAACTTTACGCGTTGTGGTATGCTTTTGCTTCTAGCAGCTATTGTGCTTCGATGTCTAATCATTCCATCGTGCCGTTGGAGCCCGCTGACGCGGCTGTTTACAAAGGTATTAAAACGCAAATTGAAATTGAGTATCCGCAGTTGCCCATTAGCATCGTTGCCAGTAACCAAGATAACGGTGCGCGATGTGAATTTAAAGTTTCTGCTTTTACTAAACAATCCGGCCTCTCAATTCCTGCCGCAGGGATGGTCGGTTACTACTTACAAGACGGCTCGCAATGGAGCTATACCAAGTTTGTGACTTTGAACATCAGGCCACATTGTTCGGTCACAAGTTTTCGTTTGGATATTGCGGACGCAAAGGCCTTGATTTATGACTCGACCTACAGGAATTCCAATCCTCCGCATGTTCTCAGATTTGAAACGAACCATTGGCCGACGAGTAAAGAAGTTGACGCTAAATACCGCAGTATTGTAACAGCACAGCGACCGCCTGCCCCGCTTGGCGCGAGGCGGTCTCGGTGGCCGGTGATAATCCTTTTAACCGTGCTTGCTCTGGGCCCGATCACCTTCCTGTTTTATAAAATAAAAACCAAAAAAATCGAAAAACTATGAAGATCAAAATAAATAAACCTGTCTCTGCATCTCGGATTACTCAAATTACGATTATTCCACTTATTGTGTTAATTCTGGTTGTGGCGTTGACATCCTCAGCCGTAACGTGTTTCAAAGACTCATGGCCCGTTCAATACCAGCCTGTTCCGACATGTTATCAAACAGCAATTCCCAATAACACGGAGTGTTGGAAATACGTTGTCCAGGATGAAGGCTGGGGTTGGCATTGCCAAGATTCAAGTGATGGTGCCAGTGCTTGCGACGAGGAGGACACAACAATCACTTACGATGAGTATGTGGGAAGGTGCGAGAATGGAAACTGTCACATTTTGTTCAAAATCTATGATAACGTACAGACGAATGGGACGTTTGGGAATGAACGGTATTGTTTTGAGGGGTAACGAGCCTCTGATCCATTTAGAATTCATGATTGGCGATTCCAGCAAGTCAGTATTGAGCATTTTCAGACAATGAAGTTAATGAGTGAAGTGATGGAACCTGCAGTGGTTGAGATTGGGAGGCGGGCAAGAGGCTTGTTCTCACGGAAATTCATTCTCAGTGCCGGCGCAATTCTTGCCCTCACTGGAGCCGCCAAAGTATGGAGCGGACTCGGTACCGCCAAGGTATTGGCGGTGTCCGATCCCATCATAGGAATCCAGTTCGGGCACTTGATGCTAGTAGTTGGAATATGTATGTATGCGTAACCTGTACAGGCGGGACTTGCGGCCTTGCGCCGAGTTTACCTAATAGAGTGACTGCTGAGGTCACTGACTTCCGAGGACAGCGAAAAGCAGTAAAAGATGCAGACTCCGGACTTGATTCAACTCAAGACCAGGAAAGCGGGTGCGAGTTCAAGCTAGATTATACCTTCGATGGAGTGCATCACACCGGTTGGGAACATGCTACTAGTAGTGGAGATTGGAAAATCAGATTCCGGCAGGCGTAGATTGCCCACGTAATGGTTAAGCACACGGTGCGAAGCTACCGTGTGGGCTGCGGATGGCGCTTCCAATATTTCTCCAACGTTGGAGAACCAACGTCCGCCGGCAAAAACAGCGCTCAAAGAGCATTTGCTCGAGTTTAAGGCCAGTCCTATCTCTAATGACGGGACAAGTTCTGAAGATGCAATTCGAACGTTTCGAGAAAAGATCATGCGACAAATGAGTGAAACGACAGAAGCCGCGGTGATTGAGATTGAGGGAAGAGCCAAACGCTCGTTCTCACGGAAGTTCATTCTCAGTGCCGGGGTCATTCTTCTGATCACTGGAGTTGCCAAGGTGTGGAGCGGACTCGGCACCGCCAAGGTATTGGCGGTGGCCGATCCCATCACCGGCATCACCTTCGGGCGTCTGATGCTGATAATTGAAAAGGGGCCTGAGTAATTACAGAGATCAAAGCCAATGAATGAGGCTAAAGAACCGGAATTAGTTGAGACCGGGGAACGTGCAAGAAGCTCATTCCCACGGAACTTCATCATAAGTGTCGGCGCTATTCTTGCCGTCACCGGAATCGCCAAGGTGTGGAGTGGACTTGGTTCGGCTAGGGTATTGGCTGTGGCCGATCCTATCAGCGGCATCCAGTTTGGACATTTGATGTTAACCGTTGGACTGGGCGAAATCATCATCGCGCTCATTTGTTTTTTCAGCAAATGGCAAACGCTCGCAGTCGGTTTGATAGCATGGCTCGCCACCAACTTTCTGGTCTATCGGCTAGGTCTGTTGTGGGTTGGCTACCACAAGCCATGTAGTTGCCTGGGCAATCTGACGGATGCGCTGCATATTTCGCCTCAGACCGCCGATACCGCCATGAAAATCATTTTGGGCTATCTGCTGGTCGGCAGTTACTCCACCTTGTTCTGGCTTTGGAAGGAGCGGCTACCCAAAGGCGCTGTGACTCCATTATGATTCGGCGGTTGCTCTGTACCGAGCGCGAGCGGGCAAGGTCCGTTTTGAAGACGGGCTGTTGAAGCGGTGCTATGAGAACTAACCATACTCTCCCGTGGTTCATTGGTCGCGCTCGTCTATTCTCAAACCCCTCGGCCCGCCGGAGCGGAGGGTGGGGATTTGAGCCCGAAATGAAGCCTCCTCACCGCGGCCCTCTCCTCCCTTGGGCGAGGAGAGGGAGAGAGCTCGGGCAACATACGATTGCTCCCGGGTTCACCCTGATCGAGCTGCTTGTTACTATTGCGATTATCGGGATTCTGGCGGCATTATTGATGCCATCACTTTCCAAGGGCAAGCAGAAGGCGCAGGGGATTGTGTGCATGAACCAAGGAAAGCAAATGATTCTGGCAATCACAATGTACGGCCACGATTACAGGGATTTTTTTCCTCCCAATCCGGATGATGGCAACACCATTCCCGGCCACAACTGGGTGAGCGGGAATGCGGGTATTGGGGGCGGCAGCGAGTTCAACCCTGACATACTAAAAGACGAAACACGAAGCCTCCTGATTACTTATCTAAAAGGCAATGTGGCCGTATTTCATTGTCCAGCAGACAGGCGGATGGGGTTGTATAAGGGAAGAGATCGGAGTCTGATTGGCAAAAGTGTTCCGGCAGCCCGTACGTTCGCGATGAACCAGGCAGTCGGTACGATTTGTCCCGGTTTCGATGAGAACCACAAACATTCCGGTGCGCCGACGCTGTCGGTCAACGGCCCGTGGCTGGATAACACCATGACTCACAAGCGCAATTCTCCCTGGTCCACCTATGGCAAATTTTCTGAGATAACCGCACCGGGACCATCCGGCCTTTGGGTTTTGATTGACGAAAATCCCGATGAACTCAATGACGGCGCGTTTGCTTTCGGAATGGAAAGGGCTGCATGGTATGACGTGCCGGGAACGTATCACAACCGTGGATGCGGGTTCGCATTCGCGGACGGACATAGCGAAACCCACTCGTGGGCGAGGCGCGCGGAAAAATACCGAGGTGGAATCACCGACCCGGCAGATAAGCGAGACTGGCTTTGGATGCAGGAGCGAACCTCCGCACGGAACAGCGTACCCGTGCCAACTCCATGACATCAGGTAGGGGCGGGAGAGCACGCACAACGCAAGGGAAACAAATTTGAAGTTCATACGCTCCAGATGGCTCGGCGTTTGGCTTGCGGTCGTGACGCCAGCTTCGGCCTATTTTCTGCATCGCGTGGCCACTGTGCGGCCTGCCCACCGGTATGAAATGGTGGAAGAACTGGGATCGATCCTGGTCTTTGCCGGGCGACCAATCCCAAACCACACAGGAACCAAGTTCATTTTCCTGCAATATCGGACGATCGGTTCCCGGACGAATGATTCATGGGGTCTGTATGTGCAGGACGTCTCCACTGGAAAAAGACAGTTGATCGATGAACTCTTCACGTCTACATGGGAGGAATCCTGGGTCTACGACCAAATAAGAACCTTTGGGTGGTCACCCGACGACCGATATTTTGCATACGCCAGGAATGGCATGAAGGAAGTGGTCGTTTACGATGCAATCAAAGGTAAAGGCGTGGGCATATTTCCGGCAGGCAAGGCTTGGACATCTGGCGACTGGCTGACAACGCAACAACTGGCAATTACCGATGGCGAACAGATCTTTGAATTCACCCAAATCGGTGAGCAATGGCAGGGCCCGACAAATTTTGCCACGGTCACAGGAGGGCTGAAAGGAGTCTCGAGCGGGAAATCGCCGATAGAATCGCTCCAAGCATCTTCATCAAGTTCGCTCCTCTGGAGGCAGGGCGTCGTTATCTGTAGCAGCAGGCAGGGGGATGTATCTGAAATAGTCTGGCAGATGCCTGGCCCGAGAAATGAATTGGTTGACTTTTCATGCGCCAAAGAGACGCCAAAGATACTGGTGCATGGCCGGGAATATGGCCCGAACAAACGTGGAGATTTTCTGCCGATCTGGAGACAGAGGTCTGCCCGGCTCGGTATGTGATGACAAACCTGGAGTGGATTGATGTTACGGGTTACCGAGCCTCGCAAATCCGCCTTATCAACAACGGGAGCGGCTGCGCTTACCTCCATGCCAGCGGCGAACTGCTCAACTCGCTGGTCGTCAAGCCTTACATATCCGAGGCCCCGGTGCGGCTTCCGTGGCGCGGCGAAATCAAGAGTTTTGCGATCAAAGAGCAACAACTATTTGTAATTGGGGCATTGACCAACGAACCGTTAGGCATCTGGAAATACAATCTTATTTCCAGTGATCTGAAACAACTGGCTTCTAATCAAGAACGAATTTTCCAATACGCGGTAAGCCAGCCGGCGTTGGTGAACCACACAAAGGAAAGGAACCTCACCTATTACCTTTTAAAACCATCCTACACTATTCAAAAACGGCTGCCACCTCTTGTATTGGGGATCATGGGAGTCGGTGAAAAAGCGTATGTCTGGGACCGTTACGCAGAAACCATTGCCAATTGTGGAGCCTGTTTTGTGATTGTTGATCGGCGAGGGAGATCGGAACTCGAATGGGCAGATGACGCTCGCATCGTGTATGATACATTGGCCGGGAAAGTCGCTTTCGATACTAATAATGTATACCTCTTAGGCATCAGCGCTGGCGCAGCGCCCATAAACCAGCTTCTTGAAAGTCGCCCGGAGCAATGGCGGGGAGCAATTTATTACAGTCCCGGTTCCCTGCCGGCACCATCGCTCATGCGCTCGAAACGGATGCTGGTCGATATTGGAGGACTGGATCCCATTTGGGGCACGAATAGTATCCGAGCCAAAGTTTACTTGAAGACCGCAGCGAAAACCGGGGCGGATATGAGGCTTTTCATTCGCCAGGGGGTTGGCCACAATTGTCGCCTGCTGTCGGTGGAAAAGGAACGGCTGCATCAACTGGCGGCATTTCTCGATGAGTCGAACTAGTCAAACAACCGGACCCAGAATCATGCAAAACCTTATCCGAATACAGGTTTGTTCGGCGGCAACAATCCTCTTGTTCGTGGCCACGGCACTGTGCCTTGGCAACTGGAACCCACCTGTGGATCTTGTAATATTGAGTGATCCGATCTTTCATGTCCCCTTGCCCCGGCTTTTCTGGATCGCCGCCGTGATTGCAACGCTGGTCGCACTGGTCTGTCTCTTCACGCACAAAGCCAAAGCTCAGGTCACGTTGGTGGCGCTATACACATTGAGTTTCATGACTTACCGTTTCTGGGTTGTTGCCTCCGGCATCACCCCCGGCTTGGGCGGCTACCTTGGACGCTTGGGCAGCACGTTTGGCATCACAGGCACCACGGCAGACGGTGTGCTGATGGGTTTGGGCTGGTATTTATTGACCGGCAGTGCGGCATCGCTTTTACTTCTTCGGCGAACATCTCCCGTCCCTCCAACTGTTTGCGAAGGCAAAAAGACTTTGGGCGCATGAAACCCGTTGCCAATGGTGATCAGGGGCCAGCATGGGTGGCGCGTCGGTCTGCCGGTTACGCTTACTCCTGTGCAGCGATTTTCGCGCTGGCCGGCCTGCTGATGTTTTACTCCGCCTCCGGCGAAGCGCGGCGCTTGATGCAGATTTTGACCAGCGTGGACGCAGTGCTCGGGGTCAGTAACGAAACGCTGTTGAACATCGGCGGAGGGCTTCATCTGGTTCTTGCCGTCTGGCTATTGGTTATTCGCGAGCCGTTGGCCAGAGGGATGTTGACCGGCTGGGCGGGTTTCAACTATTTGATTTATTATCTGGGAATGTCCTGGATGAAGGCGGCGGCCCCGTATCCGTGTGTGCGTGCGGTCGGAATGCGTGCCGGCATTGCTCCAGCAACTTTGGATATTGCCTGGAAGATGTGGATACTTGTTTTATTGACCGGTGCGGGAATGATCGCGATGGCTGAATGGCGGTGCCGCAAGCGGCTGAAGGACTCGGGGTACATGGAACAATGGCGTCAGTTTCGTGAAGGGCGCGTGGTTCAAAGCAGACCGCAGGTGGAGCACGCGGACTCACGCAGCCCAATAGCAGAAGGAACGGCCGACCGCACGTCGACACACGTGCATGTGGGACTCACCGAAGAGAATCTACCAGCGGAGGTCAGGGCCGCCTGTCCCAACTGCGGCCAGCATATCCGTTGCGATATCGGATATGGCGGTGTGCAGATCATTTGCCCTGCCTGCAAGAAAAACATCACGTTACACCGGACACCCGACTTGAAAATGTCTTGTTTCTTCTGTCAGGGCCACATCCAGTTTCCCGCTCATGCGCTCGGCAGAAAGATGCCTTGCCCGCATTGCAAAATGGACATTACTCTGATGGAACCACTGCAACCGTTGTAAGCCACAAGGTCTGGTTTGGAAGCCCGATTGTTAAAATCCAAAGCATAGATTAGCGGCATGCACACTAACTTGAACCACATAGAAAACCGAGTGAAACCAACTACCTAGCCGAGTGATTACCTACGCCAAAAGCAGTTTCACGGTGGTGTTGGCGGCGCTGTTGTTTCTCGGCGCGTTGTTTTGGGCGAAAGGGCGCGATCCTTTCCAGCGCGTCTGGTTCAAGGTCAAGGCGGAGGGCTTCGGCAAGGTTGAGTGCGTGGCGGTGCTGCCCAAAATGGCGGCGCGCCCGCTGCCGGTGGTGGTTTATCTGCATGGCTCGGGTGGTTCTTTGATGAATGACGGCAAAGCTTTGCGGCAGATGGCGGAAATGGGGCTCGCGGCGGTGGGACTGGAATACAATCAGACCAACGAAGCGGCCGGTGAGGCTCAATTCGCCGCGCTTAATCACTATCTTCAACACCAAAAATGGGCGGACACCAATGCCATCGCCTGGGTCGGATTCAGTCTGGGCGCGCAACGGACGCTGAGGTTCGCGCTCAAGCACCCGGAAATTCAGCCCAAGTTGCTGATCCGCATTGCCGGTGGATGGGTGCCGGAATTGGATTCGTGGAAACATTCAACATTTAACATTCAACGTCCAACCTTGAATGACACCACGACACCGGCTGCCATGCTTCACTTGCCAGCGGTGCTGCTGCTCCATGGCGAACAGGACAGTGTGTTTCCATTGGCCGAGGCGCAACGGGTGGCGCTAGTGTTGCAAACCAATGGCGTGGATGTGGAACTCAAGAATTTCGCTGGACTGCCGCATGATTTTCAGCCGAATCAGGCGGTGGTGTTTCGGCTGGTCGGGGAGTATTGCCTCACGCAGTTGCGCGGAACAAACGCGTTGGATCATTACGAATCCATCTTAGCCTGGCAGGCGCGGGCATGTCCGCTGGTGTGGTTCTGGCTCCCGGCGGTGGTGGTGGCGGCGGGCGTCCTCGCCTGCCGTAGAGCCGGGGCGTCCCGCCCGGCGGAAATGTTGGTGGAACAACCAAGGAACAAGGCAACAAAGCCGTTTCCTCTCAACTTGGTTTCTTCGTTGCTTGGTTGTTTGAATCCTTTCCGGGCGGCAGGATGCGCGCCCTCTACGGCAGGCAGGATGCCCGCCGCTACGCTGCGGTGGCTGGCCGGTTTGCTCGCAATCTGGGCGTTGGTGGAAACGGCCATTCATTGGGGAACCCCCCGATTGTCTGTCAACGACACAACGCTTGCCATCGCCCGGCGATTTTTAGTCCAGCCCAAACAACCTGCGGACTTTGAATATTTGGCGGCCCAGCCGATCTGGCAAAAGGAGAAACTCAAAACCTTGCTGCAACATGTCGAACTGGCGAATTACAATCGCGAGTTGGTGAACTGGAAACTGGAGGATCAAATCTATCGCAAGTTTGTGTTGTCGCTGGCAATTGATCCGCAGCACGACAGCGACATGACCTGGCGTCCCGCCCTGTGGGAGAATTTTTATCCGCGCATCCGCCGCGAAAATGATCCATTGTCCGCCGCGGAAATCGTCGTGCGTTTTTTGCGCGAACGGGTGACGGTTTCGAAGCAGATTCCCGGGCGGCGAGGATTATCCGCGATTTGGCAGCAAGGAATCACAGACTCGGCTGGCTTCGAGCGCATTTATGTTGCGGCCCTGCGAGCGGCGGGTATTCCGGCAAAAATAAATGCGGCTCACTTGACTCAAATTTTCGTGAACGGCCAGTGGCTGGCGGCGCCAAGGCCGGCAGCTGAAAGCATTACACCTGATGTTAAGCATTAGTTCGCATTTGACAAAACAAAAGGGCGGGTGGAACTTCCGCCTTGAGGCGAAGCAACCCAATGCCTCACCGGCGCTCGCGCGGGCCGGACGAAGGAGCCTGGCGGCACGAGGGCCGATGACCCAATGACGGGCGCAATCCGTCCAATGCATTTGGATCCTGAGGGCCAGGCGGAGCCGCCTCGAAAAGAGGAAGGTTATGGCAAAGATCACGTATAACCCGGCGGTCAAACACCTGCACGGCCACGTCGGCGACTTCGTGTTCAAGACGCGGGATGGCCGGAACATCGTGGCCGCGAAACCGGACCGGGTCAATCAGCCCAACACGCCCGCGCAGCAGCAGCAACGGGAGCAGTTCAGCCAAGGCGCACGCTACGCCAAGGGCGTCATGGCGGACGCGCAGGCCAGCGCCCCGTACGTGGCCAAGGCCCGGGAGGTTCACAAACCCGCCTTCGCCCTTGCGCTGGGCGATTATCTCACGCCGCCGGTGGTGGATGAGATTGACCTGAACGGTTATCACAAGCACGTCGGCGACGCGATCCTCATCAGGGCGCACGACGACATCGAGGTGACGGGCGTGCGGGTGAGCATCGCGGACAACACGCAAGCGCCGGTGGAGAGCGGCACGGCGACGTTTGATCCGGCGCTGAACGCGTGGCGTTATGTGGCCACGGTGGATGCGTCGGCCAGGCCGGGCGTGACGGTGACGGCGGACGCGCTGGATCACCCGGGCCATGCCGGGACGTTGAGCGTGACGCAATGAAGCCGGGACATGGCCTCAGTCCAGGCAGTGTCCGAGTTTGAAAGGAGCGCGGCTGTGCGCCCAGCGTCAACCGTAGCGGATGGTCAGGGCTGCGGCTGGTCTTCGACCCAGCCGCGCTCCGGCGGAATACAAACCGGGACATTGCGGAAGTCCGAAGTCGGAGGGCGGAAAACGAGAACACAACCTCGGCGCCTCATCATCGCCTTACCTCCAGCCGCGAAACAACTCATCCGACCTGCGGCCCCGACGATCCGGAGGTGCCGATCAGTAAAAGATGGCATTCTGAAACCCAGAGATTAAAATTGTCGCCATGCTGAGCCAAACCATCATGAAAGATCTGCCGTTTCGATTCGCAGCCGAGACTTACACCTGGTTCATGAAAGATTCCGGCCGTGCCCATGCCGGGCGGATCGGCCACATGATCGAGGTGACTTCCCGCGCCGGGTTCGCGGGGTTTTCACCGAGCCACGGGTGGATGGGCGACTATTTCAACGCCGACAAACTCGAGCGGGCGCTGAAGGAAGCGGGACTCGAACTCGCGGCCATCGCCCTGGTGCTGTCATGGAATCATCCCGAGGAAACCGCCCAGGAGCGCGCCGAGGCGGACGCGACCATTGCCTTGTTGCAACGCTTTCCCGGCGCGACCTTGTGCACCGTGCAGCTGCCGGAGGGGCGGCACGAGCTTGAACAGCGGCAGAAAAATCTCGTCGCGAATCTCAACACCGTTTCGCGACGGGCCGCCCAAGCCGGCGTGCCGGCCAGCTTTCATCCGAACTCCCCGCATCACTCCACGAATCGCACGGAAGCGGATTACCGCGCGATTCTGGAACGGCTTGACCGCTCCGTCACGGGTTGGACGCCGGATGTCGGCCACCTGGCAAATGGCGGCATGAACCCGCTCGCGAAGATGCGCGAATATGCCGACCTGATCAATCTCGTCCACTACAAGGATTGGGATGGCAACCCGGAGTTTGCGCTCATGGGCGAGGGCAAGGTGGATCTCGCGGGCATTACGCAATGGCTGCTGGACCGGAAATACACCGGCTGGATCGTCTGCGAAGATGAAGCAGCGCAGGCCGTCGAGGATCCCGACGGAGTGACGATGCATGACGGCAAATGGATCCGCGACAAGTTGATCCCGGCGTTGAAGCGCTAAACCATCGGACTCCCATGCCTTACATCAGGACCAACGGAATCCAACTCTACTACGAGGAACAAGGCGCCGGGGAAACCGTGCTGCTCATCATGGGCATCACCGCGCCCGGCAGTGTCTGGGAAAAGCACGCCGAGTTTTGGTCCCAAAAATTCCACTGCCTGCTTCCCGACAACCGCGGCGTGGGCCTGACCGACAAGCCCGCCGGACCCTATACGAGCGCGATGATGGCGGACGACCTGGCCGGATTGCTGGAGGCGCGCGGGCTGAAACAGGTGCGGGTGGTCGGTTGCTCGATGGGCAGCATCATCGCCCAGCAACTGGCGTTGCGCCAGCCCGCCCGGGTGCGTTCGCTCGTGCTGATGTGCCCGTGGGCGCGGTGCGACGCTTATGCGCGCGGAGTCTTCGAACACATGATGGCGATCAAGGCGCGACTCCGGCCGGAGGAGTTCATGACCTACATCCAGCTGTTGATTTTCAGCAAGCCGACCTGGGACGACGCCACCGGCCTGGCGGGATTACTCGACGGCCGGCGGCAGGCGGCCGAGGGTCCGGCACCCCAGCCGCTCCACGCCCTTGAAGCGCAGGCGGCGGCTTGCCTGGCCCATGACACCTTTGCAGAGCTTGGAAAAATCAAATGTCCGACACTGGTGGTCGGCGGCGACGCGGACATTTTCACACCGCGCTGGATGGCGGAGGAAGTGGCGCGCGGCATCGCGGGGGCGGAGTTGCACCTCTACGCGGGGGCGGGGCACGCGTTTCATTGGGAGCGACTGGAGGATTTCAACCCGCGCGTGCGCGACTGGCTGGCGGCGCACTGAGCGTCATTGAGGGTGCGCTCAACTGCAAGGTCGGAGCCGGCAGGGCACTTGATTTCCCGACAGGCGACCGAGGCGATGGCTTCCGGCGACTTCACCGGCAAGGTGATGCTGACGCACGGGCCCATCCGGACGCATTTTAATTTGCGGTGTTTCGCAAAAGTATCAGTCGTGAGGATAGGTAAGAACGACACGGATTCGGTCAATTTTGCTTTTGGGTTTCAAGGGAAAGTATGGACGGCATCCGGCCCCAAACCTACATTAGCGCCGATGAAAATTTTGGACCTGCAACAAATCGGCGAGGAACTGGCGATCAAGTGGGACGACGGCGGGGAGAGCTTCATCAAGCTGGAGACGCTGCGGCGGTGCTGTCCGTGCGCGGGCTGCAAGGGCGAGGTGGACATCATGGGCAATCTTTACAAGAACCCGGAGAAACCGCTGACGCCGGCGGCGTTCAAGCTGGTGCGGCTGGAGCGCGTGGGCGGCTATGCGATCCAGCCCAGCTGGGGGGACGGCCACTCGACGGGACTGTTCTCGTTCGAGTATTTGAAGCGGCTCGAAGCGGCCAACGGGGGATGAAAGTTTGACGTGGAAATAAACAAACCGCCGCAGGATGCGGCGGTTTGTTTACAACCTTACTTTTGTGCCCTTATTTCTTGCCGGAGTCGGTTGCTTTCTTACTCTCAACCTTGCTCCAGTCGTGCGGCTTGCCATTATCCCACTCGGACCAATTCGCGGCCGCGATGTCCGTGACGGGCGTTTGGAGAAAATTCCCGTTATCCGCCTGGTAGTCGGAATCCTTGACGATGGTGGGCGTGATGAAGATGAGCAGATTCATTTTACGGCGATCTTTTGATTCGTGGCGGAAGGCGTATCCCAACCAGGGGATGTCTCCGAGAAACGGAACCTTGGTGTAGGATTTCTGGATTTGATCCTGAACCAAGCCGCCCAGCACCAGCGTGTTTCCGCTGGGAATCATGACCGCAGTTTCAATGGTGCGCCGGTTGAAAATGGGCACCGAGATCTGGGAGCCACCGGCGCTGAAAGCCTGATCGCCGACATGGCTGGAAACTTCCGGGATGACGATCAGGTTGACGAAATTGTTGGCGGAAATGCGGGGGGTTACTTTGAGCTTCACGCCCACATTGGTGTAACCCACGGAGGAACCGCCCGTCGTGTTGGCCGTGCCGGCGGTGACATTGACGACCGGAACCTGATCCACGACTTCCAACATGGCGGTTTCATTGTCCAGCGTCACGGCGCGCGGGGTAGCGATGACGTTGGCGTCCTGCTCGCTGTTCAGAAAGGAGAGCACTGCACTGACTCCGTCCGCGTTCAGGAACGCGGTCGCCGGATTAAAGACGCTGCCTTTCGACAAGTTGGCCAGCACACCCGCGCCGGAGCCCACACCACTGAGGATGCCCCCGATGGTGCCCGGGGTGCCCGGGATCGGAGTCGGGTTGCCGTTGGCATCGAGCGCGGTGCCCGCGGGGGTCGGCGCGGTGCCGGGCAGGGCGTTGTTGCCGAGAGTGACCTGCTGGTGTCCCAGCGTTCCACTCCAATCAATTCCCTTGACCGACTTGGGATTCAAGGAGGTTTCCATGATGCGCGCCTCGATAAGCACCTGTTTGGTGGGCGAGTCAAGCCGTTCGATCAAGTTGTTCGCCTCGACGAGTTCCTTCTCCGTGCCGACCATCACCAACTGACTGGAGCGGACATCGGCGATGACCCGGCTGCGCTTGTCTGTCAACGAAGACTGGACGGCGGAAACAATGTTGCTCGGGCTGGCGTAATTCAACTTGATGATCTTGGTGAGCAACACGGGTGGCGCTGCCGGATCCTGCGGCGTCACGCGGGCGATCTTGGTTTTCGGATCCTCGACCAGTTGCAGGCTGTAGTTGTTGAGCAGCGCGACCAGCGCCTGGCCGGCGGTGATGTTCTCCCAGCGGATGGAAACGGACGGCTGCGGCGCGGGTTTGCCGTCCGGGCCGGGCTGGCCGAACGTGATCTTGGGATCGAGCATGTAATTCAAGTTGGCCTGGCGCGCGAGATTCTTGATGGCGTCGGTTAGCGGGACGTCATCCATGACGATCAGCGGGATGACCTGGGGACTCGCCGAGACTGCCGCCGGCGGCTTGACGACCTCGGCCGCGGGGGTTGCGGCGGGCGCACTCTCGGCGGGTGGCGCGGCGGGGGCGGGGTCGGCTTGCGCCACCACGATCGCGGCAGGAGCGGCAGTGTCGGTTGTCGCGGGGTTGGCCGCAGTGGAGTTGTCTTGAGCCGAAACAGCCAAACAGCCTGCCACCAGCCCGCTCAACACGAGAACGATTGTCTTTGCTTTCATTTTATATTTGTTGTCGAACATTTCAGATGACTGTTCTGCCATCCACGGCGGAAATTAGCAGACCCGGTGCCAAGGCTCCGAAATGAGACAAGCCGCCTTATTATCGCGGGAAAAACGACGCAACCCTGTCTCGCCTGTCCTCCGTTGGGACAGCGCGGAATGAAGAATGAGCAAAGTTTGCCGGGCAGGAACAGCGCTGGTTACCTGTCGGCCGGGGTGTCGGCGTGACTTCGCCACACCCGTCCCGAGGGCAAGATCCAGCAAGCGACGATCCGGCCTCCGGAAAGGACCAATCGGATCATGGAACTCCAGCCGGGCAAAAAAAATCGGGCAGCCACGGTGGCTGCCCGACCCACAACAACAAACCAAACTAACCGCCGCTATTTTTTCAGCGGCCTTGAAAAACCAGTTCACGCCGCTCACCGGCCACCTCCACCACAGCCCGGTCATCCTTGATCGCCACCAGCAGCACGCGGACGCGGCCGGAAGTGGTGTTCACGGGGGCCTCCTCACCTTCGGCAAAAGTGCGGCCATTGATCATGGCCAGGCGATGGTCTTGACTGCCGGAAATGCCGTTGAAAACAATGGCCGAACTCACCGACGAAGACGCCGGCTTGGGAGTGGTTTTGGCTGCAAACAGCCGGTCGGAAACGGGAAAGAAAGGATCATGTCCGTCCTGCGGTTTGGTGGGAATACCGAAGGTGGATTTGGCGACCGGCTTGTCCGCCACGGTGCTCTGTTTTTGCGACTCAGCCGGCGCGGCGGCCTTTTCCAACGGGGCGGCCGGGGCGGCAAAAATAATCCCGATGGCGAAAGCGAGGGTGGAGAGAAATGTTTTCATAACTTGCTTAAGGCAGGGGCGGGTGATCCGCTTTTAACGAGTGAAACGATGTCCAATTTGAAAGCCAGTTTTTCCTTGTCGGCGACCGAGGCCGCCGAACCAGGGGAAAGGTCAAGATTCACGATGCGGGCCGACGGATATTCGTTTTCAAAGTCGGCAATGAATTTGCCCAGGTCATGATAATGGGCGGAGCCGACGATGGTCATGACGACCTGCTTGTAGGGAAACTTGGGCAACAGGTTGACGTCGGTGGCGTTGCCAGGGGAGTTGAACTGCGGAATCTCCACCTGCCGGCCGAGTTTGAATTTGCGAATGGTGTCCACCAAGGCGGCGTAGATGTCGCCCGAGGGCATGCCCTCCTCCTCCTGCGCCAGCTGACTGCTCACCGCCAGCAGTTCGGCTTCAATTTGCCGGCTGTTCTTGATGTTCTCCCGGATCTCAGACATTTTTTTCTCGGTAGCGGCCTGCTTGCTGACCCAGGTTTTCAGCCCCTCCTGCTGATAGCGGATGAGGGTGAAATAGAGACCGCCCAGCGCGAGCAGGATGGCCGCCGAGGCCAGCAGCAGCTGATTGCGTTTTTCTTGTGATAGTTTGTTCATCGTCTTTTCTCCGGCAGGCTGGCTTCCAGCGCAAATAGAGTGAACTGTTTCCCGTTCGGATCGGTTTGTTGCGCGCTCAGGCTCTTGAGGCGGATCCCACTTTGGCCCCCGAGCAGGGCTTTGAAATACGGGGCGGCGGCGATGGATTCGCGGAACCGATTGACGGCGTCGCCGGCGGTGGCGCTGTTGTCCCGGGCGTTGATGGCGAAGGAAATTTTTTCCGTGGCGCTGGCGGGCTTGGCTGGCGCGCTGGCCACGGCGTCGTCACCCTCCTCTTTCTTGGCGGCCTTGGTTTCCTCGGTCACCGAGTAGCCAAAGTCCAGCTTGAGATGGACCATCTGCACGTCCTCCACGGTGATTTGCTGAAAGGCGTCGAGAAAATTCCCAACCAGAAAGCGGTTGGTGGACAGCCGGTGCAAGGCCGCCAGCTTTTGATGGTTCTCGGCGAGCTTGCGCTTGTTGTCCAGCACCTGGCGGTAATCATTGGTGCGGGAATTGAGCTCGGATTCGATCCGGCCGGCGTCGCTTTTGACCACCATGGTTTTGACCATGAGCGAACTGCTCCAGGCCAGCATCACCGACACGAGCACGATGCCGGTGAGGATGACCCGCTTGACGGGGTCGCGGCGGCGCTGATCCTCCAGGGCCTGCATTTCAGCCAACAAATTGATGCGAATGGGCATGATTTAGAGTGCGGTTAAAGCCGCGCCCACGGCGGCGGTGAGTTGGGGCGCGACGTGTTCAATTTCCGCCTCCTGTTTGGGGGATAAATCCCGCTTCAGCAGGGAGGTCGGATTCCAGAGTTTGCATTCGACCGCGAGCTCGCGCTGGAGGGTCTGCAGCACATACTCCGAGCGGGCCGAACCGCCGGAGAGATAGATCCGGCCGACCGGGCGGTCATGCTGGTGCTCGAAAAAGTCAATCGAGGCGCGCAGTTCCCGGCCCAGCGGCACCAGCAGCGATTCCAAGGTGGACTCAACCTCGTGGGCCATCCCGACCTTGATGCCTTCGGCTTCGGCGTAGCTGATGTTCATGGCCTCGGACAGTCCGGTCGTCAGGCGGTCGCCGCCGATGGAGACGACACGGTTAAGCGCCAACTCGCCTTCACGCAAAATGGAAATGGAGGAGGACTTGAAGCCGATGTCCACGAGCGCGACCACTTCCTTGGCGAACACCTCGGGCTGCGCCAACTCAAAGGCATTCACCGGCGCAATGGCTCCAGGCACCAGGTAATCCGGCGTAAGCCCCGCCGTCCGGGCGCTGGCCACGAAATCGTCCACGAGTTGTTTTTTGGTGCCGGCGATGAGGAGCTTTTGCTTGGCACCGGCGGGATTCTTTTTGTCCGGCGCCCGCAAGCTGCCGATGTCGCAGTCAAAAACGTGGTTGGGCAGATCCTGCTGAAGGTAGACGCGCGAATTCAGTTTCAGGATTGAGCGCATTTCATCGGCGGGCATGGTGGGCATTTCCACATGCCGAACCAGGGCGTCGTTGACCCCGATGGTCATGGCGACCAGTTTGGTTTTGCAGTCCAGCAGCTGGGCCACTGCCTTGAGATGCTCGGCCAGCAATTCGACGGACAAGGTCTTTTCAAAAATGGGCGCGTCCAGCAGGGCGAAGCCGCACAGGGCGTATCCATCGCCCCGGCGTTGCATGTGCACGGCCTTGGTGATCCGGTTGCCGAGATCCACGGCCAACATCTGGTCGCGCTTCTTGCGGGTTTTGTTTGTAAAAAATGGCAGTCCCATAATGCGTGTCTTCCATCGAACGAAATAGGATTAGCAGTAATCTGGCCAAGTTCGTTCTGTTCAAATCCGCCGTGAATCGTGCGACCGTGTCCATTTTGTGAACGTTGCGAGAACCTGACTGCCAAGAAACTGAACACCCAAACCTGAGGGGCCAAGGAAAGAAACTTGCCTGCTTGGCAGAAAGGAGGGCGACTTGTGGCGTGCATTTCACTGCGACGCGAAACATTTCCAGCGCGCAGGCCGCGGGGCGGTGCGAGGTTTTTTCCGAAGGCGCTAAATCAAGTTCCTTCTTTCCAGTCGGTCACGATGTATCCGCGACTGTAAGTGCTGTTCTTTAGCGCTTCATCAAAATGGAAATTCATGTGCCCAGACAGGGTGACGGTTTTGGCCATGATGGAACCCACGAAATCATAAGTATTATTGCCGCCTCCGCCCAGGCTCATGTCGGCTTGCGGACTGTAAACGACACCCGTGATTGCAGCATTTCCGTTCATGCTGATGCTCGTGCAGGTTGGCAATCCCAGCAGCATGAAGTTCTGGGCGTTGGTGGAGTAATTGTTGATGGCTGAATTGCCGGCCATGCTGTAGGAAACGGAGCTCCCGCTGACATCGCCAACGTAGAGGGTCAGCGACCCGCCAGCCGCCACGGCGATCTGATCGCTGCCGGCCATGCTGATGGAACCGGTCACCCAAATCACGGCATTGACGTTGGTCCCAACGTAAATCTTGCCGGGCAGGGAAGACAACTTGTAGTAGTTGTTGCCCGCGGTTGTATACGCCTGCCCAAACGCGGTGGTGGTTCCATTGATGGTAATGCTCTGGCCGCTGGGGGCGAAAGGATTCCACCAAGGATAATTGTAGGTGATATCCGGGGAAGGCACGTCGGGGAACTGAACGTTCATGGTGTGCGGATCCTCGTAACCGCTCTGAATCCCCGTGTTACCGCCGGACACCCACGCATTATCTCCAACGGAACCGTTTGGGCCGACGGTGACATCGCCACTGGGGCCGGTATTGACATGTCCGTTTATCTTGGCATTGCCAACGGAAATATTGCTATTGGTGATGGCGTCATTGGTCAGCACGTCGCCGTTGGCTTTGCGCTTGCTTGAGATATACACGCCGTTGGTGCTGTAATTGGGATCGCTGGAGTCAAAACTGTCGGTCGCGGTGTTGTTGCCGTTGAAATTTACGGTGCCCTTGGCGGCCAAGGCGTAGTTAAAGAGCGCGTCCTTGGCCGTCTTGACGATCACCTTGCGGAGGAGTGTGGCATTGGTTGAGTTGGGGGGGGCCGAATAGCCGATGGAGCAGAGGCTCGGCCCGTTCACAAAATTAGTGACATAGACATCATAATAGTTGCTGCCGACATACCGGCGCACATTGTAAACACTGACACTGCGGCTCCAGTTGTCCGCAGAGTAGTTATTTGTCCAGCCCGGCACGTTGGGTGACGCCGCATATTTGTTGATGAACTGAAGACCATCCTCCAACCCGGCTTCCGCCAGGACCATGGTGCCGTTCCAGTTTTGCGACCGGCCCACGGCGGCACTCTGGTTTTGCACCAACACCAAGAAACTGGCCAGCGCGGTTCCGATGATCACCGCCGTGACCAGGGTCACCAAGAGCACCGAGCCGCGCTCGTTAGAAATTTTTCGCAGTCGTGTCTTCATGATTTTTTGGAGCTAATTGCGCATGACGATTTTTGCCGTCTGCAGGCTTTCGGTATTGGCTTTGGTGCCCAACACCTGACGCGAACAAATCCAGGTCACGTTGATCAATTTGCACCCCGCCGCATTGGCCGCCGGATAGAAGTTAAATCCGTTGGACGGATTGCGCTGGGAGATTTGGAAAACCAAACTGTCGCAATTGGTCAGCAGCACCGTCGTGGCGGAGGCCTTTTGGCGGGTTAGAACCAGGGTCACTGGGTTCCAAAAGTAGGTCAAATTCGTTGCCCCATCTCGATCCAGGAAAATCAGTTTATTGGTTTGATAATACGTCAAGGCCCGGGTCTGGCGGATTTCACGGCTCATGGTGTCCAGCGCATTGCGACTGTATCGGTCCAGGGAATCATAATTCTTCAGCGCTTCGAAGCTCCGGGCGGTAAAAACGGTCAGCGATCCCACCGCCGCGAGAACGAGTGAACCGACGCCGACGGCCGCCAGCAATTCAATCAGCGTCATTCCCCTCCGCCGGTGAGTTTGTCTGCCTTGAGCGATCTCGTTGTGGCCGGTCATAAATAAATTGCCTCGGGGATCAGTTGTTGAAAATGTAGTTCTGCACTCCATTTTTGCTCACGTACGTGGACATGCTTCGGACGTGCGCGACGCCCCGCGAAGTCCAGCTTGCCTGCACCGTCACCTTCCGCATGTTCGCGCTATAGGTCGCGGACGGAGTCAGACTGATGTTCGTCGTCACCGTCATGGCGCCAACATACATGACCCCCAGGTTGATGCTGGAAGGGGCGAAATAGTTCGTGAAGACGGGTGGGTTTTTGGTCGAATCCACAAGCTGGTCCCAGGTGAAAAGTCGGATGCCCTCCATGCGTTCGAGCATGACTTGGGTTGCCCGAAGGTTTTCCCGCTCCCCCTGGGTCATGGAGAATCCGACGGAGATGCCGAGATACAGGGAGATGAGCATGATCCCCAGCACGCCCACGGCGACCACCACCTCGACCAAGGTGAAGGCGCGGGATTGTCGCCCCGCCGGACCGAACCCCTTGGAATACCTCACACGCATAAAATAATTCTGATCATCAAAGCTGCCGAGCTTGCTTCCACAATTTT
>JANPGB010000049.1:0-3656 GCA_031423695.1 Verrucomicrobiota bacterium
CTTCCGCCGTCGTTCGCGTAATTTCGCTCCGTCCATCGCGGTGATTTCTTCGCCCTCAAAAAAAATAGTGCCTGCGGTCGGCTCGACCAGCCGGATGATTGCCCGGCCAAGCGTCGTCTTGCCGCAGCCGCTTTCGCCGACCAAGCCGAGCGTTTCACCCGGCGCGATGCTGAAGCTGACGTCGTCCACCGCTTTGATGAATTCGCGCGCGCGGCTGAGCACGCCGGGCCTCACCGGGAAATGCACTTTCAGATTTTTGACTTCAAGCAGATGTGCGCTCATTGAACCGCGAAGGATTCAAAGTGAAGCTCCGTCGTGGTGCAATCTTTATAGCCGCAAATCGCAACCCAAACAAAGCTCCATTGGGGTGATCTCATCATTAGATGACGCGCCTGCGGCGCAGGGCGTGTAGTGGCCGGCCGGTGGCCGGAGGGTTCAAGCCGCCGGTTCGACGCATTTTTTACAACAGCCTTTCTCCCATGCGCGGAAGTTTAGGAGACGAGTGTGAAATGAAAAGCGCTTTGACTCTGGCCGCCGCAATGTGGCAGGTCAATCCGCTGTCGCCCGCGCCATCTTGCCGGAAATTCTCGCCAACAATCCCAGCGCACGATCAGCCTGCGTAACGTAAAGATTAGATTTGTCCCACACATAACCCGCAAGCACGGAACAGATCTGCCGCATGATGGCGGGATTGCGCTCCGCGGCAAACAGGATCGTGGGCAGCTTTTCGTCGTACCACGCGGTGACGTAGGAGCGGAAGGTGTTCACGCCCTGCATGACGTGGTCGGCATATTCCACCTGCCAGTCCACGGACTGACCTTGCAACTGCCGCGTCAGCACCTGCGCGGCGCGCAGGCCGGATTCCATCGCCAGCGTGACGCCGGAGCTGAAGACGGGGTCGAGAAATTCGGTGGCGTTGCCCGCCAGCGCGAAGTGCGGGCCGAAAAGTTTTTTGACCGAGCAGGCAAAACCCTTGATGCGCTGCGGTGGAAAGACAAATTGCATCTGCGCCAGCCGGGCGGCCGTGTTCGGATCGCTCATCAGAATGGCCCGCAACTGCTCCTCGGGGCTGCCGGGAAAGCGCTCAAAGAAATCCGGCTCGGCCACGACGCCCACGCTGGTGTTGCCGTTGGAAAACGGGATGATCCAGATCCACCCGCCCGCCGGGTGGACGCAGACCCAGATTTTTCCCTGCTCCCGCTCGGGCGGACGCACGTCGCCGGTGACATGCGTGAACAAGGATTCCCGCACCGGATAGCTCGACGGCTCTTCCAAATCGAGCAGGCGCGGCAGCACGCGTCCGTAGCCGCTGCAATCCAAGACAAAACGCGCGGTCACTTTGCGCGGGGTGCCGTCCGGCGGGTCCAGCGTCACCTCCGCATGGGTGCCGGAGAAATTCACCGCCGCCACGCCGTGGCCGTAGCGGAAATCCACGCCCCGCGCCTGCACGGCATCGGCGATTGCCTTGTCTAACTCGGCGCGCGGACCCTGATTCGTGTATTGCCAGCCCGCGGCGGACTGGTTGGCGAAATCAAAATTACAGACCTGGTCGCCGCGCATGAAGACCGCGCCGGTCTTCTTCATGAAGTCGCACTTCTCCACAGCCTCCAGCAGCCCGACTTCCTTGAGCAAATCCATCGTGTGCGGCAGCAGGCTTTCGCCGATGACAAAGCGCGGGAAGACGTGTTTCTCGACCACGAGCAGCCGGCAGCCGGCGCGCTGCAGTTGGGCGGCGGCAATCGTGCCCGCCGGGCCGGCCCCGATGATTAAGACATCCACGTCCATTGATTCATCTTACAGCGGGCTGGCTTTTGGCGCGAGACATTGTTGCTGGACGGTTTCGGATTGCAGCAGTTCCATGACGCGCGCGATGTCTTCGGCGAGCGGGCGGTCGTTTTCAAGCGTGGGACAAACGCTGCGCACCACGTCGTAAAGTTTCTGGTAATCGCCGCCCAAAGCTTTTTCGCGTCCGCGCAAGTCCGCCGCCTGTGCGAGCGTGATCGCTTCAATGGCGACGATTTTCCACAAGAGCGGCAACGCGGTGCGGGTCATCTTCGCCGCGATGCAGCCCATGCTGACGACGTCCTGGTTGTTCGCGTTGGTGGAGATGGTCTGGATGGACGCGGCCGTGCCGAGCAGCCGTGCTTCGGCCGCCAACGAGGTGGCCAGCAGTTGCGCGCCGGACAGGCCGGAGTTCAAACCCGGCGCACCGCCCGCAAGCATCGGCGGCAGGCCGCGGCTGTAACGCCAGTTGACCAACCGCTCGATCTGCCGCTCGGCCAGCAGCGCCATTTTGATCAGGCCCATGCGCAGGTAGTCGCTGACCATCGCGACCTGCTGCCCGTAAAAATTGCCGCCGTGGATCACCATGCCGGTGTCCGGGAAAATCAGCGGGTTGTCCGTGCTGGCATTCAGTTCACGTGCGACAACTTCCTCGATGTGCCAGTGGGCTTCCTGAAACGCGCCGAGAATCTGCGGCGCGCAGCGCAGCGAATACGGGTCCTGGATTTCCGCACCGGGATCAACGTTCTTGGCCGCCGTGCCCCATTGATGATCGTCAATGCGCTTCGCAAACGCCGGATGTGTGCGGAGCGAATCACTGATGCGCTTGGCCACGAGCGACTGTCCGCGAAAGCCGCGCGCCATGTGGATTTGCTGGCACAACACTTCCGGCTCGCCGTCGAGCACCTGGAACAAGCAGGCCGTTAGCAGCTCCATCCAGTGCAACAGCACTTCGCCCTCGTGCGTGGCCAGCGCGGCGAGACCGGTCATCACCGACGTGCCGTTGACCAGGGCGAGCCCTTCCTTGCATTGCAACGCCAGCGGCGCGAGGCCGACGCGTTTCAAAGCTTCAATCGCTGGCAACCGTTCGCCGTTGAGCCGCGCCTGGCCGAGGCCGACCAGCAAACCAGCCATGTGCGCCAGCGGCACGATGTCGCCGCTCGCGCCGACGGAACCTTCGCTGGGATTTTCCGGCAACACGCCTTTGTTCAGCGCCGCCAGCAGCAGTTCGATCAGTTCGGGGCGGATGCCGGAGTAACCGCGCGCCAGCGCGTTCGCGCGGGTGAGCATGATGGCGCGGGTTTCGGCGACGGAGAAAAGCGTGCCCTGACCGACGGTGAGATGGTGGAGCAGGTTGAGCTGATGTTGCGCGAGATCGGCGTCGTTGACGCGGAAGCCGCTCAACGGACCAAAGCCGGTGTTGATGCCGTAGATGGCGCGCGGCTCGGCGGCGAGCGATTCGACGAGCGCGCGGCTGCGACGGATGAGCGGACGCGCTTCGGGCGCGAGTTCACACGCCGCTTGAAGCGAGGCGATGTGCCAGACTTCGGCGAGGGAGAGGTTGTGGCCGTTGAGTGCGATCATGCAGCGATAAATCGAGCCGCGTTTTTACAACAAACCGCTTGCGGAAGCAAGCATCGCCATGTTTGCTTGCGCGGTTATTCGATTGTCGAATCCTAATCAGAACGCACTGAACTGTCCGGCACATGGCTGAAAAATCTATCCTCATCATCGGCGCCGGCATCGCCGGACTGGCCACGGGCAGCTACGGGCAGATGAACGGCTACCGCACCCGCATCGTGGAACATCACAGCGAACCCGGCGGCGTGGCGAAGGCGTGGAAGCACAGCGGCTATCTCATTGACGGCGGGATT
>JANPGB010000050.1:0-30439 GCA_031423695.1 Verrucomicrobiota bacterium
TTGTCAATATCCAAGCCCAGCACCGTGACGCCTGAACGGGCGAATTGAAGTGACAAAGGAAGACCCACGTAACCGAGACCGACGATGGCAGTTTTCATGTTTATATGTTCTAAATTAGACCAAAAACCAGCTTTGACTAAAGTTCACGATTGAGGCGATGAACATTTTTTTCCAACATTTAATTGCACCATCAAGGGCGCAAGTTGGAATCGGAAGGAGAAGCGAATCCTAAAGCTTTTTGAATCAGTCGGGAAAAGCCTTCAGCCTGCAGGAAGGAGTCTGGGCGATCTTTGGAGGGTGCGCAGAGGCAAATCAAAGGGGGGCAGCCAAGGCTGCCCCCCGTGAACAGAATCAGTTTAGTTGAAGCTTATGCGCGGAGCTTGCGGGAAACCAAGGCCAGACCGCTGAAGCCGATGCCCATCAACATGAGCGTGGTGCCGCCATCCGGGAGCAGGGTATACATGGGCTGAACGTTTTTGCCAGTGGCATCCTTCATTTCCAAGATGCCAACATTGAACGCCCCGCCTGTCGTCGCAGCGAGCGTGGCAGCTAAGCTGCCAAAGTGAGCCACGGCAAGGGCCGTGAAAGAATTGGCAAGGGTGCCGGCCGCAGGACCATATTGGTTCTGCATGTTCCAAAGGGCGATCTGCAGGTCGAAAGAACTCCCGATGCGACCAGTTCCCGGCCCACCACCGGGCGTGTAATTGTAGCCGGCTAAAGTTCCCGAGGCAAACTGCTGATACAGCCAAGCTGCGCCAGCGGTCATTTGCAAACCAAGGAAATCAATGCCGGAAGTATTGACAGTCGCGTTGTAGGTGCCGGGAATGGTGATACCCGGGCGTTCGTCGTAACAGAATGTTTCAAACCCACCGTTCACGATTACGGAAGGCGCATAGCCTGTTCCGATAACGGGGTTGACATTAAACTCGTTTCCGTAGCCCGCAATCGAAGTCACTGTGACGTTGATGGCGCTTGCACACATTCCACTCAGGAAGGCGGCCGCAATTCCAATAGCAATAATTTTTTTCATAGTTTTCGTTTTGTTTTTTCTGAACGAGGCTTAATCAGCTAAACCTGTGCCAACGGTGTTAAGCTTCTGGTTCAGGCCACCATTAAAGAATATAACACGTTATATACAAGACACATGAGATTCTTTAGTCTGTGAGATTCCTTCAACCTTTTGCGAGTCGTTAGAAGTCGGGGCTATCTGATCGTAAAGGCAATCAGACAGATTCCTTGGTGCTGCGGCTTAAATTGTGGCTAACATGTTGTCAATAAGAGTTTTGGGATATTGAATTGGAATTGTAAAGCAAATCGACGATATGGAGTTTGCCTGCATTAGACAGTGCTCTGCCACAGAAACGTTTGTTAACACCGTTTCCAAGTTGCCGATTTAGGATCGAACTGCCGGATGACCCGCCCCGGAACACCGGCGACAACGCAAAAATCGGGAACATCCTTGGTCACTACCGCATTGGCGCCGATCACGCAGTTGCGTCCGATGCGACAGGAGAGCACCGAGACATTTTCACCCAACCAACTTCCGGATCCGATAACGACCGGGCCTTTGGAGTGGACGGGTTGATCCATTATGGGTAGGGATGTATTCTCGTAACCATGACTATTGTCGGAAATGTGCACGCCATCGGCGGTAAGCACTTTGGCTCCAATTTCAACATGGTTGACACATGTGATGTGGTTGAAATTACCAATATCCGAGCCATCGCCGATCCGCAGTTTTGGCGGCGGGTTTCCCGGTAGCGACATCGTCAGCAACCAGCTATGGCTATGTATTGCCACTTCAGATCCAATGTGAATGTTTTGGGGATTCTTTAGGGTGAGGGGCTTGAAAATAATGGAGCGCCCTCCCAGTCCTCCCAAAAGTGGCCGATAAAGGATCTGCGTTTTTCCGAGCCAATAAAGGCGCGATAAGCGGTTGAAGAAAGCTGATATGGTCATAGACGAATCTCTTCAGGTTGAAATTTCTTCCCAAACTTTCCTTGCGCTGAGAGCGGTGCAGTTGGATTGGAGGGAGTTTTCTCCGCCAGATAATCCACCACACCGGCCGCCGCCCTGCCTTTATTCGCAAAGGTTCGGTCCAGGAATTCCCGTTGCAAGTTCAAGACAGATGCCCTGAACGTCGGATCTTCAACCAACCGGCTACAATGCATTTTAAAATCCTGGGGTGTTTTAGCCGCCAAACCACCCCCGTGGAGCGGCCACCAGACGGAGCATTCCGCGTTGGTAACAAGATCAATTATCAGCAGCGGCCGTTGCATCATCATGGCCTGCAGGCCTGCGGTGGAGCGAATGGTGCAAGTGACATCCGCTTCCGCGACTGCTTCCTCGAGCGAAATGCGGCGCGGCTGTATCTGCACCCGGGGATGGCCGACAAGCCCCAACTCCTGATAGAAGGAATCGTCTTCGCCGGGGTGCAATCGGATGATCCACTGCATCTGTGGCATCAGCTCAATTGCTTGTCCAAGGAATGCCGCAAAGGCCTTGAAAATAAGTGGGTCCTCAAGTCGCTCATGCGCGTGCGAGAACAGCAGGCACTTCGGAGAGTCAGGGTTTGTCATTTTGTTATGCGGGGTCTTGAATCGGTTGAACATTGCGTCCGAAGAGGGCATACCACAGATTCGGAGCCGTTCCGCCGGGGCTCCCAAGCGTAGCAGTTTTTCGTGGAAGATCCCCCCCCAAACCAGAAACGTTTCGGCATAGGTCGGCCAAGAAATGACGTCATTCAGCTCGCCATGCTGGATCATCGCATTGGGAATACGCAAACTTTGGGCCTGACAGAAAAGTTGAAATTCAAACGGCCAGTAATCGCTCGTGGAAACAACGCAGGAGGGTTGCCACTCCGTGAGCAATTCCCGGAAACTTTCACTCATGGCCTGTGAGATGACCAGCGTCCTGAAGATCCAGCCATAATTCTGTTGGACCCTCCGGGCGCTTGGCGGATCAAGTCGTTCGAGGATTGCCACGATCCTTTTGAATTTTTTGCGTGCGCGCTGGAAAATGCCGGTCACCCCTCGTTTCCGGGCGATGCGCCAGAGCGCAATTTCGCCGATGATATTGTCAAAGCCAGCAAGGTGGTTGGGGCGCAGACGTTCCCCGGCCACGACCAACCCCAACAACCCTCTTTGCTTGGCTTCGCGGGCCACTGGCGCAAGGTGGGGCAGGTTTGATCCGCTGGCATAAGGGAACAGGATCAAGGGCAGATGCCTTTTTATCTGTCCCGAGGAGCGTGAAGTCAAATCGCGGGAAACAAAGGGCTTCAAGGCGCCGAGCAGATGCCGGAAATGGTTGCCCGGGCGGAATGGTTCCGGGGTGCTAAAATCATTTAACAGGGCCACGCGAACCGACGTGATGTCGTCATCCTTCGCTTGCTCGCAGAGACGCAATATCAAATCCCAATTTTCGGCGCGGGTCATGAAAAATATGAAGGCGTGGCGGAATTAAGACGCGGTTGGTGGCGGGGTAGTGGTCCCTGAATGCGTTGCCCGATAAACCAAATATCCGGCGACCGGGAGCCACGCTGCCTGGCTGATCAAAATCCCCACGCTGACCCCGATGAGCGGGGTGTGGCCAAGTGCTTTTCCTGCCCACCCCCCCAGCACCGGGCCGGCAACCAAGAACCCGCAGTAAAGTATTTGATACCACGCCATCATCTTCCAATCTTTCAAACTCCAGATCGCCAGCTTGCCCAGCGTCGCCCCGCCAAAAATCGAGCTGACCAGAATCCATTGCGCCGCGCTTACCCCGTCAACGTACTTTGGGAAAAAATGAGTGACAAGCGGAGGTAGCAAAAACCAGCCAGCGACCACCGCTGGAATCATGAACCCTACCACCATCAGACTGGACTTGACGGCAATCCGCCACAACCGGATCGGATCATGAAACTCGCCATAGGAGTGGCTCATGCGCGGATAGATGTATTCGCCGAGCGCATCGGGGACTTTGCAGATGGCCTCCCGCGCCATGGTGGCGAGCGCAAAGGTGCCCACGGTTTCAAGACCGCCAAAATAATTCAGAACCCATTTGTCGCAGTTAGCCACGTTTGAGATCAGATAATCAAAAATAAAAATCGGCGCCCCGGTCTTCATCAGCATCACGAAAGACGGCGTGTCCCAGGTCAGCGGCACGCGCACCGGCCGCAGCCAGTGCATGAACACCACCACGACCGCGGCCAGAATCAGCGTGCGCGTCACCATGCCGGCAAAACCCAAGTAGGCGATCATGGGAATGGTGAGTACGGTCAGGATGGCCTCGACGATTTTGATTTTCGAAAAATCCTGGAACGATTTCGCCGAGCGGAACGTGACGATCAGATAGTTCGTGTAAAAAGCCACGATGATCAAACCGGTCACGGAAGACACCGTGAAGAGCTTTTTAGAACCGTCGTCGCGGAAATGAAACAGGCAGCCGAGTCCGCCCAGCAACACCAGCAGGCAAGCCGTGGCGATATAAAACTGAGTCGTTCCCGCCAGCCGGTGGGCCGTTTTGATGTCTGATTTTCCGAAGTAATACGGCAGATCGCGGCTCAGGCCGTTGTTGATGCCGACCAGCGCCAGCATGGCAAAGGGCAGGGCCGTGCGCGCCAGATCCCAGAGCCCCCGGTCCGCCGGGTCAATCCGCAGCATGAAGGTTCCCGCGACGATGGACGCAAAGGATACCAGCAATGACGCGCCCGTGAACAGGAAGGCGGCATTGTGCGTCTTGGCGCGGGCCAGGTTGTCTCGCATCGTGCGTCTGACCGCCTCGATCATTTTTGAAATCCCGTTTTCGGGCGGCGCCAACACCGGTTCTTTGACTGGTTCTTGCACGGGCATGAATGCAATTTAGTTTCCGGCGCGAGGGTGGGGAACCGTCCGCGCATCAATGCTGAACGCGCAGACCAGATGGCTGGCGTCCGCCGGCTTGCTGGTCTCGTCCATCTCGCGTGCGGAAAAAGCGAGCCGGTAAAAATAGGTGTCCTTGATGGGCTGATAGGAAATCATGCCCACCACCGCGGCGGTGGACTTGTCCGCCTGGACGCGGATCACTTTTCGTTGGTCGCCCAGTTCCACCAGCCCGCCGGTGACGCCCAGGGCGTGCGAGGCGGAAACCAGAAACGAAACCGCCCGGCCGTGCTCCACCCTCTCCGGCGACAGCTCGAATGTTTCCAACGCCCGTCCGCCATTGTGTGACGCGTAAAAAAGCGAGTCCTTGGCGAAAGCCTCGGGCCGCAGCGTGACGTGGCCCAGTCGCAGCGAGCCGAGCAGCGGTTTGGGCCAGTTCAGTTCATACCGCAACCCCACGGCGGAGGCATCGGTTTGGAACGTCCAAACTTTTCGAATCTCCCCGAGCGAGGTGGCGATGTTGGCGGACACTTCAAACCGGTCACTTACCCAGCTGGTCGTGGGTTCGCAGTTTTCGAGGTCGGTCACTTTGCGCACCCCGGCACCCTCAAAAACAAGATGGCCCGTGTAGTAATCGGCCGCGCGGGAGATGTCGTCGTAGTAGCCGTGCGGCAAGGTTCCGCACAGCGGTTGGGGCGAAACCGTTTTGAACACCAGCGAATCCAGCGCCAGGCCTTTTCGGCAGTCGAGCCGCGCGATGACGGCATCGGTTTCAATCTTCAGATATCGTTTGTCGCGCGTCGGCCGGATGCGGTCGGCCTGGGGCGACGGCTTCGTCGCGCTGCCGGAGGGTTTTGGAAGCGTGTTCGCCGCCGAGAATGCTGCGAGCCGCGCGCGGTATTTTTCCCAGCGGCCCGTCGTGATATGGGTGCGGAAATCACTGCTCCAGCAATAACACAACTCCCGCCACTCGGCGTCCGTGGCGGCCGGATTTTGTTTCAGCGCCTCGCAAATCCGCCAGCAGGTGGTGTTGATCTCCAGATCATTCCGCCCGGTCACCGCCCAGCGAGTGATGTTATATTTCTCCTGCTTTTTCACGGGCACCGGCTGGGTGACGGATTCAAGCTGCAGTTCATTCCCCGCGCCGGGCTGGTCCAGCAGCTCCAACACCTGGCCCGGTTTGATGAATGTAAAACGCGCATCCATCCGCAGGTGTTCGATCAAAACGCCGATGCGCTCCCATTCCTTTTCCTGCACCGGCGCTTCGGTGGTGAAGCGGCCCGGACGGAAATCAAACACTTCGGCGTCGTTGCCATAGAGCGGAAAGGCGCGCGGCGTTTCGGCGGCGTGGCCGCGCAGGTAATTCAGCGACTCGTCCAGTTCCATCTCGCCGTGTGCGTAACGCTGGAATTTTTGGAAGGCCACCGACTTGTTCCAGATTACCGGAATCTTTTCGCCGTGCTCGCCGCAGGCGATTTGAGGCAGATACTTCCATTCGGATTTCCAATCAGGATGCGTGCTGAAAGGATTTTCCCACTCCATGATGATGGCCCGGTAGCCAGCGTCGAGGTAATGCTGAATCATCCCGGCGGAATAAGCCTGCTCGTTGACCAGCGCCGTGGTCGGAGGAAAACCGAGTAGCCGTTCGTAAGCCTGGTGGCCGAGACGGAGGTTGGCGGCGTTGACCTCGGCGGGAACCAGCGGTCCGATGACCTGGCAATAACCGCTCCCAATCAATTCGCAGATGCCTTCGCTCGTCAACCCGCGCAATTCTGCGATCCAAGCGGGGTCAAGCGCGGCGGCCGTTTCGAGCGTGAACCCGGTCGCCTCGATGCCGATGGGCAGCCGATATTTCCGCGCCAGCCGCAGCAGCGGCCAGTAGCAACGCTCCATGACCTGCGCGCGCTGATCTTCCTCGATGGAAGAGAAGGCCAGGTTCAGGTGGAACAGGGAGAATAGTTTCAGCGCGGCCATGGAATTGCGGCGTCAAATGGGAGTCGTCTCAAATCGGATCGACTTCAAACCGGATCGTCTGCTGCACCTGGGCAAAAATGTTCTGCGCTTCCGGTTTCGATTTTCCCACGGTGATGATCCAGCAAACCCGCTTGCCATTGTCGATCAACGGCTCGATGAGTTCGCCCGGCCGCTTGGTAATGAGGATTTGTTCGACTCCTTTGATCTGGCGCGCGCCCTCGACGCCGTGCACGGCTTTCAACCGTCCCGGCGGCGGGAAAATTCCGGAGCAGACTGCCACGTTCGATTTGCTCGGCGTGATCAGGGATTCGTCCAGCTTCCGGCCCAGCGAAATTTCCATCACCGCCCGGATTGGATCGCGGCCCGTGGACAGCGGGGTGGTGTACTGCGAATGAAATCCGCCGCTGAGACGCGCGGGCATTTCGATGATGATCGGCCCTTTGTCCGTCAGCATCATGTCCGCCTTGGCCGGCCCGAACGTGATGCCGAGCGAATCCGCCGCCGCGTCCACCACTTCGTAAATCCGCCGCTGCGTTGCCTCGGGCAGCTCGGACGGATCCACGTGGGCGGTTTCGATATGGTACGGATGATAGCCAAACTGCCGGTCCGCCATGCCGCAGTGGTAGTGCCTGCCGTTCCAGATAATGGTTTCCACGCTCTGTTCGGTGCCGGTGATGTATTGCTCGATCAACGCACGCGAAGTGGTTGAGGCGGCCTTCGCATTGTTCAGCGCGTCCTCCAGTTCATTTTCGTGGACGATCTTCTTGCTGCCGCGCGAGGCGGCGTTGTCAATCGCCTTCACCATCGCCGGCAAACCAATTTGCTTCAGCGCGTCCCTGGCTTCCTTCAAGTCGCCGACTTCGATGGCGAGCGGCGTCGGGATGCCGTCGCGCAACCAACGTTCCTTCATCAACGCCTTGTTGTGCGAGCGTTCGGCGACCTCCACCGGAATGCCGGGCAGTCCCAGTGCCGCCGTGATGTTGGCGACTTCGACCGGCACATCGGCCCCCGCGAACGCAGCCTTGATGTTGTAGCGCTCCTGGTTTTCGAGCGCGAATTTGACGGTGCCGGCGATGTCCCGGGTGTCAATCGGCACGCCCAAGTCGCAATGCTTGAAGGCGGCGGCGTTGGGGTTGCCATCGGTGGCGATGACGAAGAGTCCGAGTTTCTTGGCCGTCAGCACGGCGGGGATCTGCATCATTCCGCCGCTGACGATCAGGATGCCTTCTTGGCGTTGGGATTGGCTCATGGGATTTTTTGAAACGGATTTTTTAGGCGGAATTATTTGTCCAACGATTCAATGATGCTGGCGGGCGGATTTTGCAGATGAAAGCACAGCCAAGATTCTTCGATGTGGTAAATCTTTTTGGTGTTGGACAATTCGTCCAGGTAGGATTTCACCTGCGGATACACCACGTTGCCGTAGTCATGCCAGGCGACGCACGTGGGTCGTCCCGGCGACAACATGGCGAAGGAATTTCGCGTATCGTTGGTGAGCGTTTCCAGATCGTGCCCGCCATCGATGTAGATCATGTCCATCTGGCCGCGAAACCGGCTGAAATCGTAAGTGTTCGAGTTGCCGAAAAGCTGCTGCACCTTGTTTTCGTAGGGTGTGCCCAGGAACGCCAGCCGCTTCTCGTTTGCCAGATGTTTCACCGTCAACACGGCATCTTCCTTCTGCTGTTCCAGGGCCTTGGTGTCTTCCTCGCCGAGATCCATCGTGTAAATCTTGTCGGCAGATTTGATGTTCACCGCCATGTTCAGGGTTTGCGCGCCGAGAAAGGTGCCGATCTCAAAAAAATTGCGCGGCTGGATCAGCTTGGCCAGCGACAGCAAGATCATCGTGTCCAGCAGCGAGGGCGTGTCCTGATCCGGCATGATGATCTGGGCCATGCGGGAAAAGTGGTTTTCCGTTTTGACCAGGTTAAAAAGACGATGGGGGCGCAGGTGTTTCATTCGGTGGGAGGGGTTGGGTAAAGCGGGAAATTAGGACTTGGCTGGTTCAATCGGGTATTCCTTCGACAGATCCTGGAAAAGCGCCTGCAAGGCTTGCTCGCCCTTGAACAGCGCCTGATTGCCCAGCGGCCAGGAGTGGCCTTCGATGTTGTAACCGTCGTCGCAAAAGACCACGTTGCCGGTGAAATGCCGCTGCGGCAGGCACATGGCCCCAATGGTTTCGGAAATGCCATCCAGGGTGGAAAACTTTTTCGTCGGCGTGTGCGCTAGAATTGAAACCGCGCGCGGGCTGTAATGCTGCCCGTCCTCCGAGCGCAGCAGATGCCGGTTGAGCGGCGTCTCCACCGTGCCCGGGGCGACCCCGTTGACGCGCACATTAAACGGGGCGAGCTGTGCCGCCGCCGTCTTGACCAGTCCTTCGACCGCGTGCTTGGAGCTGTTGTAGGCATACGAGCCATACAGCGAGAGCCGAGAGCCGTCCGAGCAAAGATGTATGATGTGGCCGTGCCGCCGCGCCACCATTTGCTTGGCGAACGCCAGCGTCAGGTAAAACGCGCCGGTCGTGTTGACGTTCATCACCCGGAGAAAATCTTCGGCGAGCTTTTTGGGGTCCTGTTTGCAAAAATCCATCGGCGGATGATGCACGCCGGTGAAATTGATCACGGTGTCCACCCGCGGCAGCTGGGCGTAGATTTTTTCCGTCGTCTCCAGCACGTCGTCCAGCACGGTCACATCGCACCGGAAATCTGGCGTGACTTTCTCGGTCGTCCGCCGCCCGACGGCGATGCAGTTCGCGCCGAGCGCCGAGGCATGCTGCCGGAAATGTGAGCCGAGGGTTCCCGTGGCGCCGAAGATGACGATGTTCTGATGTTCCAACATAATTTCGTGAGGGTTGTCTGATCCTGGGTTTGTAATCGGCTGGTTAGGCGGTCCCTTGAAGTTTTCGTTGCATGAGCGCCTGCATGATGGCCCGCGCGACATTCCGCGCGCCGTGGCCGTCCGACAAGGCCCGGCTTTTGTGGCGCATCTCCGCGCGCAACGCCGGGTTGCAAAGGAGGGATTTGACGTTCTCCGCCAGTTGCGCCTCGGTGATCTGGTCATGCACCCCCAGGGAGATGCCGATACCCGCATCCACAAAAGCCCGGGCCGCCTCGGCATGATCGTCACTGAGGCAGAGATAAATTCCCGGCACGCCCACGGTCGCCAGTTCGTAGGCCGTCACGCAGAACGAGGCGACCGCCAGATCAGCCCCGGACATCACGGACGCCATATCCGCCACGTTGCGCCGGATTTCAAATTGCCGCCGCGTGTGGCTGAGTAGTTTTGCCAGAGCCTCGCCGTGGCAGAACGCGCCGCCGACCACGAGCACGGTGTCAAACTCCTCCTCGAGCGAATCGAGCGACCGGACAGCTTGGAGTGTGAGTCCCGCCGGGTCGCTGCCGCCCATTGCGACGAGCACGACCGGCCGCGCATTTAATTTGGAAAGCGGAGCCAGATTCGCGAACTGCCGGCGCAACAAAACCCATTCCCAACCCGCCTTGAGCTCGCCGGTAAAACCTTCCCAGCTCATCCGTCGCACCTGCGGCACGGGCGGCGAAAAAACCAGATCGCAAGCAACGCGTTTGTCCTCCGGATCATCGATCGTGACCGTCAACACACCTTGCCGCCGCCATTCCAGCACCGCCGCCGGCGCGAGATTTTCGCGATAGTCGAGGACGAGCACCTCCGGTTGCTGCTCGGAAATCATCCGGGAAATCCACACGGCGTCGGTTTCGCCTATCTCTGCCGGTTGGATCACGACGTGTCCGGCGCGCTCGATCATGTGCACGGCCACTTCGCCTCGCCGGGTGAGGAAGCCGACATGGCAGCCTTGGTCCTCGCGCAACTCGTCTGCCAGCGCAATGCATCGTACGACGTGGCCCAGCCCGAGGTCCGGCGCGCCATCGCAGCGAATCAGCACGCGCGGCGCAGTGGCGATGTCACGTCCCACATTCATTGGAGCGGCCATAAAGCGGGGTTAACCAGGCGCTCCTCGCTCAGGCCCAAATTTTGAGCCTCGCTCAAAAAATCTTTTCCGAACGGCGCCATTGTCAAAACTGAAAGCGACTGATGCAGCTCGGCTTCCGTGCGCGGTCCGATCAACACGGAATCAATGCCGGCGGAATCCAGACAGAACCGCACGGCGGCCATCGGGAGGTTGTCCCAGGAAACTTTCAAACATTGCCGCGCGCGATCCGCCGCGACTTTTAACTCGGACAGTTCGGCGGGCAGATGCTCGGCCTTGGCGGACAGCACGCCTTTGAGCAGGGCCGAACGGGTCAGGATGCCGACTTTGAATTTGCGTGCCTCGGGAAGAACGGTCTTGGCCTTGCGCTGATCCAAAACGTTGTAGGCGATCTGGATCATGTCCGCCGCGTTCGTCCGAATCGCCGCCAGGGCCTCTTCCTCCGTGTAAATCGAAACACCCACGTAGCGGACTTTGCCGGCCTGCCGCGCGTCGCTCAAAATTTGCAAAATTTCGCCGGACTGCAAAATCTCCACGGTGGCGTTGTGAATCTGCACCAGGTCGAGCGCATCGCGCTTGACCGCGCGCAGACTTTTTTCCAGCGACGTGATGATCTGATCACGCAGCGGGACGGCGGAAGTTTTTGCTGGAATCGAAACTTTCGTGGCGATGAAGCAATCGGTTTTTTTTGCCAGCGCTTCGCCGAGCAGCGCTTCGGCCTCGCCGTAGGCCGGAGCGGTGTCGAACAGGTTGATGCCCGCTTCCACGGCTTCGTGAATGACGCGCACGGCATCGCGACGTTCAGGGCGGCCAAATTCTCCCGGAGCGGGCAGTCCGTAATCCGCTCCGAGCGAAACCGTGCCGAGGGAGATTTCCGAAACGCGCAGACCGGTCCGGCCAAGAATTCGATAGTTCATCGTGGTGGCAATGGCGAAAGACTTACTCTTTCGTGAGCCGGAAAAATCCCGCGTGGTGCGGCGGCGTCTGCAGCAGCGTGGCCGGATCACGTTTGGCGAGTTCGCCAAAAACCACATCCACCGCCTTCGCGTAGCGCGCGACGTCTTCGGAGGTGTGGGCCAGCGAGGCTTTGAACTGGCGGAAGCCAAGAAACCCATGATCCAGCAGGGCGATGGTGAAGAAAGTATTCATCTCGCGCCCATGTTTGGAATCGAAGGCGAACGCCGCCAAGGACGGCAGGCCGGAAACTTTTATTCCCAGCCCGTGTTTCGCCGCCGCCACCGTCCAGACTTGTTTGACCTCATTGCCGATGCGGACGATGTGGTCCGCGGCATTTTCGCGCTGATATTTTTTAATCGTGGCGAGCGCAGCGGTGGGGCCGACGCGTTCCGTCCAGTTGGTGCTGGAGATGAACGTGGATTGCGCGGCCTGCATCACTTGTTCTCGGCCGAGGACAACGGACATCGCATAGCCGTTCGCCATGGACTTGGCGAACACCGCGATGTCAGGATTCACGCCGTAGCGCAGATGAATGCCGCCCGCGCACATGCGGAAGCCGCTGGTGATTTCGTCGAAGATTAAAACCGCGCCGATTTCCGAGGCGAATTCGCGCAAGGCTTTCAAATATCCCGGCGGTGCGTCTTCACCGCGCGCGGGTTCGATGATGATGGCCGCGACTTCCTTTTCGCGACCACGAATCTGGGCCCGGAGTTTTTCCATGTCGCCGGCGGGAAATGGAATTGCCGAACCGCGCAGTCCGCGAGGGACGCCGGCGGGTTCGAGGCCGGGCATCAAGTGACCATCCAGCGCGGCGGCTTCGCCGAGGTTCGCGGCGAGATACCAGTCCGTCCAGCCGTGATAGCCGCTGAAGAAAACCAGGTCGCGTTTGGTGGAGGCGCGGGCGATGCGCACTGAGATGGACATGGCCTCGCCGCCGCCGCGCGCGAAGCGCACCATCTGCGCCCACGGATGCATCTGAGTGAGCTTCTCGGCGAGTTGCACTTCTTCCACGCAGTTCAAAGTGCAGTTCACACCGGCGCGGATGGATTCGATGACGGCGTTGTCCACTTCGTCATCCGCGTAACCGAGAATGCACGCGCCCACCGCCATGATGCTCATGTCGGTGTATTCCTTGTCGTCGAGATCCCAGACGCGCGAGCCCTTGGCGCGCTTGAAATAAGACGGCCAGACTTCCGGCGCGAACATTTCCGGGCGCTTGGAGAGCAGTTGCGTGCCGCCGGGAATCAGGTGCTTGGCGGATTTGTAAAGGGTCGGTCCTTTCATGGTGAATGTTTTTTGTGAAATGGTCAGACGTTCCAAAGTTTTTCGTAACCTTCGTGGCCGATGCCGGATTCGTTCAATGCTTTCAACTTTGGATTTGCGGCGATGAACGCGAGCACGTCCTTCAGAATGAAATGACGCTCCGGCTGGTAGAGCGCGGCATAGATTTGCGTGATGACCTCAAAGTCTTCCGGTCGGTCCACCGTGAGCCGCATTTGGGAAAGATCGGTGTCGGAAAAGAATTTGCCGAGCTTGAAAAGATTTCCGTTGCGCCAGATGTAGGGCGAGACGTGTTCGCGGTCGGGTTGCTTGGTGGCCTCGCGCCAGGCACGTTCCAACACCGCAAACGGAAAGACTTCGCAATCGAGTCCGTCGGGAAAGCGCGGCTGGGTCTCGTGAATCGCACCGGCGCCGGTGGCGACACTGAAATGATCGTAGCTTCCCGCGCGATAACCGGCGACGAGCTTGCCAATCAAATCAGGATCGGCGAGCGGACAATCAGCGGTGAGGCGGAGCACGGTGGTGGCGTTTGCGCCTTTGGCGGCCTGATAAAAGCGGTCGAGCACATCGTCTTCGCTGCCGGAATGGCAGGCGATCTTTTCGTGCGCACAAAATTCGCGGATGACATCGTTCTCCGGACGAATGGAGGTGGCGATCATGACCGAATCCACGCCGGGAGCGGCTTGAACTCGATTGACGATGTGCCACAGCATTGGTCGACCGGCGAGCGGCTTGAGAACTTTGCCGGGTAGCCGGGTCGAACCCATGCGGGCTTGAATGATGGCGACGGTGGACATTATTCGTTGTGATTTTTTGGAGGCACCCAGGTGTTGCGAACGTGCTTGAACGGACGCAGGCCGTCGCTCGGATCGGCGCGCCATTCGCGGTCGGGCAGTTCGGCGGGCACGGGAACTTTCACGCCATCGCCGTCGGCGGTTTGTCCGACCCGAACCATCTTGATCACCTCGCCGATTTGAGCCGGCAGCCAGCAATGACCGGCGGCAAACTCATCGCCTTTGCCGTCGAGATCGAGATGAAATTCAACCATCGTCGCACTCCAATGTTCGACCGCGCGCATCACCACGCCGGGACTGACGGTGTGATCCGACCAGCCGACGGGAACCTTGAACGCGTCGCGCATCGTGCCGATGGCGGCGAGGTTTGCCTGATCCGCCGGCGTCGGATAACTCGACGTGCAATGCAGCAGTGTCAAATCCAGACAGCCCTGCGCGCGGGCGTGTTTCACAGCGGCGCCGATTTCATCCATCGTCGCCATGCCGGCGGCGAGCACGAGCGGCTTGCCGGTTTTGATGCAGGCTTTGTGCAAGTCGTGCCAGAGCAGTTCGTAGGAGGCGACCTTGAAAAAGTCCACGTAAGGTTCGAGTTCCTTGACGGCCTCGAGGTAAAACGGCGTGCAGGAAAATTCAACCTTCCGCTTCTGGCAATGTTCGGCGAGGGCAGGGAGCATCTTCACGGGCAGTTCCCATTCCTTGCGGCGGCGCAGCCTTGCGCTTTTGGCGAGTACTTCCGGTGAGAACAACTGATCAATCTTGAACAACTGAAACTTAACCGCGTCGCAACCGACATCGGCGGCGGCGTCAATGAATTCCAGCGCGCGTTTCAGGTCGCAGTTGTGATTGCTGGAGACTTCGGCTACAAAACGGGTTTTCATAGGTGGTTGTTGGAAACTTAGACCCGCGCATCAGCCGGCAGGATTTTCCCGGCCAGCCGCCGTCCCAAACGCATCAGCGGTTTTTCCAGATACACCCACGAGAGGGTTGCTCCAATCAAGGTGAGCGGCAGGCTCAGGAGGCAGGAAACGAGCAGCAGGTTTAGGTGCAGGAATTTGAAATTCACAATGGAAACAAGATCTGCGGCCAGGGGATGCAGCAGATAAACCGCATAGGAAATGTTGCCGATCCAGACAAATAAACCAGCCAATGCGCCAAACTTGAACGGCCAGCCCAATGCGATGTGACAGAATGCCAGTGAAACTCCCCCGAACAAGAGGCGTTCCCAACCGGTGACCAAAACGGAGCCGCCGCGTCCCTGGGTGGGCCAGAACACGAAGAGCGCAACCGACAGCAGCAGGCCCGCGACGATCCAGCGGGGCGAGGACTTTTTATGCTGGTCGTGTAAAAGCGCCAGCCCCATTCCGCCGACAAAAAGAAACAAATGATTGATCGCGTTGATATAGAACGGCCATTGCTCGCCGGAGCCGAGTTCCATTTTACGGTCCATGAAATAATGACCGAAGGCCAGTCCGATCAGGAGGCAAGTGCCAAAAACCAGCCAGGACTTCCACCACGCCCGCCGCATCAGCACCAGCAGCCCGGGGAACAGACTGTAGAAGACCATTTCCGCGCCAATCGACCAGCCGCCGGTGGGGACATACGCATCCGGTCGCACCCAGCCGAAGAGCAGGGAATAGCTTGCGCCCGCCAGCAGGTATGGATGGGGCGGCATTCCTTCACCTGCCATGCCGAGGTGCGGCATTAGAAGCCAACGCAGAAGAATGGTCAAAGTGATGGCGCTCCAAAATAGCGGCGCAATGCGGAAAAAACGTTTGATGCCGAACTCAACAAGGAAGTTCGCATCCACTTTTCGGCGGGCGTAAACCATTCCAAGGCTGGTTCCGCTCAAGGCGTAAAAGGTGCACACCGCATAAACTCCCAGCCTCTGAAAAACCTGTTCCAACGGGTATCCCAGTTGAATCCCGCTCCACCCCTTGTAGTGATAGAACATGACCGAGATGGCCAGTAAACCTCTGAGGTAGTCCAAGGCTTCAATCCGGCCACGTGTGTCCACCACCAGGGTTTTGGAAGCTGCGGCGGCGTCCAACCCGGTTGCGAGAATGGGCATTTCAGTTGGCTTCGACACAGAATTCTAAGGCTCCCGGCTCAGGCGAATATCCAGAACGGTTTTCGTCTCGCCGCCAAAGCCTTTCTTAAAGCCGCTGATGTTGAGCTCCTTGGCCGTGGGCGGCGTGGCGCCCTGCCGCGGGAACAGCTGCTCGCCCAGTTCAAAATAGTGGCAGCCGATTTTTTTGGCTTGCAGAATGGCGGTCCAGAGGATGATATGCCCGAGCGGCTTTTCAAACAGTTCGCGTTTGGAGGCCGAGACGCCGTAGAGGCAATACTTCGCGCTGTGGAGGAACAGCCCGGCGGTGACGAGCCGGCCTTCCAATTCGCCCAGCACCATGAAAGCCTCCTGCTGGCGGATCATCTCGAGCTGCATATCCCAGCTTTGCTTGGAACGGGTTTCGCGGCCGGCGACTTCGATGTGCAACTGGCGGAACTGCTCCATGGCCTCGGGCGTGACATTGCTGTGGTCGAGCAGGCGCAGCGCAAGATTTTTGCTCCCCCAATTCAGCAGGCTTTTGTAGCTCTTGCGAATCTGGCTGCGAAGCTGGGTTTCCGGCGCGGACAGATCGATGAGTTGCGTGAAGCGGGCCGTGGCGGTACCGCCCGCATCCAACAACAACCGGCCCACCGGGGAGAGCGTTGGCCGAAGCTCAAAATAAAACGCGGGGGCACCTTCATGGGCCTGCAGAATCTTCTGCAACTCCTCGCGCACCATGCCTGCGGCCCCGTCGCGTTGCGGGGCATCGGGAATCTTTCCCTCCACAAACACAAGGTGGCGTCCGAAGCCGGAGATTTCCCGGCGGCCATCCGGGTGTTCGCGCACGGCGATGCGCAGGCCCATCAGCGGAGCGCCATTTTCCTCGGCAATGAAGGAGACGTCCTCGAATTTGGAGCCGCTGGCGTATTCCTTCGAGTATTCCACGTCCAAAGGAGTCAGCAGCGGATATTGGAGCAAGTCGCCGGCATAGAGGCGGCTCCACAATTCAGGAAACTTGGCGTCAGTGGCGCGGACAAGATTCATGCGTGCGAAAGAATTCTGGGGATCCCGAGGGCGGCGAAATCAGGCCAGCAGCCCGCGCAAGGTTTCAACCACCGTTTCCACATCGGCGTCGGTCATTTTGGGAAACATGGGAATCGAAAGCACCTGCTCATACGCGGATTCGGCCACGGGACAAAGGCCGCGTCCGGTGCCGAATTTGGTCTGATAGAACGGATGCAGATGAACGGGGACGTAATGCACATTGACGCCGACGCCGCGCGTGCGGAGGTCCTGGAAAAGCTGCGCGCGCCGGGCCGCCGGCACGCGGACGACGTAAAGATGATAGGCGTGGCTCAGGTTGGCATTCACGGCGAGCGGACGAATGTCCGGATCGGCGCTGAATGCGACATCGTAGCGGCGCGCGATTTCCTGGCGGCGCAAAATCCAGCCGGCGAGTTTGGCCAGTTGCCGGAGCCCGAGCGCGCACTGGAAATCGGTGAGGCGGTAGTTGTAGCCCACGTCGAGCATTTCGTAATACCAGGTGCCTTGCTGCTCGCGCTGGCGATGGTCGGTGGCGATGCCGTGGTTCCGGAACCGGCGCATTTTCGTGGCGAGAGCGCTGTCGTTGGTGGTGATGAAACCGCCTTCGCCGGTGGTGATGTGTTTGACGGGGTGGAGGCTGAAGCAACTGAGATCGCCGAGGGTGCCGACGTTCTGGTTTTTATACGCGCCGCCGATGGAGTGGCAGGCGTCGGACACGAGCGCGAGTTTGTGCCGGCTCGCCATGGCCCGCAGCTTCTCGTAATCGCAGGGCTGGCCGGCGTAATCCACGGCGACGATGGCCTTGGTGCGCGGAGTGATTTTGCTTTCCACCGACGCGGGGTCGATGAGCAGAGTGTCCACCGAAACATCGGCGAAGACCGGGGTGCCGCCCTGATAGACCACGCAGTTGGCGGACGCGGCAAAGGTCATGGTGGGGACGATGACTTCGTCCCCGGGCCCGATGCCGATCGCGTTCATGCTCGCGTGCAACGCGGCGGTGCCGTTGCTAATGGCCACGGCTTCCTTGGCGCCGGTGAATTGGGCAAAGGCACGCTCAAATTCGCCAACCTTCGGGCCGGTGGTGAGCCAGTCGCCGCGCAGTACTTCGACGACGGCATCAATGTCGTCCTTTTCGATCCAGTGCCGACCGTACGGTATGGCTGAGTGTTTTTTCTCCAGTTGCGTTGCTTGCATGAGCGAATCCCTTCTTACCAATGAATTGCCGCGGTTATTTTTTCGCGCCGGTCTGCCACTTTTCCAGAAGATCGTCGATTCCCGACAGGTGCAGTCCGATGATCATCTGCTTCATCTCCTCGTCGCTCACCCAGCGGTCGTTGGAGTCGCTGGAGTAGGCGAAGCCTTCTTCGCAGCGCGGCAGGTTGGCGTAAGGCCCGCCGTTGGCCTCCCAGAATTTCAGCATAGGCTGGATGATGAAGTGCGATCCGTTGTCCACGGTGTTGCGCGCATCTTCGCGGCCGATCATGATTTCGTGAAGTTTCTCGCCGGGGCGGATGCCGACGTGTTCCAATTTGCACTCGGGGGCGATGATGCGCGCGAGGTCGGTGACCCGCATGCTGGGGATTTTGGGAACATAGAGTTCGCCGCCGTGCATGTCGCGCAGTCCGTTGAGCACTAGCCGGGCGCCTTGTTCGAGCGTGATCCAGAAGCGGGTCATCTCCATGTCGGTGATGGGAAGGACGCCGGACTTGCGCTTCTCCAGGAAGAACGGCACCACGCTGCCCCGGCTGCCCACGACGTTGCCGTAGCGGACGACGGCGAAGCGCGTGCTCTGGCCGCCGCTGTAGTTGTTGCCGGCGATGAAAAGCTTGTCCGAGCAAAGTTTGGTGGCGCCGTAAAGGTTGATGGGGTTGGCGGCTTTGTCGGTGCTGAGCGCGACGACCTTTTTGACGCCGGTGTCGATGGCGGCTTCGATGATGTTTTGCGCGCCCAGCACGTTGGTGTGAACGAACTCGAAGGGGTTGTATTCAGCGGCGGGGACCTGCTTCAACGCGGCGGCGTGGATTACGTAATCCACTCCCTCGAAGGCGCGGCGCAGGCGTTTTTCATCGCGCACATCGCCGAGGAAGAACCGCATGGCTTCCACATGCGCAAACTTGCCGGCCATGACGTGCTGCTTGTACTCATCCCGGCTGAACACAATGATGCGCCGGGGTTGGGCGTGCTGGTGGATCAGTTCGACGAGCATGTTGCCCAACGATCCGGTGCCGCCGGTGATGAGAATCGATTTGCCATTGAGATGTTCGGTGTTGATTAAGGTGTTGAGCATGGTTCTCCTGAGGTTGTGGGGTCGATTAAAGCGCGTGCCGGGGCAATCGCGGGTTTTGGAATGGCACTGATGGTTTCAGTTCAACGCGGTGCAACGGGTTGCAAAAAGGGCGGGACGAGCGAATTGGTGGAGCGGGCAACTTCATACGCGCCGATCGTCCATGGCCCGGTCGCCGGCCGCGGCTTGCCGGTGAAATCCGTCGTGAAATAGGCGCTGAGATTGGTGCCCTTGCCCACGGCGACCGTGTCCGTAATCAGCGGGGCGTAGGTGGTCAGGTTCAGCACAGGCTTGTTGGTTTTGCTGTGCAAATCCATCGGATAAAATGTGTTTTTCCACCAGCTCCAATTGCGGCTCAGGTAAACCTGTCCCAATTGGGGATAGCCCTCGACAATCATGAACGGATGAAAACCGTCCACATTGTAGGTTGGGGAGCTCCAAATGTTGTAGTCCGAGATGACAAAGTTGGTGAAGCAAAAGATAAAGCCGGCAAAGTTGTAAATATTGTTGTTCAGCAACACCGTGTTGGTCTGCACGTTAAAAGCATTGCCGCCGCCGTGCAAACTGATGAGGGTGTTGTTGGCGATCAAAGCCCCCGGTGTTTGGGGTGAGATCGCATAGCTGATACTGGTACTGTTGGTGCCCTCCACCAGCAGGTTGTTATAAATCATGCAGTCGGGAAAACCGTATTGGAAATTGTTTGGCGTGGCCACGATGTAGGCGGTTCCGATCGGCATGCTGGGGCCGATGTGATTTGCGTGAACCCGCATCGCGCGGTTTGTGTTGGAGTGGAGGTTGTTCACCACGTCTTCAGCCCCTTCCCATTTGATGCCGCAGTTGTGATATTGACCCGCACAAGGTCCCTGCATGGGATCCCAGTTCTCGAAACGGTCGATCCGGTTCCCCCAAATTTGCATTCCATAGGTGTTGCCCGCGTCGGTGCGCAGTGGCACCACGCCGGTGTTGATGAAGATGCCAAAGCTGATGCGCGTGATGGTATTGGAATACACCTGGATGTTGGTGTTGTTGCCCCCGTAGGTAAGGGTGATGCCGTTGCCCACCATGTCCACCTTGCAGTTGTGCAGCAGGACGTTGGTGGCGTTGTTGCAGGATAGCGTGATGCCCGCCCCGCTGGCCGAGCACTCCTTGCTGGCCACGCGGTAATAAAGATTGCTGACCGTCAGGTTTTTCACCTCCACCTCGGACGCGCACTGCAGCCACAGCCCGCCGGTGTCGTTGGAATAGGTGTTGAACATGCCGTTGGACGTGTTCTCAATCAATCCATCGATGCCGCCGTCAATCGTCAGATAGGACGAAGCGGAGTTGCGGTAGATGGCGCAGCCGGCCCCGCTGCCCCAAAACGGCTTGGAGAATTTGGCCCCCGGCTCAAAAAGGATCGTGATGGGATTGCCAGCCGTTCCACCGCTGCCGGCAATCCGCAATTGGCTTGTGAATTTGCCGACCAGATGAATGGTGTCGCCTGGCGCAATGATGACCCCGTTCCAGTTCGACGCCGCATTGAGCCATGCCAGCGAGTTGGTCGTGCCGTTGCCGGACTGCGAAACGTAGATGTCCGCCGCGAAGGTTGTGCTTGCGAGGAAAACCGCCGCGACAAGGAGACCGGCTGCCTGAACGAGATTGCCCCGCTTTACGATCGGAATGTTCTGCTCAAGACTGACGCACGATTTAAATGGAAAGTACATATTTTTCAATAACTACACCCTAAGCAGCAGATGTGCCGACTGCAAGCGGATATAACTCATTTCGGGTCGGCTTCATCGTTGGGTATTCGCTGAACAAAATGTCGTTACCGCGGTGCTGCGTCCGGATTGTCTCGGAATCTGTTTCTGGTGTCTGCTCTCGTGACACAAATGGGCTCGCCCGGAGCACGAACTGGATTTGATGCGGGCCTGGATTGGTGGCTTTACGCCGGCCGCTTCAAATAGTCGTCATCGCCCATGGCCGCCTCGGCCGCGAGGTCGGCCGCCTCGGAATCTGTCGCTTGCTCAAAGACTCCCGACGTGGCGCCCGCGATGAGGGCGATGAATCCCCACCAAGCGACGCCCATCTGGTCGAAGTAGCCGCAACTGAACTGCGCCATGATATGGCCAAAAAGAGTGGCTCCGACACACCACAGGAACTTCTCCGCTTCGGCCGAATGTTCCCTGGCCGCGTTCATGGCCAAACCCAGGCGCTGGTAGCCGCGCGAAAAAATAAGGATGAAAAAGATCAGGCTCAACAGGCCGCCGGAGAGGGCGGTGCCCACGAATTGATCGGTCAAATCCGTCTCGCCGACCAGCGTTGGATCGTCCCACACCCATCTCAGCGTGTTTTTTGTCCCCAACAGGAACCATTCAAAAAAATGACGGATCGTCAGGTCAATGACATAGGATCGCGTCCAGCCGTCGCCGCCGAGCACATGGCTGATTTTGTAAAAAATGTACCACACCGGCGCCTTCATGATCAGATGGAGGCCAATCAGCGAGATCACAATGCCGCGGCGCACCAACTGCATATCGTAACGGAAGCGCCAAAACAGCAATGCAAACACGCCACTCACAAAGGCGGTCAAAGGTCCGCTGGAATTGGTCGTGTAAACAACGATTAATCCGGCGGCCATCCCGACGATTGCAGAGAAGCGCGCTTTGCCCCCAAACCAGAGCGCGAAAAAAAGCGGGATCAGCGTGGCTCCAAAAAATCCCGCCGTGTGGGGTCCCCGAAATCCCGCCACGCAACGGATCCGCCCTTCCCGCATGACGATTTCATCCCAGCCCTGGCCACCCATGCTGCTAAATGGATTCCGGTAGGTTACCGATTCCAAAATCAACAGCAGGGCGTATGGAATAATCAGGAAGGCAAGTCCCCGGACGAATGCCTGTGCATCTTCAAGATTGGTGAGGAGACACCGGAAACAAAAATACGGCAGAATGATGTCATACGCACACCCCAGCATATAAACCAGCGCGTCTGTGGTCCGTTCCCGGGCGGTGTAAATGCACAATAGGCTGATGGCATAACCAATGACCACCTTGTCAAGATTGTTGAATTGAAGCCCCCGGAACCCTCCCCGCAGCACCGACCGGACAATACCCGCAAGCACAATGATCCGGATGGCGGTGAAGTGAAAGGATATCACATAATACTGCTGGCCCTGCGTCACATAGCAAACCCCTGCCATCACCGCCAGCGCGGCCACCACTCGCGGAGCGACGAGCACGGTGAGCGACAGCAGCACCGTAATGGTTAGGCCGATGCTGTTCATCTTGTGGCGGCGACGCGGCAGCCTGATTCGGTCCGCGGATTAATTGCCATCCTGTTTCTCATGCGCACTTCAAGCGTTCGAACTTGCGGCGGCCGCCGCGCGCCGCCCGCGCAGGAAGCGTTTGATCCTGCTTTCCCATTGGAGCCGCCGCAGGGCGGTCTGGGTGAGATTTCTCCCCATCAGCAGCGGCGTTCTAACGAGATTGATCCCGATGCATCTCAGGGTGGGAGCAAACATGTGGAGCGTCGCTTCATTCCAGACCTCAGTGCTGAATTTGCTCTTATACGGGGCGTCGCCCAGGCCAAAATCGAAATGGGTAATGCCGGTGCCCTCTTGGATCAGGCTTTCCAGCATCTTGACGAGTAAAATCGTGCCAATTTCATAGTCCGAGTATTGCGGATCAAAAGCCGTCATCCCCACGAAAAAGACAGATCCGTAACGGTTGCCATACCAAAAGGCACAGGGCTTGTCTTTGATATAAAGCATGTACCCACGGAAGGCGCCCCGCCTGGCGTAGAGCGACATTTGCTCGCGTGCCGCCGCGTTGTCAAAGAAGCCCACGCCAAGCGACCTCAAATAGGATGTCGCAGCGACCATTTCCGCCTCGTCGCAAAACCGGTCAATTTCAGCGCAACTCTGAAAGCAGGTCACCCGCACTGCCGCAGGAAAATCTTTCTCCAGCGTTTTGGGAAGCCGCTTCAGGTTCGCCCGGTGTTTGGACTTCATGTTCATGAACAGGCCGTCCACCGCGGCCGGCAAAGCAATCCCATAATGGAGCTGCGGCTTGGGGGCGATGTCCCTGCAGGGCAGAATCGGGGACTGCAGCGCCAGGTCCCACAGCGGCGAATCGGTCTTGACCTCCGTCAAAGTGGCCACTTCGGCGGTGCGTTCTTTCAGCGAAGCCGCCAGGCTTTTAATGATCAGGCGGAGCGATGCCTCAGTGACCGTCCCCATCAGCCCGCCCGAGATGATGGAGAGTTCCTGCACCTGCGGCGCAAAGACGGTTTTGTACCCAATCGAGCATTGCAACCGCCTCTGGCCGAGCCGTCCGACTCCAATCGTTGAAATCCGGTCCCCTTCCGAAATCACAATCACATGGGGTTGCCGCTGGTGAAGCCGGTTTATCAGCAAATAATAATCAAGGTCTGCATTCGGATGCCATTGCATTGCTTCCCATTCCGCGCGGATTTCCAGAATGTCCGGAACCGTCGTCAGGATTCGCACCTTCAATTCACCATTTGACGATTGCGTCGGAGGATTTTCGAGCATGGAACTGGATAGAGTCATGGGTTTGAAGCACGGCGGCTGGACGGCCAAATCGGTTGCAGTGCCGCCGGCATCCGGGCGATAAAATAAAGGCCGAAGGATTTTGCGACCGAGGAGGGGCTTTTTGCAGCCCGCGCCGCGCGCCAGAATTGCGCCCGCGCCTCGGCCACTTTTCCGGCACCCATCAGGGTTTTACCGTAGCGTCGTCGCTTGCCGGCGAACGCGGCCTTGAAAGCATTCAACAATGCAGGATTGCCGGATTCTTGGTATCGTGCTTCAAGCATCTGGAACACATCCACCACGAGTTTGAAGTTCCTCAACTGGTTGACCGATTGCGCCTGGCCGGTGACACGATACGCCACCAAGCGCGCCGGCGTATAAACCACGTCGCCCTGCAACGGCAAGAGATTGCAAAGATAGCAGTCGTCCACGCCGCTCACTGCCTCGCAAAACGGAGCCTCGCCCAGCCGCGTCAACACGGCCTTGGGCACACAGCAGAAACTCATCGAATAAAAGGTGCCCGTGCTGCGGTTGTACCGTTCCACGAAATGGACGGGATCAATGACTTCAGGCTCTTCTCCAACATCCGAACCCGGGTCGCTCCACTGGTGATCACCATAACCGTTGATGTTTTCGTGCTGCGTGAAGAACGCCGCCGCCTGCGGATGCCGGGAAAATTGCCGGCTCTGTACCTCCAGGTAGCGTGGATGCCAAAGATCATCGTGATCCAGAAATGCGACCAAATCTCCGGTGGCCAGCCGGCTCAATTCATTCCGCGCCGCCGCGACGCCGCGATTGCTGCGGCGGAGCACCGACACGGTCGGCGCATACGAGTTCAAAATAGCCACCGTGTCATCCGTGCTGCCGTCATCCAATACCAGAATTTCATGCGGCTTCACCGTCTGCCGCAAAACGGAATCCAGCGTCATCCGGATCACGGCGGCGGAATTATACGTTGGAATGACGACGCTGATTTTCATGTCCGGGTTTTATGCGCCAACTGCCGGTTGCTTTACGAGGCTCCGATAGACCGATAAAAGTTTTCGCCCCGCCGCCGCCCAGGTGATGTCCGATGCGGTGGCCAGCGATGCGATCCGCAACCGTTGCAGCCGCGGGCGATCCTGGTCCAGCCCCGTCAACTGCGCCGTGAGCGTCGCCACGTCGCGGGCCTGATGCACCAGGCCATTCTCGCCATTCTGGCAGATCGCGCCCGCGGCATCGGAAACCAGCAGCACGCAACCCGACCCGCGCGCTTCGAGGGTCACCAGCGCACTGCCTTCCTCGATGGTCGGAAGCACAAACACATCGCTCTGCCGCATCAGTTCGGGCACGTCCGAACGATGGCCGAGTCGTTTCACGCTCGGATGGGCCAGTTGGGAGGCCAGCTTTTCGGCGTAGCCGGGAATGAATTCGCCCGCGATCAGGAAAGTTCCTTTTTCGTGCGCCGTGGATTTCAGCCAGGCGTCGAGGGCGTAGTGCAGACCTTTGCGCGGGGCGCAGCCACCCACAAAAATCATCGTCAGCCCGCGGCCGGGTTCTGCGTTCTGTTTTCCGGCGAAGAAAAGCTTGGCGTCGAAACCGTAATGATGCCGCGCCAGTTTCGCCGCCGGAAAGCCGCGTTCCGCAAAAGTGCTCGCGACAAAATCAGAAGGGCAGAGCAGGTGGTCGGCGAGCGCATACTCGGCCTCTTCATGCCGTAAAAGCTTTTCGTTGTAGGCGTGCTCGTGGCCCGGCGGCATGGTGACGCCCAACCGGCGACATTCCTCCTGCACAATTTCATAGGCGAACTGGGTGTGCGCGTTGGGCCGCTCCAGGAACGTCGGAATTCCGAGGCGCTTCGCCGTCTTGAGCGTTCTCAGCGCGCCCAGCGGCCAGGTGTGGACCACATCAATCTCTCCAGCCATTTTTTCCAACCGCCGTGAAACCGTCCAGTCATGCAGCGACGCATACAGCATCCGGCCCAGCGCGCGGTTCGGCAGGCGGAACTTTCCCCGGGCCAGGGTCGGAAAAACTTTTACGTGCCCCGGCAGGGCGCGGCAAATGGAGGCGGGAAACACGGTGACTTCCGCGCCCGCGGCGGCCAGGCCGTCCACCTGATGCCAGGCCGTGGTGCAGACACGCGCCGCGCCGAGCTTCAGCGGAAAGCTATACAGAACGCGCAATTGTTTCTGGGAGGAAGCCACGCCGCGTTTAGTTTTTTCCGCCATCCACAAAGGTGCGATGCCACAGCTCGGTGACGAGCAGGCAAAAAACTTCGACCGAAAATTTTCCGTGCTGCGCGTTGGCGCGGAGCAGTCCGGTCACCGCGTCCTTGCGGAAATAGCCGCGTGCCGCGGCGCGGTCGGAAAGTAAAATGTCCTCGACCCGCGTCCGCAATTCGCCGCGCAGCCAGGCTTGATAGGGCACCGGGAAGCCCGCCTTCTTGCGCGTCAGCACTTCCCGCGGCAGCGTCTTGCTGAAGGCCGCCTTGAGCACACGCTTGGTTTCCCGGCCGCTCACTTTGAAGTTCGGCGGCAGCGAGGCGGCAAATTCCAGAACCACATGGTCAAGCAGCGGCACGCGCAGTTCGATCGAATTGGCCATGGTGATTTTATCGGCCTTGATCAGCAGGTCGTCCGGCAGCCAGGTCTTGGTGTCCAGATACAGCATCTGGTTCAGCAACGGTTCGTTTGCGACCGGTTTGATCAACCCCGCCATGAATCCGGCGGCGGACGCCGACGCGGTGCGCTGGAAAAATTCCTGGGTGAAAAAATTCCTCGGCTGGCGGTTGAAGTGCGAAGTGGGCCCGGAGGAGCGGCTGAAATAGTGATCCGCCAGCGGCCGCCCCAGCGCGTATCCGTAACGCTGCAGCCGTGTATTCTTGGAAAGGCCGCCCATGAGGCCACCCAGCCATCCGGTCGGCCGCGCCAGCGGTCCGGCGGCGGCACGAATGCGGTCCAGCAACAGCATGTTCGGATAGTTGGGATAGCCGGCGAACGCTTCGTCGCCGCCCTCGCCGGACAACACGACCTTGACGTGCTGCCGCGCCAGTTTGGAAACGTAGTGCAACGCCACGGCGGGCGGTTCGCAGACCGGTTCCTCCATGTGCCAGACGTAGGTCGGCAGGAAGTTCCAGAAATCTTCCGCCGTGATGCTGATCTCAAAATGTTCCGCCCCGAAGCGTTCGGCGGACAGGCGCGCGAAGGGCCGTTCATCCACCACCTGGCCGCCATCAAATCCAACCGTGAACGTCTTGAGCTTTTTGTTCGTCGCCTGGGCGGCAAAGCTCAGGATGGCCGAGGAATCCACGCCGCCGCTCAGCAGCACCCCCACCGGCACGTCGGCGATCATGTGATCCTTGACCGTCGCGCCCAACAGTCCGTGGAGTTCTTCCGTCGCGGAATCGAATGACGCCCCCCAGCGTGTCCGGGTGAAATTCAAATCCCAATATTGCCGCGTCGTGACGCGGCCATCCGCAACGAGCAGAACATGGCCGGGCTCCAGCCGGCGGATGCCTTGCAGAAACGTGTCCTCGCCGGGTGCGTAGTTGAACGCGAGGAATTTGCGGATCGCCAGCGGATTGACGTCGCGGCGCACCTGCGGGTCCGCGAGAATCCCCTTGATTTCGGAAGCGAAACGCAGGCCGTCGCTCGTCTGGCAGTAATACAGCGGCTTGATCCCCAGCCGGTCGCGCGCGAGGAGGAGGCGATGCTTTTTGGAATCCCAGATTGCGAACGCGAACATGCCGCGCAGGTGACCGACGCACTCCACGCCGTATTCTTCGTAAGCATGGATGATGACTTCGGTGTCCGAGCACGAGCGGAAGACATGGCCTTTCGCCAAAAGTTTTTCGCGCAGTTCGGGGAAGTTGTAAATCTCACCGTTGAAAACGATCCACACGGTTTCATCCTCATTGGCCATCGGCTGCGCGCCGGTGCTTAGGTCAATGATGGACAGCCGCAGGTGGCCCAGACCCGCGTTGCGATCCAGATGGACCCCGCGCGCATCCGGCCCGCGATGATTCATCGGCTCCAGCATGGCCTTGATCTCGGCCAGTTCCACCCGCGCCGCTGAATCAAAAAAGACTTTGCCCGCTATGCCGCACATCTGATTATTTTTTCGAACGGTCCGACCACACGACGATGGGTTTTCCTGAAAAGGATTTGCGGGCGATCCCGAGCTGCTGGAACGGCGTTTTTTTCAACGAGGCAAGTTGTGCCTTGTTCCAGGCCGCCGCTTCGATGAGCGCGCGTTTCAAACCTTCGCGGCTCATCGTCGCAAGAATCTGCCCCACCAGCGCCGGGTTCAAACCGCGACCGCGAAATTCCGGGAACACAAAAAAATCAAACAGATGCACGTCCCCGGGCCGGAGTTGGAAAAAGTGCGGCTCCATGGTTTTCTCTTTGAGGCTCCAGCCATAGGCGGCGATTTTGCCCTGCTCGCGCAGGAGCCAGAGTTCGGCGTGCGCGGCGAACCGTTCGGTCATCAGCCGGCGTGTGGCGTCGGGATTCCAGTGAGAGAGGAGCCGGGCCAGATCTTCGGCGGACAGCGTCGCTTGATTCTTTTTGCGCTCCAACGATCCGGTCATCCGCGATACATCGGGGAGGGGCAGGGCGCAGGTAAACAAAACCATCCGCCCGGCGGAGGCAGCCCGTTGCAGGGCCAGCCAGCCGCGCCGCAGCGTGTCCTGCGTTCCATGCATCCGGTGATAGTGCCGGAACCGGCCGATCAAAGACGGCAAACTCACGAGGCTTTGGGTTCACCGCTGGAAAAGAGCGCTTTCACGCACGCCGCGTGCCGCCGCATCCGGCCATCGGCTTCGGCGCGCGGCCGGAGCTTGAGCGTGGCGGAAACGGCGCTCGTCAGCCAGCGCAGGGAGTTTTCCGTGGCCAGCAAAGCGGCCAGGCCCAGGCACGCGACGCGGGAATAATGTTTTTTCCAGAGTTGCTGCCGTGCCCGCTGCAGCACCACGGCAAACCGCACGGGATCCGAATTGGAACTGCCGCCGCGATAATGAATCGCTTCGGCGTCGGGATAGAAGGCGATCTTCCAACCGGACCGCCAGCAGCGGAGGCACCAGTTGATGTCCTCGCCATACATGAAAAATTCCTCGTCCAGCAGTCCAAACTGCTGCACCGCCTTGGTGCGGGCGAACAGAAAACAGCCGACCAGCACATCGGGGTAGATGATGCGGTCGTGTTTGAAGTAGAGCATGTGTTCGCCGGCGAAGAACGCCGAGTTCGGGAAGAAGCGGCGAAAGGCAAACGCGTCGCAGACATTGTTCCACAGGGTGGGAAAACGGCGGCAGGAACTTTGGAGCGTGAGATCGCCATTCAAAACGCGCGGGCCGGCGATGCCGATCTCCGGGTTGGCGTCCATGTATTCCACCAGCTTGTCGTGGCAGTTCGGCAGCACTTTCACATCGGAGTTGACGAGCGAAACATAACGGCCCGTGCTCGACTTGATGCCCTGGTTGTTGCCGTGGGCGAAGCCGACGTTGCGGTCGTTGCAGATGAGTTTCACCGCCGGAAAGTTTTGGCGGACCATTTCCCGTGAGCCGTCGGTGGAGTTGTTGTCCACGACAATCGTCTCCAGCGAATGGCTCGTGCTGGAACCCGGCAGGCTCGCGAGGCAGTCTTCCAAAAGCTGCCGCGTGTTCCAGTTGATGATGATGACGGAGATGTCCACGTTAATGTTTTGCGCCGGCTGATTCAGGTGGCCGCGACTTCTTTTTTATGCCGGCGAACTTTCCACGAGCGGACGGCGGCGGCGGCTTTGAAGGCGGTCTTGAGCATCAAGCGCTGGTTGGCGGAGCGGTAAAAATCATAGGCGGGCAGTTGGGAAACATCCTGGCCGGACAGGCCGGACTTGAAATGAAAGCCGCCGGGGTTGGCCTCGGGATCAATGCCGCCGAGATCATAATGGCGAATGCCGAGCTGCTTCAGGCGCTTCATCGCCTCCCATTGCAGCAGGTTGGCGGCGCGAAGTTTCAACGCGGCCTCGTTCGTCGCGCCATGCACATATACGGCGGTGTCGCCGAGAAAGCTGCACGCGATGCCCGCGACCGGTTCGCCGGCGGCACTCGCAATGAAGACGCGCATTTTTGATTCGGCGGGCAGGGTCTTTTGAATCTTGCCAAAATCCTTGATGCTGACCGTGGTGTCGAAACGCTTCCTGGCCATCATGTCGCAGTAAAGTTTTTCAAACGTCTGCCAGGAGGCGTCATCCGTTCCTTCGGTGACGGTGAGCTGGTTGCGCTCCGACTGGTTCAACTGGTTGCGCCATTTCTGCTCCAGCTTGCGACGGATTTCCTCCAGCGGCGGCGCGAGATCCACCAGCATCGTGCGATAGACGGAGTTGTCCTCGGCGACGGTGAAACCCGCTTCACGCAACACCGCCTCGCAAATGGTTCCGCGCGGCGTGCCGGCGAACGCGTTGGGAATGATGCGCAGCGCGTGTCCCTGGCCGGCGGCGTATTTCGATTGGAACGCGCTGATGATGGCGCGCAACAGTTTGGCGTCGGGGTCGGTGTTGCGGGCTTGAAACAGCGGCCCCCAGCGCAGATAGGCGATGCCTTTGCCGATCACCGGCACCTTCACAATCCGCACTTGCGCCATCGCGACCACCACGTCTTTTTGCTTGAGGAGGAGATGACTGAGCTGCTCCTCGCCCCAGCAGACCGCGCCGTAATCCCAGGTCTGCTGGATCAAGGCGTCGTCGAACTGGCCGAGCAGACGGTTCCACTCGTC
>JANPGB010000051.1:0-12628 GCA_031423695.1 Verrucomicrobiota bacterium
GGCGACCAGGTGGAAATCCTGGGTTACCCAGCCAAAGGAGAATATACCCCCGTCCTGGAGGATGCGATTTACCGAAAAGTCGGGACGGGCGCCGAGCCGAAAGCCGACGTGGTGGATCTCAACGAACTGTTGACGGGCGTCCATGACTGTCGCCTGGTGCAGTTCCCGGCCCGAGTGTTGGACCGCGTCCAACGCGGGCTGAATCAGTTCCTCCTGCTCCAAAGCAGTGAGTTCACGTTTCAAGCCTACCTGCCTAAGAAGGCCAACGCTGAGGAATTTGCCACGCTTGAAAACGGCAGTGAAGTGATGGTCGCCGGCATTTGCATGATCGAGCGCGGCAACAACTGGCAGGCTGGCGAAAAGTGGCGGGCGGCCTCGTTTCATCTCCTGATGCGTTCCCCAAGAGACGTGCAGGTGCTGCAGACCCCGTCGACGGTGACGCTACCAGACGAACCTTTGATTATCGGGGCGCTTGGGGCGATTACCTTGGGGGCGCTGGTATGGGCGGCATTTTTGGCCAGAAAAGTCCGGCAGCAAAAAAGGATGATGAAAACAAACTCCCCGATTCGTGCTGAAAGCTTGACTTGAATTCGCGAATCCCAGCATGCAACGAAATTATAAAATTCAAACCAATCATAACATGAAAAACAGAAACCAAGCTCACCGCACAGGATTCACCCTGATTGAATTGCTCGTCGTCATCGCCATCATCGCCATTCTGGCGGCCATGTTGCTGCCGGCGCTGGCCAAGGCAAAAGAGCGTGCCAAGGCCATAGCTTGCGTGAGCAACAACAAGCAAATCGGCCTCGCGATGATGATGTATGTGGGTGATAACAACGAATTCCTGCCGCCATTGAACGACAGAAACTTCGCCACCCACAGCTCGAACTGGTATTATAAGATCCTGGACAGCGGCAACTATATCACCAGCAGCTCACAATCCAACAATGTGTGGCGCTGCACGGCCGTGAAGGACGTGGACATCGACCCCGGGACGGTAACCTATTATAGCAATCCGTGCGAGGGGTATGGTCCGCTGGAAGACACCAGCAACCCCGCCAACGGAGTCATCCGTTACTATTTGGACCTCGCCGGCAACAAGCAGGGCAGCCGCAAACTGAGCACCATCAACCGGACCAGCCAGATCTGGTTGATTGGGGATGTGGGGCGCCCCAAGGCCAACGGTAACATCAACCAACTGCCCACCGGCTATTATACCGATATCACGGTTATCAAGCCGGTCATTGGTTCAGGCTGGACCACGGTGCCGGTGAACAAGCAGGCCGCCTGTCGCCACAGTAGCCGCGCCAATTTCTCTTTTTGCGATAGGCACGTCGAAAGTTGGAAATGGTTGGATTTGAGCACGGATCTCAGCGATGTCTTTGCCTTGAAATCCTTTTGAGACTGCTGGAGGTGGCCGCTTGGAATCCAGTGGCGTCGGCCGCGGGATGGTGTCCAACGGCTGAAACAGCTCAAGGGAAACTGACGATTTAGCGGCAACATGAAACAAGGCAACTTATACACCGTGTCCGTGGCGCTCATCGTGGCGGTGGGCGGATTTCTCCTCGGCTTTGATGCCACGGTGATCTCCGGCGCGGTGCCGTTCATCAAAGATTATTTCCAGCTTGCCGGCACGGGCGGTGACTGGAAACTCGGCCTGGCCGTCAGTTGCCTCGGCTGGGGCGCGCTGGGCGGCAACGCGCTGGCCGGTTTCCTGAGCGACGCCTTTGGGCGCAAAAAAATCCTGATGCTGACGGCGATCTTGTTTGCCGTTTCAGCGTTGATGTCCGCGCTGGCGAACAGTTTCCCCGTCTTTGTCCTCTCTCGCGTTCTCGCTGGCATCGCAGTGAGCGGATCCATTCTCATCGCCCCGGTTTACATCGCGGAAATCGCGCCTTCTGGGTTGCGCGGCAGCCTGGTTTCGTTCAACCAACTGATGATCGTCATCGGCATCTCGGCCTCCTTCTTCTCCAATTATTTTCTGCTGGGTGTCGGCGACAATTGCTGGCGCTGGATGCTCGGGGTGGAAGCGCTTCCGGCCGTGCTGTATTTTGTCATGCTCTTTTTCGTTCCGGAAAGCCCACGCTGGCTGTTCACCAAAGGCCGCGCAGATCAGGCGCTGAAAATCTTCACCAAGGTGGCCGGCCCGGAACACGCGGCGGAAGAAATGAGCAGCGTCCGCCAGAATGCGGCGGAGCATGTGGCCGGCGTGGGCATCAGCGCCTTGTTCAGCCGGAAGATGCGGTTCGTCATGTTGATCGCACTCGCGATTGCGTTCTTCCAGCAGATCACCGGCATCAACGCCATTTTCTATTATCTCCCGACGATTTTCTCCTCGGCGGGCGGCGGTACCAATGCGGCTTTCAAGCAGGCCATCATCGTGGGCCTCGTCAACCTGGGTATGACCTTTGTCGCCATCAAGTGGATTGACCGGTGGGGTCGCAAACCGCTCCTGATCGTTGGCACCGCTGGTATGGCGATCTCGCTGCTGACCTGCGCCGGGGCGTTTCACAATTCCAATTACCAGCTCACGGAAAAATCCTTCACGGTTCTGAGTACCACCAAGGTTCCCGCTGACGTAATCAGCGATCTCCAAAAGGTGGAGCCGCAGGTTTTTAAAACGGACAAGGAATTTCTCGCCTATGTGGACGGCAAGCTGGGCACAGAACGGCTGGCTCCATTCCACGATTCAATCGCCACCGCCGGGCTGAACATCAAAGCTTCCTTGGTGCTGTTTGCCATCATCGGCTTTGTGGCGTCGTTCGCCATTTCGCTGGGGCCGGTCATGTGGGTGCTGCTCTCGGAAATATTCCCCAACGCCTATCGCGGTGCGGCCATCTCGGTGGTCGGCTTCTGGAACTCGGTGGTGAGCGCGTCGGTCACGATGATTTTTCCGTGGGAGCTGTCGCACTTCGGCGCGGCCGGCACGTTTCTCGGCTACGGCCTCCTGGCACTGGCGGCGCTGGTGTTCGTTCTTTTTTCCATCCCCGAAACCAAGGGCAAATCGCTCGAGGAACTGGAACATTTGCTGGTCCGCGTGGAGCGTTCGCCCAAGCCCTAAATGTATGAAAGTAATAATTTCGCTGCACTCGTCACTGCCGCTGTTGGTCATCCTGCTGACGGCTTCGGGTTGCCAGGCCGAACCGAGCCAGGCTGCCGGCCCCGCCAAGGTGGAAGTCCGCCAGACGGACGGGAGGTTTCAGCTCACCGTCAATCAAAAACCCTTCTACATCAAAGGCGCCGGGGTTGAACTTGGCTCCCAGGAGAAACTGGCGCAACACGGCGGCAATTCCATCCGTAATTGGAGCACGGACAACGGCCGCGACACCGGCCGGCAGTTTTTGGATCGGGCGTTGAGCAATGGCCTCTATGTCGCGATGGGACTGGACGTGGATCACGAGCGCCGCGGCTTCGACTACAATGACCCCAAGGCGGTGGCCAAACAATTTGCGCTGTTGAAATCCCAGGTTCTGGAATATCGCAACCATCCCGCGCTGCTCCTCTGGGTCGTTGGCAATGAGCTGAATTTCGAGAAAAACTCGAAGGTGTGGGATGCCGTCAATGACCTCTCCAAGATGATTCATGAAGTGGATCCCAATCATCCGACCACCACCACCCTGGCGGGATTTCAGCCGGCCACGGCGAATCTGGTCAAGACCCGCGCGGCCGATTTGGATTTCATCTCCTTCCAGATGTATTCCGACATCATCAACCTTCCGAAGTATCTGCACGCCGCGGCCTGGGACAAGCCCTACATCGTCACGGAATGGGGGGCGACCGGTCATTGGGAATGTGGCAAGACCGCGTGGGGCGCGCCGATTGAAAATGACAGCACCACCAAGGCGGACCTCTACGAGAAACGGTACCGGGCCGTCATCGAACCGGACCAAAAACTCTGTCTCGGCTCGTATGTGTTCCTCTGGGGCAACAAACAGGAACGCACCCCCACCTGGTACGGAATGTTCCTGGATTCAGGTGAGGAAACCGCACCGGTGGACGTGATGCACCATGTGTGGAATGGCGCGTGGCCGACGAACCGCAGCCCAAGATTGGAAGGCGCTTGGCTGGATGGGAAAACCGCCCCGCAAAATATTCGGCTGCGGTCCTCCCAAACTTATTCCGCCAAAGTCGCGGCCACGGATCCCGATCAAGACGCGCTGAGCTATCGCTGGGAGGTGATGGAGGAAAGCGCCGAAACCAAGGTGGGCGGCGATGCCGAATCGAAGCCCGCCATGGTGCCGGGCTTGATCGCCGCCCCCATGGGCAAGGAAATCTCCCTGCGAGCGCCGAACAAGTCAGGGGCCTATCGACTCTTCGCCTACGTCTTCGACGGCCATGGCCGCGCCGCCCACATCAATATCCCATTCTATGTTGACGATGCCTCCACGAATCCGCAACCTGCCGCCGCGGCTGGCCAACCCGGAACCACCGCCAATCCCTGAACATGAACACTACTGAACAAACCGCACCAATCGTGGTCGCAACCGGCGCAGCCCCCCAAAGCCGAACTTCTGCTTTGCTGGGCTTCAAGGAGAAACTCGGTTACGGCCTGGGTGATACCGCTTCGCATTTTGTCTGGGACATGGTGGGATTCTGGCTGCTGTTCTTCTACACCGACGTTTACAAAATTCCCGCGGCAGCGGCGGGCACCATCATGTTGGTGGCCCGCTTTTGGGACATGGCGATTGACCCGGTCATCGGCATCGTCTCGGACCGTACCCAAACCCGCTGGGGTAAATTCCGGCCGTACATCCTGTTTGGCGCGGTCCCGTACGCGGTGTTGTCCATCCTGACTTTTACCACCCCCAATTTTGGCGAGACTGGCAAGATCCTTTACGCCGGTGCCACCTATGTGCTGCTGATGACCGCCTACGCCGCGGTCAATCTGCCTTATTCCTCGCTGGCGGCGGTGATGAGTTCCGACACTTATGAACGGGCGGGCCTCAACACTTATAGATTCATCTGTGCGTTCATCGGCCAGTTCGTCGTCACCGGTCTGGCGTTGACGCTGGCCAAGTATTTTGGCGGTGGCGACAAGGCGATGGGCTTTCAATATACCGTCATCGTGTTTGGCATCCTGAGTCTGGTGTTCTTTTTTATCACGTTCATGACGACCAGGGAACGCGTGCAACCGTCCTCGGCCCTGCCCAGTTCCATCAAGGAAGACGTCAAAAACCTTTTCAAGAACCGGCCGTGGATCATTCTGGCGTGCGTCGGCATCATCTCCTTCGTCATGTTTGCCATGCAAAACGCGGCCATCGCCTATTACTTCAAATATTACATTGGCAAGGAAGACAGCGTCCAATTGTTCAACGTCATCGGCACCATTGCGCTGATCGTTGCCCTCCCGCTTTCCAAGCCCCTGGCCAAGGCGTTCGGCAACCGCAACGTGTTCATCGCGAGCTCGCTCATTTCCGGCGTCTTCTTCATCGCGCTGTATCTGCCTGGCGAGAAAGACATCGTCACCATCTACGTGCTGAACATCCTGGCGAAGATGGCCTACGCCCCGGCGGTGCCGCTGCTGTGGACGATGATTGCCGATTCCTCGGATTATTCCGAATGGAAGACCGGCCGCCGCGCGACTGGCTTGTATTTCTCCGCCGCCACTTTCGCCCAGAAAGCCGGCTGGGGCATCGGTGCCGCCATCGCCGGCTGGATTCTGACCGTTTATCAATATGTCCCCAACGCCGCCCAGACCGAAACCTCCATTCATGGCATCAAATTGCTCGTCTCAGTCATTCCCGGAGTCCTCTACATGTCCTGCGCGGTGTTCATGTTCTTCTACACCATTGATGCGAAGACGACTGACCAGATGAAAACCGACCTCGACGCCCGCCGAGCCCAGGCCAGTTGAGGGGCAAAAATATCACCGTCAATATGCAAACCCAATTGCATCTGGGCAAAAGCCCGCTTTGCGCCAACCGCAATCCTGTTGAAGGACATCAAGTCGCCATTGATGGCGAGGCATTCTACCAGATCGCCAACTACGACCGGATGCGCCCGTTTTTCATGACCGTCGTGAGCGACGCGGACCACTGGCTGTTTATTTCCAGCAATGGCGGCCTCTCTGCCGGTCGCCGTGACGCGAACCTCGCGCTGTTTCCCTACTACACCGACGACAAGATCCGCGACATGGCCGAGGTCACCGGCAGCAAGACGCTGCTGCGGGTCCGCAGTCGGGGAAAAACCTGTCTCTGGGAACCTTTTTCAGATCGCGGTAATGGCATCTACCGCGTCCGCCGGAATCTCTACAAAAACTTTTGGGGCAATCAACTCATCTTCGAGGAAATCAACGAAGACCTGGGCCTGAGCTTTCGTTACGGCTGGTTCAACAGTCAGCAATTCGGTTTTGTCCGCCGCGCGTGGCTGGTGAATTCCGGCGTAGCTTCAACGCGAGTCGAGTTACTCGACGGCGTCCAGAATCTCATGCCCTGCGGCACGGGCAGCCAGTTCAATCTGGAATACAGCACGCTCCACGACGCCTACAAGAAGAGCGAACTGCTTGCCAACACCGGCCTCGGACTGTTCCGCCTCAGCGCGATTCCGGTGGATCGCCCCGAGCCCGCCGAGGCCTTTCGCACCACCGTCGCGTGGTCCGTTGGCATCAAGCGGCAACTCGTCCTGCTTTCCTCGGTGCAACTGGACTCGTTCCGCACGGGCCAACCGCTGCGCCCGGAGACGGAAGTTCGCGCCGAGCGCGGCGCGTATTTCGTGCAGTCGGAGGTGCAACTGCGCCGCGGGCAGTCCACCGACTGGCTCATCGTGGCCGATGTCAACCAAGGCCCCTCCGACGTCGCCCGCCTGAATCAATTGCTCCGCAAACCTGCCCAACTGCGCAAAGCCGTCCTCGCCGACGTGCAACGGGGCACGGATGAATTGCAGCGCATCGTGGCCACGGCCGACGGCTTGCAACAGTCAGCCCGCGCGCTCGGCTGCGCCCGGCACTACGGCAATACGCTGTTCAACATCATGCGGGGTGGCGTGTTCAACGACGGTTACAAGCTGAGCGCGCGCGACCTCCTCGCCTTCGTGCAGAACGCGAACTCGGAGATTGCCGCCCGCCACGCCGCCTTTTTCCGTCGCCTGCCCAAAACCGTTCTCTACGGGTGCATGGTGACGGCGGCGGGCAAAGTCGGCGACCCGCAACTGGAACGCATCTGCCGGGAATATCTGCCGCTGACGTTCAGCCGTCGGCATGGCGACCCTAGCCGGCCGTGGAACAAGTTTTCCATTGCGACTCGCAACGCCGACGGCTCGCGCCGACTGAATTACGAGGGCAACTGGCGCGACATTTTCCAGAATTGGGAGGCGCTCGCGCTCTCTTTTCCCGGCTTCACCGCCGGAATGATCTGCCGCTTCCTCAACGCCTCGACGGCCGACGGCTACAATCCGTATCGCATCACCCGCAAGGGCATTGACTGGGAGGTCGTGGACGCGCACGACCCGTGGTCCTACATCGGTTATTGGGGCGACCACCAGATCATCTACCTGCTGAAATTGCTCGAACAACTGGAGCGCCACGAGCCGGCGGAGTTGCACGGCTTCCTCACCCGCGACATCTTCGCCTACGCGAACGTGCCTTACCGGATCAAGCCTTACGCCGACGTGCGCCACGATCCGAAAGACACCGTCGTATTTGATCAACACTTGGAAAAGCTCGTGCATCAACGGGTGCAGTCCAAAGGCGCGGACGGCAAGCTCATCTGGGACAAGCACGGTCACGCGCGGCTGGTGAACCTCACCGAGAAACTGCTCGTGCCGCTGCTCGCCAAATTTTCCAACTTCGTCCCCGGCGCAGGCATCTGGTTGAACACGCAGCGGCCGGAATGGAACGACGCGAACAACGCCCTCGTCGGCAACGGCTGTTCGATGGTCACGCTTTACTACATCCGGCGCTACCTGACGTTCTGCCAGGAAATGTTCCGCGCCAGCGCACGCGAAAAATTCACCCTGTCCGCTGAAGTCACCGCATTCTTGGATGCAGTGAGCCGGACGCTGAAGCGTCACCGGGGGGCGCTCGCAAAAAAAATCACCGACGACCAGCGCAGCCGCATCGTGGACGACCTGGGCCGCGCGGGCAGCGAGTATCGGGAGCGCCTCTACGCAGACGGCTTCTCCGGCCGCAAACTCCCGATCACTGGTGAACAGTTGCTTGATTTCTTCGAATCAGCGCTAGAGTGGACGAATCATTCCATCCACGCCAACCGGCGGCCCGACGGGCTTTATCATTCCTACAACCTCATCCGGCTGGACGACCGGAAGGCGCTGCCGATCCGCCGACTTTACGAGATGCTCGAAGGACAGGTCGCAGCGTTGAGTTCCGGCCATCTCTCGGCCGAGGAATCGTTGAAACTTCTCGCCGCGCTCAAGCGCAGCAAAATGTATCGTGCCGACCAGCACAGTTACCTGCTTTACCCCGATCGCAACCTGCCGCGCTTTGTCGAGCGGAACAACATTCCGCCGAACGAACTGCGCCGTTCGGCGTTGCTGCGCAAGCTCCTGGCCAATGGCAACCGGCAACTCGTCGAACGCGACGTCGCCGGGCGCGTCCACTACAACACCACGATCACCAACGCTCGCGACGTCAAACGCATCCTGGCTGAACTCCCGGCCGCACGCTATGGCCGGCTCGCCAAACGCGACGCAGCCCTCGTGCTGGCAATCTTTGAGCGGTTGTTCGACCATGAATCCTTCACCGGACGCTCCGGCACGTTCTTTGGCTATGAGGGCTTGGGCTGCATCTATTGGCACATGGTCTCGAAGCTTTTGCTCGCCGTGCAAGAAACCTATTTCCGGGCGGTGGCTTCCGGCACGCCGGCGAAAGTGCTGAAAGGTTTGTCGGATTCTTATTACGACATCCGCGCGGGCATCGGCGACTACAAGACGCCGGAAAACTACGGCGCGTTTCCGATGGATCCGTATTCGCACACGCCCGGTCAAGGCGGTGCGCGGCAACCCGGTCTCACGGGCCAGGTGAAAGAAGACGTGATCTGCCGCTTTGGCGAGCTGGGTGTCACCGTCAAGGACGGCGAAATTCATTTCACTCCCCACCTGCTGCGCCGCGAAGAGTTTGTGACGGGGCGAACGGGATTCACTTACTACGACGTGGCCGGCACCAGACAATTGCTGCGCCTGCAATCCGGCGAACTCGCTTTCACCTGCTGCCAGGTGCCGGTCGTGTTCCGACGTGCCCGGAAAAACTCCCTTGCCGTGTTGCGGGCAAACGGCGCCAGGCGACAAACGGAAGTGCTGCATCTGGATGCCCAAACCAGCCGCGAGATTTTTGAGCGGACCGGCAAGGTGGCGCGCCTTGAGGTTGGCCTGAGCCTCTAGTTCCTGCCGCGACCCGGCGAATGAAATTGATCCCCAGCCCGAGATAAAGATATGAAACAAGCCCGAGTCATCCGAACCGGCGCCGGACTGGCTGGCGTTCTGGCGGTGTGCGTTTGCCTGCTCACCACCTTTGCACGCCCATGCCTTGGCGCCGATGCGCCCGCCGCCAAATCTACGCCACCGCCCCTCCAGCAGAAATCCGGCGACCTCGTTTGCGGCATCAAGCGGGCGGTCTGCTATTCGGGGTTTCGCACTGGGCAACGTCCCGACCGGGGAGACACTTCCGTCAACCCCAGCGACCAGGAAATCCTCGAAGACCTCCAGATTCTGACGCGGAACGGGAACTTTGGCTTGATCCGGTTGTATGATTCCCGGGGCAACTCCGAGACAACGCTGCGGCTGATCGAGTCCAACAAACTGAAAATGAAAGTGCTGCTCGGGGCGTGGCTGGCCGCCGAGGTCAGCAACACCAATTGCGCCTGGCACAGGGAACCGTTTCCGCCGGAGCAGTTGGCAGCGAACAAACTCGCGAATGCCGCAGAAGTCGAGCGGGCCATCCGGCTGGCGAAGCAATACTCGAACACCGTGGTGGCCGTGTCGGTGGGCAACGAATGCCTCGTGGACTGGAACGACCACCTGGTGTCGGTGGATGCGCTCATCGGTTATGTCCGCAAAGTGAAGAACTCGATTTCACAGCCAGTGACCGTGGCCGACAATTACGATTGGTGGGCGCATCACGGCGCCGCCCTCGCCAACGAACTTGATTTTGTCTCCGTCCACACCTACGCGGAGTGGGAGGGCAAGGACATTGACGAGGCCATGCCCTTCACCATCGCCAACCTGCAGGCGGTCCGCAATGCCCTGCCGCACAGCCGGCTCGTCATCACGGAAGCGGGTTGGGCCACGGTCGCGAGCGAGTTTGGCCCGCGCGCCAGCGAGGAAAAACAAAAGCGCTACTATAACGACCTGTTCGCCTGGGCCGGAAAAATGAACATCACCACCTTCTTCTTCGAAGCCTTTGACGAAGATTGGAAAGGCGATGCGAATAATCCACTCGGCGCGGAAAAGCACTGGGGTTTGTTCACAATCGATCGCAAACCAAAGCCGGTCATGCAAAGTTCAAGGCGGGAATAAAGGGTAATCAAATGCCCGTCGCCAGCGAATGCCATTCCAGTCCATCCATAGCAGCCATGAATAATAATTGTGGAAACGCCCTCCAGTTGTTCTTTTTTCTGGCAGTCTTGGCGACCTCGGCGGCGGCGAATGTTCTGACTAATCCAGGTTTTGAATCCGATGCGCCTGGCGAAAGTCGGAATCTGATTGGCTGGAGGTGGTACGGCCAGCCTTGGGGCAACACTTTCAACGAGAGCGGGGCTGCCGCCCGCAGTGGCTCCAATTATTTCAAGGTGTTTCCGGGCTTCACCGGCAGCGTCAATTACAGCGGTCTCATTCAGGATTACATCTCCGGCCCCGGCGCCGCTTACACGGCGGACGGCTGGGCCAAGATGATTGCAACCGACGCGCTCGCCGGCCAAAACGTGGCCTGGATCGAAGTCTCCTTTCGCGATGCCACCGCGAAGATGCTCGCGCTCTATCGCTCCAGCCTGATCACGACGAACGGATTTCCGAAGCACACCTGGATCCACTTGCCGGTGACGAATCAATACAACCCGGACACATTCAGCCTGACCAACACCGCTTCGATACTCGTTGCGCCGGCGGGAACTTATTTCGTGCGCTATCAAATCGTGTTGCAGGGCGACGCGGACGGCTCGAAAGGCTCGGTTTATTTTGACGATCTCAATTTGAACCTGTCGAGCGCCGCGCCGTATGGCGATTGGAACATGGTCTGGAGCGACGAGTTCAGCGGCACGAGCCTCAACCCGAACACCTGGACTTACGACCTTGGCAATGGCGGCTCCAATCCGGGCTGGGGCAACCGCGAGCTGCAATATTACACCGGTCGCCCGGACAATGCCTACGTCGCCAACGGGCTGCTCCATATCGTTGCCAAAAAGGAAGCCACCAACGGTCTGAGTTTCACCTCTGCGCGCCTGAAGACTCAGGGACTGGCCGCCTGGAAGTATGGGCGATTTGAATGGCGGGCGCGTTGTCCCGCCGGCACGGGATTCTGGCCCGCGCTCTGGTTGCTGGGAACCAACATCCCGAGCGTTGGCTGGCCCGGCTGTGGCGAGATCGATGTGATGGAGACCAGCGGCGCTTCCCTCAACCGCGTTCAGGGCAGCCTGCACTCCGGCGGCACCAATGGCGACCCGACGGCCATTTTCACTTTTCCCGATGGCGGCTCGGCGACCAACTTCCATACCTACGTCCTGGACTGGAGCGAGCACGCGTTTCTTTTTTATGTGGATGGCCACCTCTACCAAACGCAGACCAGCTGGACGAGCAGCCTGGGGGCGGCGTATCCGGCACCCTTCGACCAGCCTTGCTTCATCCTCATGAATCTGGCGGTCGGCGGCAATTATGTTGGCAACCCGGACGTCGCCACCATCAACGCCAACGGCGGATTTCCGGGCGACCTGCAGGTGGACTATCTGAGGATTTTCGCCTCACCGAGCCGCGGAACAGCTCCCTGAGGCACACGAACAACGACTTGCCGCGGCCCTGCCGAGCCCAATGTCCTTGGCCGTTTGCAGCGAAATTGGGACTGGTAATGAATTGCTCGCCGTCCCGATCCGGCTTAAAATTTTCCCGTGAATCATAAATTCATGCACGATGCCATCCGCATCTCAATCCAAAAGATGCGGCGGAATCACGGCGGGCCGTTCGGCGCGGTGGTGGTCCGCAAAGGCAAAATCGTTGGGCGTGGCTGGAATCAGGTCACCTCTACCAACGATCCGACCGCTCACGCTGAAATCTGCGCCATCCGCGATGCCTGCCGACGGCTCGCTGTCTTTCAACTGGACGATTGTGAGCTTTACACGAGTTGCGAGCCATGTCCGATGTGTTTATCCGCCATTTACTGGGCCCGGCTCCGACGGGTTTGTTACGGCAACACCCGCAAGGACGCAGCCAGAATCGGGTTCGATGACGATTTCATCTACCGCGAAGTGGCCGCCCCGATTTCCCGGCGGAAAATCCCCATGAAACAACTGCTGCATAAAGAAGCGTTGACCGCCTTTGCGGAATGGAAAAATAAGGCCGACAAAATCGCCTACTGACCGGCTCTGGAGGGCCTAGTGCAATGTAACATTGATAGTGGCCACGCAACTGATAAGATCGGTGCGTGGCGACCAAACGTTTGATTCTTACTCCACCAGAACGCCGGGAACTT
>JANPGB010000052.1:0-5106 GCA_031423695.1 Verrucomicrobiota bacterium
TGTTGCCCGACGCTGTTCACCCGAACCAAACCGGCTACGACTTGATGGGGGACACATGGTTCCACGCCATCCGCGCGCTGGTTCCGACGATTGTTGCGTCGAACCCGCCGCCGGTGGTTGTTGGCGCTGCGCCAGTGCAGAACTATAGCTTTGAAACCAATGTATTGGCTGACAACGGATCGTCTAGCGCCCCTGGTTGGATCATTTCGGCGCCGAACGGCGGCATTTACAATCCCCAAGCTGACGCGTTCGCTAGCGCTGCTGACAATACCGGCGGACTGCTTCCAGCGCCGGGACTAGGCAGGCAGCTTGCCTATATGATCAATCAGCCCGGTGAAATTGGGACGCTGCAACAAGTGCTGCCCGACGTTTATCTTGCGAACGATACCATCTACACGCTCTCAGTCGCCATAGGCCGGCCGCTGAACAGCTACGCCTATACGTCCAACATTTTCTCTGGCTACAAGGTTCAATTGCTTGCCGGCGAAACCGTAATTGCATCGCAACAAGACTCCTTCCTTCCAATCTCTGGAACTTTTCAGGACGCAACAGTCGTGTTCACGGCCAACACCAACACGGTGTCAACGAACCTAATCGGCCAGGCGCTGATGCTGCGCTTGAGCACCGACCACAATGCATCCGCCTCACCGGCTTCCACGTTCTTCGACAACGTGCGCCTTACGGTTGCACCGATTCTTCCGGTGCTGACGATTGCGGCGGACGGCACGAACGTCATCGTGCGCTGGCCAGTAACTGGCTACACACTGCAACGCGCTGACGACGTGGTGACCAGACTGTGGACAGACGTGGCAGGCGCAAGTAGTCCTTACACGAACTCGGCCGCCAAAGCCGCTCAGTTCTACCGACTGAAACGCTAACACAACGCCCGGAGTGCCAATTGATGTATGAAAATGAAATTCATCCCGACGAATTGGAATACCGTTCGAAATTCTCACCCAATCAGCCCCTGTTCTTTACAGGGCATAGGACGCAACCGCTGCCTGTGGATTTCACTGGTCACTGTTGTCGGCCTGTTTTCATTCGGGAATGGTTTGCGCGCTCAAGTCACGGTGCCGGTCACGAATCCCAGTTTCGAGACGGACGCGATTCAGGGAGCGAATGCGCCCACGTTTGAAAATCGCACCACCGCGCCAACCGGTTGGACTTATGCGGGCGGTGGAACGAAGGGATTGCTGGCACCCGGCTCCTCCGGTGGCAGCAGCTTTTACAGCACCACCAGCGGAATTAACGGGGCGAAAGTTCACTACGCGGTGGGCGGTGCCACGATTCACCAGACCCTGTCCACGACCCTCCAATCTAACACGATTTACACCCTCACTGCCGCCGTGGGCAATCGCAGTGGCAACGCGGTTTCGGGCTGGGGCGGATTTCACATCAACGTCAGCACCACCTCGGGGAAACTGGTAGGTGACTGGACGGGGTTCAACGGCCACATTGTCCCGGCGGGGCAGTTTGGTGATTCCAAACGCACATTGACCAGCGGCCCAAATCCTGTTGGCGCGGGCGAGCAACTGGTCATTACTCTTGGTCAGGAACCCAATTCCGGAGCCGACTTGTATTTCGATGTGGACAATATCCGGCTGACGGCCAGTGCAGTCCCCGCCCAAACCAACGGCACGCCCATTGATGTTTATATTGTTTCCGGACAATCGAACGCCAAGGGCAACGGTGCCTATACTGGCGCTCTCAATCCCACGAAACGGCACTACGCGGATGCGCCAAACACCAATGTTTTATTCTCCTACAAGATTAAGGAGCTCAATGAAACGATCTACACCGCAGGCAGTCCCGCTCGCCTCTCATCCACGGGCGCCGGTTACGCAAATTACGACGGGTTCGGGCCGGAACTCTCGATGGGAACTGACGTGGCTGACCAACTCCACACTCCCGCCGGATTTGCCATCATCAAATACGCGGTGGGCGCTGCCGGCCTGGAAGTGGATTTCAAAAAATCGGCGAACCGGCTTTATCCCATCCTGCTCAACTTCATCAATCAATCACTGCAACATTTGCGCGACCAGGGATACGCGCCGCGATTGAAAGCCTGCTTCTGGTTGCAAGGTGAGGCCGACGCCGGTGATGCAACACTTCAAAACGCGGCGAATTATGGCGCGAACATCAAGGAATTCGTAAGGGATCTGCGGACTGAATTGAATGCGCCGCAGATGACTTTCATCCTCACGGAAATCAATCCCGCCATGCCACTTCTTGCCGCATACCCCGCTGGCGTGGCGTTGGTGAACAAGGGCATGACCGACTTGGTGGCGCAGGACGCCGGAGTGTTCTTCGTGAAAGTCACGGATCATACTGAATTGCTGTCGGGCTTTTACGACATCGTCCACTACAATGCAGACCAGCAAATCCTGATTGGCCAGCTTTGGGCGGGTGCCTATCTTTCGTCGCTCACAGGCCCGCCGCCGCCGCCGCCCAGCGATCTCACCGCCAACGGTGCGGCAGCAGATCAAATCAATCTGACATGGGCGGATAATTCCACCAACGAATCTGTTTTCCTGATTGAACGTTCTTCGGACAACGTAACGTTCACGCAGATTGGTTTTGCCGCTGCCAATGAGACAAACTATTTCGACACCGGTCTCGCCCCTGCCACCACCTTTTTTTATCGGGTGCGGGCCAGCAACAGTCACGGCCCTTCGTCTTATTCCAATGTTGCCAGCGGAACGACGCTCAACAGCATAACGCTGGCTGCGCCGGGAAATGTGACCGCCTCACCGGGCTATCGCAAAATTGTTCTGAACTGGAACGCCGTCGCCGGGGCCACCAGTTACAACGTCAAGCGGTCAGCCTCCAGCGGCGGTTCTTATCCCACCATCGCCAGTCCCGTCACCACCAACTACACTGACACCGGCCTCGTCAATGGCACAACTTACTACTATGTGATCTCCGCGATTGCCGGGGCCGGCGAAGGCAGCAATTCTGTCCCCGTCAGTGCAACGCCCATTGGCCGGCCCATCGCGTATTACCGGTTTGAACAGAACGCGCTCGATTCCAGCGGCAATAATAACGACGGCGTGCCGGTTGGAGGCCTGCTCTACGGTCCAGGCAAGGTCGGCACATATTCGGCCCAGTTTGACGGAACCTCTTCATTTGTGGTGATCCCACCTGTGGTGCGGACCAACTTCACCGTGGCGATGTGGGTCAGGACAACCAACACCGGCACCGGCAGCGCTTGGTATAATGGCATGGGGTTGGTGGATGGCGAAGTGACCGGCGTCTCGGCCGACTGGGGTTGCTCCGTGCTCAACTCTAAGTTCGCCATCGGTATCGGCAACCCGGACACGACCTTCTACACCACCGTGAATGTCAACGATGGCAACTGGCATCATCTGGTGGCCACGCGCAATTCCGACACGGGCATGGTCAAACTTTATGTTGATGGCGTTTTGAATTTCACCGGCACAGGCGCCACCGGCCCGCGCACCGCGCCAAACCATTTACGAATTGGGGCCACGTGGTTGCCGGCACCCGTCATCCTCAACGGCAACTTGGACGATGTCCGGATCTACGACGAAGTGTTGTCCGCCGCCGACATCTTCGCTCTGGCCTACCCGCCAGCGCCGGTGATTCAAAGCATCAGTCTTGGTGGCAGCATTGGCTTGTTGGGCAGCAGCGGTAGCGTCGTCCTGCACGGCACCGGCGGAAATCCGAACGCCCAGTTCCTTGTCTTGAGTTCATCCAATCTGGTCACGCAGACCGCGCAATGGGCTCGTGCTTCCACCAATGATTTCGACGGCAACGGAAACTTCTCCACGACCAACTCCACGACTGTTAATGCACCGGCAGAATTCTTCCGGCTACAACTGTATTGAAGGCTATGAAAAGTTATTCCCGATTTCACATCATCCAGTGGACGCTCCTCGTGTTGGCAATACTATATGTTTCCCCACAGATTTCGTCCGCCGGAGTTGGAACGACGTTGGCCGGCGCAAGCACGGTGAACGCCACGACAACTTATGTGGTTGGAGAAAATAACGCGAACACGGCCTTCGCCGGCACCATAGCCGACGGCTTGCCGACCTTGCGCCCAACAGCCGATATATGAAAACCAAACTCATGCCGAAGAATTGGAATATCGTTCGGAATTCTCAACGTGTATTTGGCGTAGCCTTTTTTGTTGCAACCGCAGCCCTATCATTCGGGCAGTTCAACATCATCTCCAATGGGGCGTCGCCGCAAAACGCGGGCACGCTCTACGTGGATTTGCGTCCAGAAAGTGTGTCGTCCACCACGTGGACGAACTTTGGCACGCTGGGGAATTTTGCTTCCGTGGGAAACCCCAGCTACGTCACGAACGTGTATGGCACGGGAGTTCCCGGAGTGCAATTCGATGGCGCCAGCGCATTCGAGGGGCCGCTCTCCGTCACCAACATTGATGGTGCCAGCGACCGCTCGATTGAGGTGTGGGTGTTCAATCCTTCGATTGGGGATGAAGAGTCAATGGTGTCGATGGCCCATCGCGGAGAGATGCGCCGCAACTGCTCGTTCGGCTTCGGCAGCAATCTCGGCTATGGCGGCGCGTCGCACTGGAACGATGACATGAGTTGGAACCCCGTGCCGATCGCGAACGCGTGGCATCATCTCGTTTACACCTACGACGGCAACAACACTGCGATACTCTATGCGGACGGCACTCTGCGCCACTACCGACTGCTCGGCGGGCCGCTCGCGACCTTCGCCAATGAGCCGATCAACCTCGGTTGCCAGCGCGAGTCTGCCTTCGGTCAGCGCGTCGCCTTCTTCGCGGGCTATCTCAACATGGTCCGCGTCCACGACCATGTGCTCACGCCTGACCAGGTCCGGCAAAATTATCAGCTCGGTCCGATTCAAATCATACCCAGCACGCCCCCGCCCCCGAACACAAACACCTACCCCGCCGGGCTGACGATCACCTTCAGCGACGTCGGCCAGGCACCGTGGCTCGTGGGAAACTTCGGCAAAATCCCTGAAAATTATCAGCCGTCCGAACTGCTGGGCAGCGGCATCCTCACACGCTGGATCAACGTAGCCGGTTATACCGACGGGCACGATCACACCACCGGCGCCGGCTTCAACGCTTTTGAACAGAAC
>JANPGB010000053.1:0-4530 GCA_031423695.1 Verrucomicrobiota bacterium
TCACAGAAATCGCGGCCCATGGCAGTAAAAATGTGATTGTTTCCGACCAGCATGCCATTGGTCGGATCAAACCCGACCCAGCCGAGGCTCGCCCCGCACCAGACATTGACCCAGGCATGCGTCGCATCTGCGCCGACCAGCCGCGCCTTGCCCGGCGGCGGCAGCGTTTCCAGATAACCGCTCACATACCGCGCCGGCAAACCTAGCGCGCGGAAACAGCCGATTTGGAAATGCGCAAAATCCTGGCAGACGCCACGCCGGTGTTTGATCACCTGCTCGAGCGGTGTCGCCACCGTGGTGGCCTTCGGATCAAATGTGAAATCGGCGAACATCCGGCGAGTCAGATCCAGCACCGCCTCCAGCAGCGGCCGCCCCGCCATGAAAGATTCCACCGCATAGCCGCCCAGTTCCGGCAGCCGCTGAATCATCACGGACGGAAAAATAAACTCCTGCACATCCGTGCCCGGCGCGGCATCGTGGCGGCGAAACAAATCACGGACCGTCTCCCACGGCGGCGTGGCGGCGGGCGCGGGCAGCACGCGGGGTGACAACGACACCTGGCTGCGCGCGGTCACCACCAGCGTGCGATGTGAACCCGCCACGGTGAAAAACGTCGCGCGATTTCCGTAGTAATCCTCCCGGGCAGAAAGCAGCGCCGGCTGCGGCAGCACCGTCAGCTCGTACGCGAAACACTGTTGCGTCGGCAACGTGCGCGGTGCGAGGCGGGCGACGTGATGCGACACGGACACATCGCTCGAGTAGGCGTAGGAGGTTCGATGGGTGATTTCGTATCGCACAATGTTAACTCACCTGCGCAGTGGCATGGCTAAAGTATTGATGCGTGAAGGCGTCGGAAAAACCGCGCAGTTCCACCGTTACGCGCTCCAGCAAGTCCGTCACGGGATGCTGCCGCCCCGCCAGTTGCGCTTCCGCCAACGCCGCAAAATCCGCGTTCTCCAGCCGGACAATAACCGTCTTGATCTGACTGATCTCACCGATTCGGCCGCGACCACCGTCGCGCGGCAGATTGGCCATATGATCCGCAAGCGCGTTCAACTGGAAAGCCAGCGAGCGCGGATTGCTTTCATCAGCCAGCAGCAGATCCAGCGCGGGTGCCCACTGCGGCTGCGCGAAATAGCGCCGCCGGTAAGTCATCACGCTGTCGGCGATTTCCAGCACCGGCTCGAGCGCGCCCGTGTCCACCGGCTCCACCTTCAACGCGCCCTGTACCAGCGTGATGATGTTCGTCGCCCGCTCCAGCCGCCGGCCAATGTCGAGAAACCGCCAGCCATGACCGCGCGTCATGTTTTCCATTTCCATCCCGGCGAAGGCGGCCAAGTCCACGATGAGCGTGTTCAACAGTGCCAACACTTCGGAGATCGGCACACGACCTGGACGCGGACGCGCGTCCGCCTGGAGCTTGCTCAGGATGCGCCAGGTGTCGGCGGAAAACCGGTCGCGCGACGTGAAGGCGATCTGACTCAGCCGCCCCTGCACTTCACGCACCGCGCCCAGCCGGTGTGGCTGGTAAATCAGCAGGTAGATTTCCCGCTCGACCGCCGCCAGCGTGTGCCGCTCGCGAAATTTCGCCGGGAACAAATCCAGATTCGCCACCAGCCGGACGAGCGCGGCCAGGTCGGGCGTTTCTTCCGAACCCATTTCCCCCGCGAGCCGCACCAGCACGCAGCGCAGCAGCCGCACCGTGTCCTCAAGCCGTTCCGCATACCGGCCCAGCCAGAAAAGATTGTCCGCCACCCGGCTCGGCACGTCTGCCGCCGCGCGCTCCAGTCGAACAATCTGCGTCTTCGGTTGCAGCAGGGAGAGCGGATTCACCGGCCCGTCCGTGACCACCCAGGTGTCCTTGCTGCCGCCACCGCTTTGCATGGAAACAATTAACCGGTCGGGCGAATTGGAGAACCGGGTCAATCCACCTGGCATGACCTTGAAACCGTCCGGCGTCGCGCAAACATAGGCGCGCAACACCACCGGGCGCGGGTCCAGCCGGCCGTGCTCCCAGACCGGCGACGTGCTCAACGCCACCCGTTCCTGCGCCACAAAATCGAAGGGCATGTCGCGCATCTCCGCAAAAAGCCTGTCCCGCTCCGCTTCCGTGAGCCCGCCGCCAAAGAGCGGTTCGCTGTTGATGCCGCGCGAGAACACGCGCTTCACCACGAGCTTCGACAAATTTTCACGGACATAGGCGTGCTCTTTTTCCTGGCCGCACCACCACGTCGCCACCGAGGGCAGCTTGAGTTTTTCACCGAGCAACCGCCGCACGAGACCGGGCAAGAATGCCGCCAACGCGGGCGTCTCCACCGCGCCGCTGCCGAGCGCATTGGCCAGCGCCACGTTCCCCGCGCGTGCGGCCTCGACCAACCCCGGCACGCCCAGAAAAGAATCCGCCCGCAGTTCCAGCGGATCGCAAAACGCATCATCGGTGCGGCGTAAAATCACGTCCACGGGCTGAAGCCCTTCGAGCGTCTTGAGAAAAACCCGTCGGTCGCGCACGGTCAGATCACCCGCCTCCACGAGTTGAAAGCCGAGATAGCGCGCTAGATAGACGTGTTCGAAGTACGTTTCGTTGTGCGGTCCGGGCGTGAGCAGCACCACGTTGGGCTGGGCCACCGTGCGCGTGGCCAGACTGCGCAGCGAGTTGCGCATGATCTGGAAAAAACTGGCGAGCCGCTCGACGTGACCCTCGCGAAATTCATCCGGCAGCACGCGCGACAACACGATGCGGTTCTCCAATGCATAGCCCGCCCCCGACGGCGCCTGCGTGCGGTCGGACAACGCCCACCATTGCCCGTCCGCTGAACGCGCCAGATCCACCGCGTGCAGGAACAGGAAAATATTTTTGGCCGGAACAATGCCGTGGCACGGCCGCAGGAAAGCCGGGTTCGCCTGCAGCAAGGCCGGAGGCAAAATGCCTTCCTTGAACAACTGCTGCGGCCCGTAAAAATCGGCGAGCAACAAATTCAGCAGCTTGGCGCGCTGGGCCAGGCCGGCTTCCACCTGCTGCCATTCGTCCGGCGGAATGATCAACGGCGCGAGATCCAGTGCCCAAGGCCGGCCCTGCCCGCGCGTGTCGCCGTAGATGTTATAGGTGACGCCGTGCTCTCGAAGGATTCGTGCCGCCACATCGCGTCGCGCGGTGAGTTCGGGTAGGCCCAGCTTTTCAAACGACCCGATGAACTTCTCCCAATGCGGACGGGGCCCGCCTTTGGCCGCGAGCATTTCATCGTACGCGCCGCCCGCCGGGCGGTAGCCCGCCAGCAAGGGCGTGACAGTCGGTTCCACTACTTCTGAATTCATCAAACCAGAAAAATGGTGGCATGAGTTGGCCCGCGAAGCAACGTCAACCACGAATCTGCCCGGGACTTTTCGCGGTGGGATTAAAAGCGGGTGAGGCTGGGATTCGCTGGCAGCGCTTCGTCCTAGTCGTCGTTCTCGTCCTCGACTCCGACCCCGGCGGTTAAATTTCGAGGACGAGGACGACGACGAGAACGTGGAGGAGACCTACGCCCGCACCCGACTGTAATCACGTCCCCCTTTTTCGCGCGCCAGCAGAATTATACTTGGCGAGCGGGACAATAGCGTGTAGGAGAACCGGGCGAGAAATGACCCCAAGAGAATTCATCCGATGAAAAATCGCACCCTGATCTTCTTGTATGTCTTTTTGTCCTCCTGCTTTTTCCACTGCTCCGGCTTTGCCCAAGCGACCAACGATCCGGCTGCAATCCTCGAACCGGGCGCACCGCTGCGGATTGACTGGTTTGGCCGGTGGTCCTATGCCGCCGCGCTGGCGCCGTTTTACGGGGTGCTGACCATCTTGGCAGTGCGCTACCGCGTGATCCTCCGCTTTGCCACCTGGAGATTTTTCTTCTACGTCTCCGGAGTGCTGTTCCTGATCCTAAGCCTCGGCTTTGAATTGATTGCCGACATTCTGTATGTCTGGACATTTCCGGCAGGGCGCGATCTGTTCATCATCCGGGTGCCGATCTTTGGCTGGTTCACCGGGCACACCATTCCCATCTGCGAATTTCTATGGATCGTCGGGGCAATCCCCCTGTTTTATTATCTCTACCTGTGGTCCACCCTGGCCTTCTACGACGTGATTTACGTGGTGGATGAGAACGGTGACACCTACAAAAAAGAGGAGCGCTGGGTGGGCCTGCACGAACCGACGCACATCCTGACCCGGCCCAAGGGGAAAAAAGGCCGCGAGCATGAAACGGAATTGCTGTGCCGCAATCCGGGCATCGCCTCCCGGATGGTGAAACCATTTTCCAATGCTCGCAAAAATTAACCAACCCCTCTGGCCCAAAAGCCAGCTGAGTCTCACCACTCCGCTGAGTCTATTGCTGACGCTGGCGAGCATGGTGTTGGGCGGCTGGCTTTATCGGCGCAGCTATACTTACGAAGGAGCGGCGCTGGTTTACATGCTGGGCGGAATTCTTTTTGCCTGGCCTTATTATTCGGCGCGGTTCACCTGGTACATGACATTTTTTGTCATGTCTTGTTTCATCCCCG
>JANPGB010000054.1:0-4351 GCA_031423695.1 Verrucomicrobiota bacterium
GTCCGAACAGCGGCGCGGAAATCACCAGCACGTTGAGGAAGGAGATGCGGCGATCCAGATCCGTGACCTGCGTAGCCTCGATCTCGCGGAAGCGGCCTTCGATGTCCTTCACGGAATGAATTTCATCCTGCGTGTAGCGCACCACTTCGCGCACGCTTTTCGGACAGCTCTCCGGCTTGGCCACCCAGCTGCGCAAGGCCGCATCCGTGGCCTTGGTCAGCCCGCGATGATAAGCCATCATCAACAAGTGCGCCGCGCTCGCATAGACCACCAGCGACAAGACCACCATCGCACCCATGACCCAGCCGCCCGTGGTCCAGGTGTGCCACATCGTTTGAATGATTTCGTTCATGATCTTTTTGAGGTTTGAGGTTTCAGGCGAAAGTGGGTTTGTCTTCCTGCGGCACGCCGTTCACGAAACCGACGGCGGTTTGTTCCATGCTGCCCAGAATGCTCTTGGCCTTACGGCTCAAAAACGCGTGCAGCAACAGGGCGGGAATCGCGACACCCATGCCCGTGGCCGTGGCCATGAGCGCCTCGGAAATGCCGGAGGCGAGCATCTTGGGATCGCCGCTGCCGAAACTGGAAATGAGTTTGAAGGTTGCGATCATGCCGGTGACCGTGCCGAGCAGGCCGAGCAGCGGGCCGGTCGTGGCCGTGAGCGCGAGGAACGGCAGGCCGCGTTCGAGCCGGGTGCGCGCTCCGAGCATTTTTTCGTAAAGCACTTCCTCGATATATTCCTTCTTCTCGTCCACGTGCTCCACCGCCGTGGCGAGGAGATCACCTGCGACTCCGGGAATGCTGCGAGCATGTTTGAGCGCCGCGCCAGGGTCGTTCTTTTCAATGTGTCCCAGCACCGTTTGCAGATCCGCCTCGCTGGCGAGCCGGACGCGGGAAAATTGCAGCCACTTCACAAAAGCCAGGATCAGCGAGGCCAGGCCGAGGCCGAGCAGCGGAATCATGACCAGTCCGCCCTTGGCGAATTTCTCGAAAAGAGTTTCCTGCATCGCGGACAGCTTGAAGGCGTTGCCGAGCGTCGGATCGAGCACCAGTTCGCCGGTGCCGGAATTGACGAGCGTGCGGCTCGCGTCCACGAGATGGCTGTCGAGCTGGGCAATGGTGGGATCGGCCTTGTTCAACTCCTGTTGCAGCAAACCGGCGGCGGTGCCGGACGAACTTGCGAACATGGATACGGGACCGAAGACAACCACTTTGCCCGACTGCACGAGGCCTTGTTTGTCCAGCGCCTTGCCTTCGAAAGCCTCGCCGCCCTGTACTTTTTCCGCGCGGTCGAGCGCCGTGGTGAGCAGCGCGGAACGCCGCGCGAATTTTTCATTTGCCGCCAGATCCGCCGCGCCCGCCGCTGCGTCCACCGTTTCCAGCATGGTTTTGTAACGCGGCTCCTCGATGAAGTTCAGCCGGGACCGAAAGGCGCGCGCGTATTCGGCGATCAATGAATCAACATATTTGACCTCGTCGGCCTGACGCTTGGCGTCGGCCTTGAGGGCGTTGAGCTCGACGAGTTGATTTTCCTGGAAGCGCTGCGCCTTGGCCAGTTCCGCGCGGCGGTTGCTGAGAGCCTGCTCCAGTTCGGTCACCTTGCGGGCGAGCGGGAGGCGTTCGGCTTCGATCTCCTGCCGGACGGCGGAGAGTTCGGTGCTGGCCTTCTGGAGATCTTCGGTCGCGCCGGACTGGACGCTTTCCAACGTCTGCGCGCGGGCCGCAAACGGCACCAGGAGCAACAAGGCGAGGCAGATTTTTATATGCGATTTTGTCATCGGAAAAATGGGTTGGCGATCTCAGCGAACGGTGGCCGGCAGGGTGACAAAGCGGGCCGCCTTCTTGTTGCCGTAAATTTTCACGACCTCCTGCACCGAGGACGCAATCTCCGGCTTGACCGCCCATTCCCAGCCATTGGGGCCGGGGGTGCCGGGGCCGGCGAAATCAGCGGCTTCGTTTACGAAGTAAGCCGCGCCCAGTCCAACGTAGATGGTTTGCACGGCGACTTCATCGCCGGCGGGATTCTTGCGCTTCTCCGTGTAGAAGACGTTCACGGAGTTGTTGAACTTGTCGAGTTCGTTGAGGACGCCGACCAGCACCTGCACGCGCTCGGCGGCGAGCATCTTGGTGTTGGCCGGATCGGCGGGCAGCCGGGCAAGCTGCGGCCTGAGGATGTCTTGCAGCGGCACGGGCAGTTGCGGCGCAAACTTTTTCACACGGGCTTCGAGCTGCGTCGCATACTGCCGCATGCCGTCGAGAGTTTCGTTGGAAATCTTCTGAAGCGCCGTCGCCTCGGTCATTTCCCGGGCCACCTGGGTGTTGTTGGTCGAAACCTTGGACAGCTGGTCATCAATGGACTTCAGTTCGCGCTCATAAAGCAGCACGGTTTGTTCGAGGGTTTCCTTGTCCGTCTGCCAGTCGCTCCGGGTTTTGGAAATCAACTGCCGGGTTTCCACCCACTTCTCCAGGGTCGAGCGCGTTTCCGCCAGCGGCGTGGCCGCCCAGGCCGTGGCCGCGCAACACCACACCAGCGGCAGCAATCTGCACATGCGATTCAAACTCATGCGCCAATGCTAGGGTCGTGAAATGGCAGCCGCATGACGGAGAGGTTACGATTCCGTGACGGAGCCGACCGCAGAAGCTGGTTCGTTCAGCAAGACGCCGGATTTTCTCGCTGCTGCCGCCATTCAGTGGGCGTCATGCCGAATTTTCTTTTGAACAGGGAATTAAACAGGCCGAGATGCCGGTAGCCGCTGTCCGCCGCCGCCTGCGCGACGGGCAGGCCGGGGTTGCGCAGAAGCTGCCGGGCCTTGAGCAGACGCAGCTCGGTCTGCCGGGCGCGGACGGAGCTGCCGAACTGCTGGTGAAAGAGCCGGCTGAAATGGCGCGGGCTGCAACCGCAAAGCTGCGCGAGCTGTTCCGGCGGGTGATTGACCAGGTCGGTGTCGGGCATCCTGGAGATGAGCTGCTGAAAGCGGTGCCGCGCGGACAAAGCGCGCGGCGCGGGCAGGTGAAGCCGCGCGCGGCCGCTGTTGAAAAAGGAGACGGCCAGACCGAGCAGTGCGGCGCGGCGCACCAGCGGTTGCGGCTCCTCCGCAGAGACAATGATGGCGGCCAGTTGCCGCGCGGCCGGATGGGTCGAGGGAAGAACGTGCGCGTCGGGGAAATTGCCGGCGATTTTTGTTTCAAAAAAATGCCGCTCGGCCAGCGTGAAAAAACCGCCCAGCAGCTCGGGCATAAAACTGAAGGTGTGCAGCGCGACATCATTGATCTGGCTGGCGCGCACACTGCCGGCAATGTCCGGGCTGAGGACCACCAATTCGCCCTCGGCCAGCGGGCGGCTGCGGTCGGCTTGCAGCCAGTACGCCGCGCCGCTTTGCACGTATACAAAGCGCCAGGAGCCAGCAGCGGCCGGGTGTTCCTGGCCTGGGTGCAACCGGACTGTTTCAATCTGCAGGTGGCCCAACGTTTGTGTCATTTGACGGCCAAACGAATCGCAGACAAGGGTTACAACCGAAAGACGACCGGGTCACAATTGGATGACAAATCAATGCGCGTCGAGTCTTCCGTAATTGCGGATCTCGGGCCAAATCAGCGCCACGGCCATTACCACCAGGATTGTCCCCGCGCCGCCCGTGACCACGGAAATAATCGCACCGGTCGCGATGGTGTGGCCCATCATCGGCCCGAACCAGTGCGCCACGACGCCCGACTCAAAGCCACCAAATTCGTTCGACGTGCCGATGAACAGGCTGTTCACGGCCGAGACGCGGCCGCGCTTCTCGTCCGGGGTGAGGATTTGCACCAGCGTCTGCCGCACGATCACGCTGATGTTGTCCACCGCGCCGCAGGTGAACAGCATCGCGAATGACAACCAGAACCAGACCGGCCCCGGAACGGAATCCGACAGCCAGCCGCCCAGCGTCGGCGCGTTCAGCAGGCCGAACAAAACCGTCGCCACGCCAAAGGCCACCACCGCCCACAGCAGCGCGCGGCCCGCCTTCTCCAACGGCGGACGATGCGCCAGATAGAGCGAGCACGCCACCGCGCCGACCGGCAGCGCGGCCTGGAGAATTCCCAGGCCCGACGGGCCGGAGCGCAAAATATCCTTGGCGAACACCGGCAGCAGCGCCGTGGCTCCGCCGAGAAAAACCGCGAACATGTCCAGCGTGATCGTCCCGAGAATGATGCGGTTGGTGAACACAAACCTGAAGCCAGCAATGAGACTGCCCAGCGTCATGGGTTCGCGCTGCGCCACGACATGCTGCGCGCGGACCAGGCTGACAAAGAGAAAACAGCTCAAGGCCGTGAGCGTGTTGATCCCGTAAATGACCGCCGCCGGATGCGCGAG
>JANPGB010000055.1:0-10817 GCA_031423695.1 Verrucomicrobiota bacterium
CAGTTCCCGCCACTTCGCCAGTTGCTTCGCGACTTCCTTCGTTCCCGGTGCGCCGGTCAGATTCCGTTTCGCCATCGCGCGTTGCAGTTTGAAGATGCCGAGCGCATCGCGGCCAAAGGTTTTGTCCACGGCTTGCAGTTCCGCGTGCTTGAGTTGATCCAGCGGTTTGCCCGTCTTCTCGCTGTGCGCCACGACGGCACCGACGACGTGATGGGCCTGCCGGAACGCCATGCCCTTCCGCACGAGATAATCGGCGAGGTCGGTCGCGAGCAATTGCGGGTCGCGCGCGGCGGCGGCGCAGGCGGCGGCGTTCACTTTCGTATTTGCCAGCATCGCGGCCATCAGCCGGACGCAGGCACGCACGGTGTCCGCCGTGTCGAACAGCCGTTCCTTGTCCTCCTGCAAATCGCGGTTGTAGGTCATCGGCAGGCCTTTCAACAGCGTGAGCAGCGAGACGAGGTTGCCGATGACGCGGCCGGTCTTTCCGCGCGCGAGCTCGGCGATGTCGGGGTTTTTCTTCTGCGGCATCAGCGACGAGCCGGTGGTGTAGGCATCTGCAATCTTCATGAAGTTGAATTCAGCTCCCGCCCACAGAATCAAATCCTCCGCGAGCCGCGAAATGTGCACGGCCAGCAGCGCGGCGATGGAGCAGAACTCCACGGCGAAATCCCGGTCGCTCACGGCGTCCATGGAATTTTGCGTGAGGCGCGCCTTGCCTTTGGCGTCCACGAAGCCGAGCAATTTGGCGACGAGTTCGCGGTTGAGAGGCAGGGTGCTGCCGGCAATCGCGCCGCTGCCGAGCGGGCAGACGTTCACGCGCGCGAAGCAGCCGAGCAGCCGCTGAGTATCGCGATCCAGCATCTCAACATAGGCGAGCAGGTGATGCGCAAAATAAACAGGCTGGGCGCGTTGCAGGTGCGTGTAGCCTGGGATGAGTACGTCCGAGTTTTTCCCGCCGAGTTCGACGAGGGCGCGCTGGAGGTCTTTGATCTCGCCGGCGAACGCGGTGATTTCATCGCGCAACCAAAGGCGGATGTCGAGGGCGACCTGGTCGTTGCGCGAGCGGCCGGTGTGGAGTTTGGCCCCCGCGGGAACGCGCCTGGTCAGTTCCGCTTCAAGGTTCATGTGGACGTCCTCGAGCTCCGGCTTCCATGAAAATTTCCCGGCTTTGATCTCCTTGCCGATCTGGTCGAGGCCATTGATGATGGCGACGCATTCCTTTCTCGAGAGCACGCCAATTTCTTTCAGCATCGTGGCGTGGGCCATGGAGCCGACGAGGTCATGCTTCCAGAGCCGCCAGTCGAAGGAGATGGATTCGGTGAATTGGGCGACGTCCGCCGCCGGGCCGCTGGCGAACCGTCCGCTGCGGGAGGTTGGAGTGGGTTTTTTCATGCGCTTCAAGTTGACTGCAGATTAACGCAGAGGGGCGCGGATTGGGAAATGGTTTTGTGTGGCGCTGCGAGTTTACGCCTTGGTTGCGCGGTTGAACGCGGCGCTGACGCGTCGCAGCGCGACGAGTTCCCCATCAACAAGCAAAACGGGCGAACCTTTTCAGGGTCGCCCGTTTTCCGATGGAGATTAACGAGGCTTAGGCCTTGGCGGCCGAAGCTTTGGTCTTGAGCGCGTTCTGGGCGAGTTCGACCAACTTGGCGAACGCGGGGGCGTCCGTGGCGGCAATGTCGGACAGCACCTTGCGGTCGAGTTCGCAGTTGGCGGCTTTGATGCCTTCCATGAAACGGCTGTAAGTCATGCCGAGCGCGCGGGCGGCCGCGTTGATGCGGATCTGCCAGAGGTAGCGGAAGGTGCGCTTCTTGACGCGGCGGTCGCGGTAGGCGTACTGGCGGCCGTGGTCAACGGCGTCGGACGCGTAGCGGTACAGTTTGGAGCGGCGCATCCGGTAGCCCTTGGCTGCCGTAATCATCCGTTTGCGTCGTTTGCGGGAGGCTGGTGCGTTGGTAACTCGCATAAATTTGTGTCAGTTGAATGGTGTCGGGAAAAAATCAGTGGCTGAACGGGAGGTTCTGCGTGATGCGATACACGTCCGTGGGATGCACCGTGGTGGTGCCCCGGAGATTGCGCCGGCGCTTCGGGCTTTTGGTTTGCGCCAGGTGGCGTTTACCGGCGCTTGCGCGCAGGACTTTTCCGCTGGCGGTGATTTTGAATCGCTTGGCCACGGACTTCTTCGTTTTAATACCTTTTGGACGTCGCATAAATCAGAGTTTCTTTCAAAAAGAGCGCGCAATATAGGTAGCGGGTCCCGGCAGTGCAAGAGTTTATTTGGTTTATTTGGCCCGCGCCGGAGGGAGGGCCGGGGTCGGGTGGGGTGCGGCGGCCGGGCGAGGGGCATTGCGCGGTCAGGCCGGCTCGCCCCCGGGAATTGCGGCTTGACGGCTCCGGTGGAAATTTCTAAGGTGTCAACGAACGGTAAAGATTTGCTGGTCTGCCAGCGCGCCAAAGTCGGAAAAGTAAAACTTGCCGACTTTTTTGTTCCCCTCATGGGATTGTCAGCTGCCGTTCGGATAAAGTTATGAACGCCGATTTTTTAGCCGTCTTGGAATACTGGGAAAAGGAAAAGGGCATCAGCCGCGATGTCCTGATGGGGGCTGTACAGGAATCCCTTTTATCCGCCGCCAAGAAAGCCGTCGGCCCGGCGCGGGAACTGCGCGTGGAGATTGATCCCAAGTCGGGCGACATTCGCGCCTACGCCAAGCTGGTCGTTTCCGAAAAAGTCATTTCCAAACACGACCAGATTTCCGTTTTCGATGCCCGCCGGGTGAAGCCGGACGCGCAGATTGCGGAAGAGGTCGAACTCGAAGTCACCCCCACCGGCTTCGGCCGCATCGCCGCGCAATATGCCAAACAGGCTTTGATGCAGCAGCTCCGCCGCGCGGAAAAGTCGCTTATCTTCGCGGAGTTCAAGGACCGGGTCGGGGAAATCATCAGCGGGACCGTGCGACGTTTCGAGCGCTCGGACGTCATCGTGGACCTGGGCAAATACGAGGCCATGCTGCCCAACCGTGAACGCGTGCCGATTGAGGAATATCAGATCGGCGAACGCATTCGCTGCTATGTCAAGGCGGTCGAGCAGGGGCCGCACGGGCCGGAGATCATCTTGTCCCGCGCCGACCCGCGCTTCATCATCAAACTGTTCCAGCTCGAGGTTTCTGAGATTAACGACGGCACCATCGAAGTCAAAGGCATCGCCCGCGAACCCGGTTTCCGCACCAAGCTCGCGGTCTGGACCCGCGACGAAAAAGTGGACCCGGTCGGCGCCTGTGTCGGGCTGCGCGGCCAGCGCGTCAAGAACATCGTCCGCGAACTGAACAACGAGAAGGTGGACATCATCCGCTGGGACGCAAACATCAAGACCTATGTCACCAACGCGCTCGCGCCCGCCAAGCTCCAGGGGTTGGAGGTGGACGAGGCCCGCAAACGCATCCGCATCCTGACCAGCGAGGATCAGTTGTCGCTCGCCATCGGCAAGCGCGGCCAGAACGCCCGGCTCACCTCCAAGCTCGTCGGCTGGCAGGTGGACATCGAGGCGGAATACATTGTCACCAAAGGTTTCGACGAGAAGGTGGCCGAGGCGGTGGAGTTGCTGGCGGCGATTCCCGGCATTGCCCGCGACCAGGCGGATGCGCTGGTTCACGCCGGGTTGACGCGGCTCGAGGATTTGTTGTCGGCGGATGAGAGTGACATCTCCGACCTGCCTCAGATTGGCGATCAGGCCGGCGCGGTTTTGAAGGCCGCGCGGGACGAGGCGGAGCGCAAGAAGATTCAACTGGGTGGCGATGGCGCCGTGGTCACGGCCTAGCCGTGCAAGCTGCTGTGGCGATGCGGTTCGGTGAAAAAATAAATTATGCCCGTTCGGATTTACGACATTTCAAAAAAGCTCGGCCTGGACAACAAGGTGATTCTCACCAAGGCCAAGACGCTGGGCATTGCCGCCGCCAAGGTGGCGTCAAGTTCGCTCGATAAAATCACCGCCGAATACCTCGAGGAAGAAATCCGTAAAGACCATCCGGAGCTGAACGCGCCGGCCACGCCGCCGCCCGCGCCGGCCCCCGTCCTTGTCCACGAGCCGATGGTCGTCATCACCGCGCCGCCCCCGCCGCCGGCCCCCGTGATTGTGGTGGTTCCCCCCGTGGAGGAAGCGCCCCAGCCCGCGGACATCGCCCCGGAACCGCTGGAGCAAATCCCGGCCGCCGAGCCCACGGCTGAAGCTCCGGTTGCTGAAATCGTCCCGCCGCCGGCGCCGAAGCCCCCGCCGCCCGCCGTCCCCAAGCTGGGCGAGAAAGTCGGCTTTGTTAATCTGCCGACCCGGCCGGGCGCCCCGAAACCGGGCGAGAAACCGGGCGTCGTCAAACCGCCGGCCAGCCCTGCCCGCCGGCCTGAACCGGGCCGCACTGAATTTGTCCGCCGCGGCGACAACCGTGGAGGAGACACACGCACTTTCCGCGGTGGCCCCAGTGGTCCTGGTGGGCGTCCTCCGTTTCCCCCCCAGCGCGGCGGCCCCAGCAAGCCCGCCGAGCCGCAGGTGCCCAAGATTTCCCTGCCCGCTGACGCGCAGGTCATCAGCATCAAGCCGCCCATCGTCGTGCGCGAACTCGCCGAACAGCTCAAGCAAAAGCCGTTCAAGATCATCGCCGACCTGATGGAGGCCGGCGTGTTCGCCAACGTCAACCAGGCGATTGAAGAAGCGGTCGCACAAAAAGTCTGCGCCAAGTACGGCGTGCGTTTTGAAGTCGAGAAACGCGAACGCGGCGGCGGCGTCGTTCACGCGGTGGTCAAGAAGGTGGAAGCGGACATCGAGGACAAGCCCGAAGACCTCAAGCCGCGCGCGCCCGTGGTCACCATCATGGGCCACGTGGACCATGGCAAGACCTCGCTGCTCGACGTGATCCGCAAGGCCAACGTGGCGGCGGGTGAATCTGGCGGCATCACGCAGCACATCGGCGCCTACACCATTTCCTTCCCGCATCCGGAGCGCAAAAAAGAAATCGCGCAGGTCACCTTCCTTGACACGCCCGGCCATGCCGCGTTCAGTTCCATGCGCGCGCGCGGTGCAAACGTCACGGACATCGTCGTGCTCGTCGTGGCGGCGAATGACGGCGTCATGCCGCAGACCCTCGAAGCCTTGAGCCATGCGAAGGCGGCGAAGGTTCCAATTCTGGTGGCCGTCAACAAGATTGACCATCCGAACGCGAACGTCCTCAAGGTCCGCCAGCAGTTGCAGGACAAGGGCCTGGTGCCTGACGACTGGGGGGGGGACACAATCTTCGCCGAAGTTTCCGCGCTGACCAAGCAGGGCGTGGACAAGCTGATTGAATTGATTTTGCTCCAGGCCGATTTGCTGGAACTCAAGGCGAATCCCAACCGGCTTGCGAAGGGCAACGTCATTGAGTCCGGTCTCGAACCCGGCGGCCCGATCGCCACGGTGCTGGTGCGCAAAGGCACGCTCAAGGTGGGTCAAGTTATCCTCTGCGGCGAGCATTACGGCCGCGTCCGCGCGCTCATCAACGAGGAGGGCAAGCGCCTCAAGGAAGCCGGCCCGTCCGTCGCCGTGAAAGTGCTCGGTTTGAACGGCGTGCCGGAAGCCGGCTTGGAATTCATCATCGTCGAAGACGAAAAAGCCGCCCGCGATCTCACCGAGCAGCGCGAGCACGAGTCGCGGTTGCTGGGCCAGGAAGCCGCCCGTTCCAAGGTCACGCTGGAAAATCTTTTCGCCACGCTGCAAGGCCAGCAGGGCAAGGTGCTCAAGGTCGTCGTCAAGGCGGACACGCAAGGTTCCGTCGAGGCGATTGTCGAGGCGTTGAAAAAAATCGAGGCCGACAAGGTCGCGCTCGACATCATTCACAGCGCGGTGGGCACCATCACCGAATCCGACGTGTCGCTCGCGTCCGCCTCGGATGCCATCATCCTTGGCTTCCACACTCGCGTGGACAGCGGCGTGGCGGACAAGGCCAAGCACGAAGGCGTGCAGATCAAACTCTACGCGATCATCTACGAATTGATTGACCAGGTGAAGGAAGGCATGGCCGGCCTGCTCGATCCGATTCTCAAGGACGTCATCGTCGGCTCGGCGGACGTGCGGAAAATTTTCGAGCTCTCCAGCGGCATGCCGGTGGCCGGCTGCGTCGTCAGCGCCGGCCGCATTGCCAAGGGCAAGGTGCGCATTCGCCGCCGCAAGGAAATCATCTACGAAGGCATCACCCAGTCGCTGCGCCGGTTCCAGGACGAGGTCAACGAAGTCCGCGCCGGCATGGAGTGCGGCATCCGCATTGACGGCTTCAGCGACCTGCAGGTCGGCGACGCCATCGAGTGTTACTCGGTGGAAAAGACTGCGGCGAAGCTGTGAACATCGGATCTGGGTTTTGGGGTCTGGCGTCTGGGAAGACGCCCGAATGCGGCCCCAGCACCCAGACGCCAAATCCTAGACGCTAAATTTTATGCCCTCCGTCCGCCAAGAACGAGTCCGTGAACTGCTCAAGCGCGAAATCGGCGAAGCCATCCGCCGCGAGTTCGATGTCACTGAAGTCGGCCTGATCAACGTCAACGACATTGAACTCGCCGGTGATTTGAAGTCGGCGGCGGTCTTTGTCAGTATCTTCGGCAACGCCGACCAACAGAAGCGCGGCCTGACGCGGCTGGCCGACCACCGCATCCGCATCCAGTCCGCCGTCGCCCGCGCCATCGTCCTGAAATACACCCCCGTCCTGCGGTTTGTGCGGGATGAAACCGTCGCGCGCGGGAATCGCGTGATGCAGATTCTCGAGGAGCTGGAACAAAATCCCCCTTCCGGCGCCGCCCCCCTCCCGGAAACCCCCGAGTGAAAAGCCACCCCAAAGTCATTGACCGGATTCTCGAAGTCATCCGCGAGCGGGAGACTTTCTGCATCGTCGGCCATATGCGGCCGGACGGCGACTGCATCGGCTCGCAGGTGGGGCTGGCGCTCGCGCTGCAGGCCGAGGGTAAAAAAGTCTGCTGCTGGAACGAGGACGCCGCGCCGGCGAAATACAAGTTTCTCGACCCCGACGGCCTGTTTCAAAAACCCCGGCCGGGCCAGAAATTTGACTGTGTCATCGCCACCGATTGCGCGAGCTTCGAACGCTTGGGCAGGGTGGGCGACTGCGTGGCCGAGCGCGGCCTGCTCCTCAACATTGACCACCACGAAAGCAACACGCGCTACGGCGACGTGAACTGGATCTCGCCGCGCGAACCCTCGACCGGCGAATTGATCTACCGGCTGCTGAAAATCGCGCGCTGGCCCATCTCCAAACAGATCGCCGACTGTCTGTTCACCGCGATCTCGACGGACACCGGCTCGTTCCAGTACCCGACCACGCGGCCCGGCACCTATCACACCGCCGCCGAACTCGTCTCGCGGGGCGCGAACCTCGCGAAGATTTGCGACGAAGTTTATCAGAGCTACCCGCTGTCCCGCGCCCGGCTGCTCAAGCACGTTTACAGTCACTTCCGGCTGACCCAGGAGAACAAGATCGCCTATTTCTGGCTCAAGCAGGCCGATCTCGCCCGCACCGGCGCGGAGAGCAACGACACCGAAGGTTTGATTGACCACATCCGGGCCATCGAACCCGTGGTCGTCGCCTGCGTCTTCGAGGAGATTGAACCCGAACTCACGCGCGTCAGTCTCCGCTCCAAGAACGCCCTGGTGAACGTCAGTGATATCTGCGGGCAATTCGGCGGCGGCGGCCATCCGGCGGCGGCGGGCGCGCGCATCGCCGGCACGCCGCTGTCAACGCAGCGCAAAGTCATCGCCGCGATCAAAAAGGCGATCAAGGCCGCCAAGTAATTTCATGCAAGAATTCTCCTCGCTCGACGGCGCGCTCCTCGTGGACAAACCCAGCGGCCCGACCTCCCACGATGTCGTAGACGCCATCCGCCGCAAGTTCGGCATCAAGAAGGTCGGCCACTGCGGCACGCTCGATCCCAACGCCACCGGCCTGCTCATCATCGTGCTCGGCCGCGGCACCAAGCTCTCCGAGAAGCTCATGTCCGACGACAAGGTCTATGAAGGCACGATGAAGTTCGGCGAGGCCACCGACAGCTACGACGCCGACGGCGAACTCACCACGTCGCTCCCGGTCATGCCGATGACGCTCGAGGAATTGAACGCCGCCGCCGCCTCCTTCATCGGCGACCAGATGCAGGTGCCGCCGATGGTTTCCGCGATCAAGAAGAACGGCGTGCCGCTCTACAAACTCGCGCGCAAAGGCATCGAGGTGGAACGCGAGCCGCGCCTGGTCCATATCTACAACTTTCGTTTCACCGATTACAGCGAGCCGGTCGGCACCTTCAAGCTTGCCTGCACGAAAGGCACGTATGTCCGCAGCGTCGCCCACGACCTCGGCAACAAACTGGGCTGCGGCGCGCATCTCGCGACGCTGCGCCGGAGCGTGTCCGGCAAGTTCGATGTTGCCGACGCGAAGCCGCTGGATGAGATTTTGAAACTCACCTCCGGCGAACTGGAAAAGCGCGTCCTGCCGTTTTTGAAGCTGGTGGCGATGTCCTAAGATGAAAGTCATTCACGCTGCGAACCAACTCGGCAGCGGCGACCGCAAGGTCTGCCTCGCCATCGGTGTGTTTGACGGCGTGCATCTCGGCCACCAGCAGATCATCCGGCAGACGGTCGCCGATGCGCGGAAACACGACGGCCTCGCGCTGGTGGTCACCTTCGACAAGCATCCCAGTTCCATCGTCGCGCCCGACCGCGTGCCGCCGCTGATTTATTCCCAGCCGCAAAAACTGCGGACCGTCAAATCCCTGGGCGCGGACGCCTTACTGGAAATTCAGTTCGACCAGGCGTTCAGCCAGCAGACTGGAGAAACTTTTATCCGCGGACTGGTCCGCGATCTGGGGCGGGTGCAGAGCATCTGCGTCGGCGCGGATTTTGTCTTTGGCCACAAGCGCAGCGGCAATGTGGCGCTGCTGAAAATCCTCGGCGAAGAACTCCAGTTCACCGTCCACGGCATGGCGGAGGTTTCCCTCGACGGCAAAGTGGTTAGCAGCACGCGCATCCGTGAAGCCCTCCGTGCCGGTGATTTCGATGCTGCCAGTCAGATGCTGGGGCGTGCGTATTCACTCGCGGGCAGGGTTGTGCAGGGCGATCATCTCGGCCACCAGCTCGGGTTCCCCACGGCGAACCTGGACACGACGGGCTTGTTGCTTCCGCCCAACGGGGTTTATGCCGCGCACGCCAGCGTCGCTAAAAAGAGTTTTCGCGCGGTGTTGAACATCGGCCTGCGCCCGACCGTAAATAACCCGACGCCCCAATTGCGCGTGGAGGTTCACCTGCTCGAGTTTGTCGGGGAAATTTATGGCCAGGAAGTGGAAGTCACTTTCGCGGCCAAGCTGCGGGACGAGCAGAAGTTCGCCTCCCTGGACGAGTTGAAAGCCCAGATTGGCCGTGACATTGCCGAGGCCAGGCGGCGATTTTAGTCTGTGTTCAAGCGCACTTGCGGTCGGCGCACGCGCCTGCTTTGCCCGCGCTCGATTTCGGTTTATAGGCCACGGACATCAGCACGCCCAGCAGCACGCCTTGCACCGCGCCCGCCACGAACCATTTCACCGCAAGGCTTCCCGGGATCGGTTGCACCGCATAAGTGATGAGCGTATTCGCCTGCATGAACAAGCCCATGAAAAGCCCGAACATCACTGCGCAGATTCGACAACCCTGCTCCGCGAAGCCCTTGGCATAGAGGGTCGTGGCGGTGATGGCCGCGAGCAACTGGCCGAGCATCAGCCAGCCCATAAACTTCTGCATCTCCGCTTCGGGCCGCCACAGGCCGGCGCCGGCGGCGTAATCGCTTTTCAACCACACCCCGTGAATGAGAAAGTCCGAGGCGAAAATGCCAACGAACACGACGACAATGGAGAGCAGCAGACGTTTCGTATTCATGGCGGGAAGATTGGCGGTTCTGGTTATCCGTGCCAACGAAAAATTCCTTGAACACTCCGGCTGGCTTCATTGTCTTTGTTTCCGTAGAATCGAAAACATTATGAGCACAGGAATCAACGCCATCAACGAAGCGGTCAAGGAAGCCAGCGCTTTTACGCACCCGCTGTTTAACGAACTCGGCAAGGTCATCGTCGGCCAGCAATATCTGACCGAGCGGCTGGTCATCGGCTTGTTGGCCAACGGCCACGTGCTGCTAGAAGGCGTGCCCGGTCTGGCCAAGACGCTCGCCGTCAAATCCATGGCCGCGTGCATCCACGTGAAATTCTCGCGCCTGCAATTCACCCCCGACATGCTGCCCGCCGACGTCATCGGCACGCAGATTTACAATCCGCAATCGGGCGGCTTCACCACGCGCAAAGGCCCGGTCTTCGCCAACCTCGTGCTGGCCGACGAAATCAATCGCGCGCCGGCCAAGGTCCAGAGCGCGCTGCTCGAAGCCATGCAGGAAAAGCAGGTCACCATCGGCGACCAGACCTACAAACTCGACGAACCGTTCCTCGTGCTCGCCACGCAAAATCCCATCGAACAGGAAGGCACGTATCCGCTGCCCGAGGCGCAGGTTGACCGCTTCATGCTCAAGCTCAAGATCGGCTACCCGTCGCGCGCCGAGGAGCGACAGATTCTCGAAGTGATGGCGAAAACGAGCGGCACGCCCACCTGCAGCGCCGTCGTCACGCCGCAGCAAATCCTTAAGGCCCGCGAAATCATCAACGACATTTACGTGGACGACAAGGTGAAGGATTACATCGTGGACCTCGTCTGCGCCACGCGCGACCCGGACCATTACAAGATCGCGGTGAAGGATTTCATCCAGCTCGGCGCATCGCCGCGCGCGACC
>JANPGB010000056.1:0-2499 GCA_031423695.1 Verrucomicrobiota bacterium
TGGGTTGTCATCTTGTGGTTGGTCCTCGCGACGGCGGGCGTGTATTCGCGCGTCGCCACGCACGACTTCGTCAACTACGACGACAACGACTACGTTACCGACAACGCGCGCGTGAAGGCTGGACTGACCGCTGAAGGCGTGGGCTGGGCGTTCGGGAATCTGCACGGAGAGAAGACGTATTACCATCCGCTGACGTGGCTTTCGCACATGCTGGACTGCCAGATTTACGGCGCCCGGGCCGGCGGTCATCATCTGACCAGTGTCCTGCTGCATATCGCCACCGCGCTGCTTCTGTTTCTGGTGTTGCATCGCCTGACCAAGGCTGGCTGGCGCAGCGCCGCGGTGGCGGCGCTGTTTGCGTGGCATCCGCTCCATGTGGAATCCGTCGCCTGGGTGGCGGAACGCAAGGATGTTCTGTGCGGCTTTTTCTGGATGCTGACCCTGTGGCTCTACGCCCGCTATGCCGCCAAACCTTCCCCGGCCCGGTATCTTTTTGTGCTGGGATCATTTGTCCTCTGCCTGATGGCAAAGCCGATGGGCGTGACTTTGCCGTTCGTGCTGCTGCTGCTGGATTACTGGCCGTTCAATCGAAGGGAAGGTGACCGATGGCAGGTGAAAGATGTTTTACGCTTGGTCGGGGAGAAAGTTCCCTTGCTGGCCTTGTCTGCCCTCACTTGCGTGCTGACGATGTCGGCGCAGGAAATTGCCATTGTCTCCACGGCCGGCCTGCCAATCTCCCAGCGGATCGCCCATGTGCTGGTTGCGTACAATCATTATCTGGTCGCGATGTTAGTCCCGCGAAATTTGGCGGTGTACTATCCATATCAACTGCAGATTCCGGCAGTGACCCTCATTTGCGCCATCCTTGTCCTCGCGACGATGAGCCTGTTCGCCGTCAAAAATCTCCGGCAGCGGCCATACCTGATCGTGGGTTGGCTGTGGTATCTGGGCACGCTGGTGCCGGTCATAGGACTGGTGCAGGTGGGTGATCAAGCCTGGGCCGATCGCTATACCTATCTGCCTCTGGTCGGATTATTCGTCCCCTTGGTGTGGCTCACCGGTGAATTCATCACCCGCCGGAGGGTGAGTCAAAGTCTGTCGGTCGTCGTGGCAGTGGCGTTGCTTGTGGCAACCTCTGTGCAACTGAGTCATTGGAAAAACACCCGCACGCTATTTAAACACACGGCCGCAGTCACGCAACGGAATGCCCTGGCCACCACCATGCTTGGAAGCCTGCTCGCCCGGGAAGGCAAATGGGAGGAGGCGATGCAGCATTATCAGACGGCCTTGGGGTACTCACCGAATTATCCCGAGGCGCATTTTTACATGGGCAACGCGCTGGACGAGCAGGGGAAACTGGATGAAGCCGTGGCCGAATATGGAAAGGCTCTCTGGTTCCGGCCTACTCAGGAGCAGACCCACATCTTCATGGGAATCGCGCTGGGCAAGCAAAAAAAATATGACGAGGCGATCGGGCATTACACTGACGCGCTGAAACTCAACCCTGATTCCGCCGTCGCCCACAACAACCTCGCCCGGATTTTGCATACGCTCGGCCGGTTCGACGCGGCCATTGACCACTACAACGCCGCCTTGCAGATAGATCCCGGACTGGCGATTGCGCACAATAATCTGGGCATTTTGCTGCTCCAAAAGGGCGATGTGAACGAAGGCACCACGCAACTTCGCGAGGCCTTGCGACTCAAGCCCGGAAACGCTGAAACGGAATTCAACCTGGCTCTGGCGCTCAACCAGAAGGAGCAATGGAGCGAGGCCGCTGTGCTTTTCAAAAAGCAGTTGGGGAGTCATTCGAGTGATCCCAAGGCGCACCTTGAATTTGCCGTGGCGCTGGCGCACTTGCAGAAAACGCGCGAGGCCATGGGTGAATACGCCGCCGCGATCCTGATTCAGCCGGATTACCCCGATGCCCTCGACGGCCTGGCCTGGATTTTGTCCACGGCGGCCAAAGCGGATTTTCGCAATGGCCCGCAAGCGGTTCCGATGGCCCAACGCGCCAGCGCGCTGACCGGCGGGAATGATCCGGTGAAATTAAAAACGCTCGCGGCCGCTTACGCGGAAACCGGCAACATTCCCGACGCCATCGCGACGGTGCGCACGGCGAAGGATCTGGCCGCGAAGGCCAATCGTCCTGATCTGGTGAATGAGTGTGAGCGCATGTTGGAACAGTTCCAACGATCCGAGCCGTGGCGTGCCCTCAATTGATGCGCGTAAATCGCACCGGCGGAAATTTGGGGCGAGTGGAGCGCGGTGTTTGCCGCTACAGCCCACGAAGCGCCCGCGCCGGCTGACGCAGTCCCGTGATCCGGCGATCTTGCGGCACCGACTCCCTCTCCCCGCCAAAGCGGGGAGAGGGTTGGGGTGAGGGGATTTGAGCTGGAAAAAATGCTGCCTCCTCACCATCAACCTTGGCTCCGTAGCGACGTCTCGGCAGAGCGCCGCCCTTTCGCGGGGGGTCGTACGGCGGTGCGCTGCCGGGAC
>JANPGB010000057.1:0-14111 GCA_031423695.1 Verrucomicrobiota bacterium
CCGCACCCCGCTGCGCCACCGGAACTTGCGGACTCGGCGGTCCGCGCTCCCTTCGTTGCGGCTGGGTCGTCTGTATTCGGGACGTGCAAAGGCTGACAATCATGCTACTCTCTTGGAAAGTTTTTACATGATTCAGCCCGCCTGGCCATTTTTTATCCCTGCCCGTTTCTGTTTATGAATTGCTGTCGCACCCCGTCGTTTCTCCAGGCTACTCTTTGCACGCTCCTCGTGTTTGCAACCTTCTCGAGGTGCCAGGCGCAGCCTTACGGGTTGGCCGCCCGCCCGGCCATCGGCGCGTTTCTTAACAACTTGCTGCCGGAAACCGCGCCCGTCGTCCCCGCGAACTGGACGGTGGTGCCCGCATTTCCCAATCTCAACTTCACCAACCTCCTCGGCGTGCTGCCGGTGCCGGGCACCAATCTGTTGTGCGCCTGGGAACGTGAGGGGCGCGTGTGGACGTTCGTCAATAACTCCAACATCGCGACCAAGACGCTCGTCATTGACCTGAGCAATCAATGCCAGGGCTGGGATGATTCCGGGCTGCTCGGGCTGGCGTTTCATCCCGGCTACGCGACGAACAAGTTCATGTTTCTCTACTACACCTGGGTAACGCCCGGCACGGTGGTCGGCAGTCCGACCGCGCGTCCGCCGGAACAGGTCATCGGGAAATATCACGACCGGTTGTCGCGCTTCGTGGTCGGCAACGGCGTGGCCGCGCTCAGTTCCGAACTCGTCTTCGTGGATCAGATCGGCGACAGCGTCTGGCACAATGGCGGGGGCATGTTCTTCCATCCAACCAACGGCTTCCTCTACTGGACGGACGGCGACGACGAACGCGCGCCGACGCAGCAGATCGTGAACAATCTTTTCTCCGGCGTGTTCCGCATTGACGTGGATCAACGCGGCGGCGCAATCAGCCACGCCATCCCGCGTCAGCCGACGCTGGGCACGACGGCAAATTATTTTATTCCGAACGACAATCCCTTCGTCGGCCAGGCGAACGTGCTCGAAGAATTTTACTGTCTCGGCCTGCGCAGTCCTCATCGCATGACGATTGATCCGCCGACCGGGAAAATCTACATCGGCGATGTCGGTGCGGGGGCGCGCGAAGAGATCAGCTTGATGAGCGCGGGCGAGAGCGGCCTGAACTTTCAGTGGAGCGTCATCGAAGGGTTGAACGGCGATCTCACGCCGCCCTACGTCGGCATCAACCGACGGCCCATCCTGGATTACACGCACGCGGAAGGCCAGGCGGTCATCGGCGGGTACGTTTATCGCGGCAGCGAATTCGCGGCGGAACTCGGCGGGCGCTACCTCTTCGGCGACAACGTCACGCGGACGATCTGGTACATGAATGAAAGCACCACGCCCGCGACCAAAGTCGCCATCGCCACCTTGCCCAAGGGCAGCGGCCCGAACTCCGGCTCGGATTACACGGGGCTTTCCTCGTTCGGCCTCGACGCAAGCAATGAACTTTACCTGTGCCAGATGAGCAGCATTGGCGGGCGCATTTTCAAACTGTCGGCGGGTTCGCCGGTGGCGAGCCGGCCATTGCCGACCCTGCTTTCGCAGACGGGTGCGTTCACCAATCTCACGACGCTTGCGCCCAATCCGGTTTTGGTTCCTTACACGGTGAACTCGCCGCTGTGGTCGGACAGCACCGTGAAAGCGCGTTGGCTGGCGCTGGCTACCAACACCACGATCACCTTCGCGACCAATGGGGAATGGACTTTTCCCAGCGGCACGGTGTTCGTGAAAAATTTTGATCTGCCGGTCAACGACACCAATCCCGCCGTGGTCAAGCGGCTCGAAACCCGCCTCCTCGTGGTCGGCACGAACGGACTTGTCTACGGCGCGAGCTACAAGTGGCGGGCGGATTACAGCGATGCCGACCTCGTGAATAACCTGACCAACGAGAACATCACGATCACCACGGCCACGGGTGTTCGCACCCAAGTCTGGTCGTTTCCGGGTCGCCAGGATTGTCTGACCTGTCACACGATTCCTTCGGGCGGCGTGCTGGGCGTGAAGACGCGGCAGCTCAACGGAACCTTTGGCTACCCCGCCACCGGCGTGACCGACAACCAGCTGCGTGCGTGGAATCACGTTGGGCTTTTCAGCACGACTCTCAGCGAGGCCGCAATTCCCGGCTACTCAAAACTCGTCGACGTCTCCGACACCAACGCCACACTCGAACTCCGCGCCCGTTCCTACCTCGACGCCAATTGCGCGCACTGCCACCGTCCGAACGGCGGCGTGCAGGCGAACTTCGACGCGCGGTTCGACACGCCGCTGGACAGCCAGGGCATCATCGGCGGCGCGGTGCAAAACAATCTGGGCATCTCGGGCGCTTACGTCGTCGCTCCCGCCGACACGAACAAATCCATTCTCTACCAGCGCGACAACAGCCTCGCCTCGATCAAAATGCCACCGCTCGCCAAAAACACCGTGGACGCCGGCGCGATGGCCGTCATCGTGAGCTGGATCATGTCGTTGCCGTCGCTGACCAACGCGCTCCCGTTGCCATGGCAGCACACGGACGTGGGCGGTGTCGGACTGGCCGGCAACGCGACTTACGCGGGTGGACAATTCACTGTGATCGGCGGTGGCGACGACATCTGGAACAATGCCGACGCGTTTCATTACGTTTACCAACCGCTCACCGGCGACGGCAGCGTCACCGCCCACGTCGTGTCCTTCCAAAACACCGATGGCTGGGCGAAGGCCGGCGTGATGTTCCGCGAGACTTTGGGAAATACCTCGGCGCACGTTTCCATGTTCACGTCGTACGCCAACGCCACGGCGTTCCAGTATCGCAACTCGATTGGCGGAGCGAGCACGCACACCGCCGGGCCGTTCAACACCGCGCCGTACTGGGTGCGCCTCACCCGCGCAGGCAGCAGCTTCACAGGTTTTGTTTCTCCCGATGGCGTGGCGTGGACGCAGGTCGGCAGCGTGACCATCGGCATGAACAGCCAGATCAACGTCGGCCTCGCGGTCACCGCGCATAATAATTCGCTGCTCAACACCGGCGTGCTCGACAACGTCATCGTCACGGTCGCGACGAACATTTCGCCGACCATCACGCTGACCGCCCCCGCGAACGGCTCGCTGTTCACGTCTCCGACCAGCATTGCCATGTTGGCCACGGCCAGCGCCAGCAACGGCGGCATCACCAACGTGTCGTTCCTGCGCGAAATGACCAGACTCGGTGACGACGCGTTGCCGCCGTATAATTTTACCTGGGCCAACGCCGCCGTCGGCACGTTTGCGCTGCGGGCGATTGCCTCGGACAGCTTCGGCGCGATGGGCACCTCCGCGCCCGTCAACGTGACGATTCAAACGTTGCTCGGCACGAATGTCTGGTCGGCGAAAGTCAACTTCCAGACCAATGGCGCGACCTTGTTCGCCGGTTATCTGCCGGACTCCGGGCTGGTGTTCGGCAATCGGGGCAATGGTTTCAGCTACGGCTGGGACGTGGACAACACAGCCAATGGCCGGCGGCGCAGCTCGACGAATTTTTACGACGCGCGCTATGACACGTTCAACCACCTGCAAAAACCCGGCGGCGGCACGACGTGGGAAATCGCCATCCCCAACGGCACGTACCAGGTGCGGATCGTGGCCGGCGACGCGGACTTTGTGGACGGCAACTTCCAGCTCAATGCCGAAGGTGTGTTGGTCGTGAGCGGCGCGCAGACCACCACCACGCGCTGGGCGGAAGGCTTTGGCATTGTGACTGTGAACGATGGCCGTCTAACCGTCGGCAACAGCGCGGGCGCGGTCAACAACAAGATCGCCTTTCTGGAAATTTCCACCTTCGTTACGAACCTGCCGCCGATCACGCTGGTTGCTCCCACACGCACCAACGGCGTGTTCCAGTTCGCGCTGCAAGGGTTGAATGGCGTCTACTACGTGGTCGAAGCTTCCACCAACCTCGCGCGTTGGACGCCTTTGGCAACCAACATGCCGGTCAACAATCTCCTGCAATTTGCGGAACCCGCCACGAACTTCCCGGCCAAGTTTTATCGCGGCCGGCTGCCTTGAAGGCTGGACGGTCTGATCCTTTCATCAACGCCTTTTCACTGCCGCGCCGTCGGACAACTCGCCGGATGCGAACTCAACTGCTGGACGCCGTTCCAGACGTAGATCAATCCCGACACTCCGGTGCAGATCGCCGCGCTGAGCGCCCAGAAAAAAAACCACCGAACGTCCAGCCAGGCGTCCCATTTGAGCAACACCCACGCGACGCAGATGATCTGCAGCAGGGTCGCCACCTTGCCCAGCCAACACGGTCGGACCACCACTTTCCCCACCGTCATGTGAATCACGCCCATGCCCATCAGGATCACCAGGTCGCGGCCGATGATAGTGCCGGTGAGCCAGAGGGGAATGCTGCCAAAATGCGGGTTTTCAAGGCTGAACAACACCACGCCGGAGACGAGGAGCAGCTTGTCCGCGAGCGGATCGAGCACCGCGCCGAGTTCACTGCGCTGGTTGTAGCGGCGCGCTATGTAGCCGTCCACGCCGTCGCAAACTGCCGCCACGCCAAACGCCAGCACGGCGCAGAAGCGGTGCGCCTCGTTGCCGCTCTTCATGTAGTAAAGCACCTCCACCACGAAGATCGGGATCAGCAGGATGCGGAAGATGGTGACTTTGTTGGCGGTGGTCATGCTCGGATTCAGTGCTGATGGGATAGCGCAAACCGGCGGGCCGGCAAAGAAAAATCCCGGCCGGCATTTTTCGCTTCAGACCGCCCGCGAACCGTCCGATGACCAGTCTTGAGACGGACGCATTTCATGAAACACTTCAAACCACTTGCCCTACTGTCACTGACCGGGGCTCTGCTGACCGGCTGCGCCTCCCCCACATCATCCAGCCACACTGTCCGCCATTTTCACGAGGCAAAAGCGGCGAATGTGGTGTTGCAGTTCTCCAGCTGGGACTATACTTTCCTGCTCCAGCCGCGCTATGACGACCACGGTTTTCTGCTTCAGCTGCCGCGGGAAAAAGTCGGCCTGGTGTTCAACCAGTTGAACGTCCAGAAGCGCGACCTGGCGGTGGTCGTGATTGGCTGGAACTACGCGCCAGTTCAATTGGGAAAACTGGTGGCGGACTGGAAAACAATTTTGGGCACCTGCGGCTTTCGACGCGTGGTGGTACTCAAATCCGGCGGCAGCAAACAAATTGACGGTTGCCTGGTCATTGACGACTCGAATCCATCCGGCGGCGACACGCCCAGTCTCACGCAGTTCTAGCCCCCGGCTGGAGCCGGCGCGGACACTCTCCTCGCGCCCGCCGCTGGAACGGATGCTGCGCATTCACCAGGCCATCCAAACCGGCCAATTTCCCAACGCCACCCAGCTCGCCACGGCTCTGGAAGTCAGCACCAAGACCGTCCAGCGCGACATCGAGTTCATGCGCGACCGGCTGGAGCTGCCGGTTGAATATGCCAGCGCCAGGTTCGGCTATCACTACACCGAGGAAGTCAGCGCCTTCCCGACTGTGCAGATCACCGAAGGTGAACTCTTCGCCCTGATCGTGGCCGAAAAAGCCTTGCAGCAATATCGCGGCACAACCTTCGAGAAGCCCCTGCTCAGCGCGATCAAGAAAATGGAGCAGTCGCTGCCCGATACGATTTCGCTCAACCTGCCCGACCTGGAACAGACCATCTCCTTTCGCACGCGCGCGGAACAAATCCTCAACCTGGAAATCTTCGATGCCCTCGCCAAGGCGGCCGCGCAACGGCAGCAGCTTGAGCTGACGTATCGCAAGCCGGGCCGCAGCGAGAGCGAACGGCGCACCATTGATCCTTACCATCTCGCGAACATAAACGGCGAATGGTATCTCTTCGGCTTCGACCAGCTGCGCCAGGACATCCGCACCTTCGCCCCGGCGCGGATTCAATCCGTCAAAGCGACCGGCAAGAGCTTTGACCGCCCGCAGAAGTTCTCCCTTGAACAACGACTACGCGACAGCTTCGGGGTCCACTCCGGCGCCGGCCAGCATGAGGTTGTCATCCGCTTTAAGGCGGGCGTGGCGGATTACGTGCGCGAGAAGAAATGGCATGAATCGCAGACGCTGCGCGAGTTGAAGGGCGGCGACGTGGAACTGCGGCTGAAACTTTCCAGCCTCCTGGAGATCCAGCGCTGGGTCCTGAGCTGGGGGGGCGACGCCAAGGTGCTCGCGCCGCGCGAACTCACCGCAGCCGTCCGTCAGGCCGCCGAAGCGATTCTCCGGGGCTGACAACAAAAGTCCGCAAACTTCTGCTGGAGAAATTCCCGCAGGCGAGTACACTGTCGGCGGCTGGTTTCTGGCAGAGCAGATTTGGCTTATGGTTCGGCTAGAGCATTATTTATTGGGCAACCGCGGTGCGCGTCGTTTCGTTTCATCCCGATCGAGACCCGGCTTCACTTTGATCGAACTCCTCGTCGTCATTGCCATCATTGCGATCCTTGCGGCAATCTTGTTGCCCGCGCTGTCGCAGGCCAAACAGCGGGCCTGGACCATTTCCTGCCTGAACAACCTCAAGCAGCTGCAGGTCTGCTGGCAGCAATATTCCGGCGATAACAATGACGTGATGGTGCCGAACAACTTTGTCTATTTTTTCGACGTCGGCGGTGGCAACGGCTCGCGCCTGGGCGAGGACAAACAAACCTGGTGCCGCTCGCTGGCCCAACTGGACACCGATCCCGTGGATGAAACCACCTCGCTGCTCTGGCAGTACAACCAACATCCCGAGATCTATCACTGTCCCGCTGATCATTCCACCGTTTTGGATCATCCGGAAAAAGTGCGCAACCGCAGCTACAACATGAGCAACAGCATCAACTGCTGGGCGGACAACCACTTCAGAAAATGGACTGAGATCCGGGCGCCGGTGGAATTGTTTGTCTTCATCGACACCCATGAAAACGCCATCTGGGATTCCACATTTGGCGTGCTGCCGCTCGGCTCCTATTTCCAAGACTACTGGCTGGATGTCCCCTCCGACCGCCATCAGCGCGGCACCACGGTTTCGTTTGCCGACGGGCACGCGGAACGCTGGAAATGGCGCCATCCCAAGAGCGGCACGGCCATTGCCAGCCCGGCCGCCAATGCTGCAGACCTGGCCGACCTCCGCCTCGTGCAGCAGCACATCAAGGGCGCGGGTGGCAACTGACCGGCAGGGAGGATTTCCGGTTCACCAGCGGAGGATTCCACCCAAGGCCGGAAATTGAAATCGCTGAACTGAAGCCGGAAATTGGCGTGACGATTATTCCGGCGGGGCAAGAAAAATCTCCACGTCGGTCATCAACGTCGCCCCTTTGAGCAGGCGGCAGAATTCCTTTTTGGTGACCTCGTGATGCGTCCCTTTCTTCGTGTTGAGACCCGGCATCGCCTTGTATTCCACGGCCAACCGTTCCAGCCGGACGATGCGGAAATACTGGTCACCTTGTTTCCAAATCTGGCTTTGCTTCAGTTTCATGGGGTGGAGAAGAATGGGGGGGGAAACCGGGAGGGCGGGAACCGGAACGTTTGTTGCAGCCTGGTTTCCTGCGTTTGCACGTCCAGGAAACCAGGTCACAATGTGAAGCGACCGACTACTTCTTTTTGGCGGCGGCCTTTTTCTTCGGGGCTGCTTTGGCCGGTTTCTTCGCGGATTTTTTAGCTGCTTTAGCCATGTTGTTTGCCTTTTGTTTCAGGTTTGACTCACCTGTGGCATGAACAGTTTCGCCGCAGGTATTTCGGATAATGCACATTTGCGAACACGTTTGTAAATACCCGAGACAAAAATTTTTGATCGCGACTTTCGTCGGCCAGCGCGCCCGGCGGGAATTCATTCTTGCACTCCCTTGTCCTGCTCGTAATCCTTTCGCCGCATTTTTATGAATTACAAAATCTCAAAACGCGCCGCCTCGCTGTCGCCGTCGCTCACGCTGGTGATTGATTCCAAGGCCAAGGCCATGAAGGCGGCGGGCGAAGATGTCGTCGGCTTCGGCGCGGGCGAGCCGGACTTTGACACGCCGCAACACATCAAGGACGCCTGCGCCAAGGCCCTCGCCGACGGCTTCACCAAGTACACGCCCGCTGCCGGCATTCCCGAACTGCGCCAGGCCATTGCCGACAAATTTCAACGCGAGAACGGACTCACCTACAAGCCCTCGCAGATCATCGTCTCGTGCGGCGGCAAACATTCCTGCTACAACGTCATCCTCGCCACCTGCGAGGAGGGCGACGAGGTCATCATCCCCGCGCCGTACTGGTTGAGCTATCCGGAAATGGTGAAGCTCGCCGGCGCAAAGCCCATCATCCTCGAGACGACGGACAAAACTGAATTCAAGGTGACGCCCGCCCAGCTCCGCGCCGCGATCACGCCGCGCACCAAGTTATTCGTCCTCAATTCGCCAAGCAATCCAACGGGCTCCGTGTACACGCCCGAAGAAACCAAGGCCCTCGGTGACATTTGCGTGGAGAAAAACGTCCTCATCATGAGCGACGAGATTTACGAACACCTGCTTTACGACGGCGCGAAGGTGAAGAGCGTTGCGAGTTTTTCGCAGGCGCATTACGACCACACCATCATTGTCCACGGCTTCGCGAAAGCCTGGAGCATGACCGGCTGGCGGCTGGGATTTCTCGCCGCGCCGGAGCCGATCGCCAAGGCCATTGACGCCATCCAGAGCCACAGCACCAGCAATCCGACTTCCTTCGCCCAGAAAGGCGGCGTCGCCGCGCTGACCGGGCCGCAGGATCATCTGCCCAAATGGTTGGCGGAGTTTTCCAAGCGCCGCGAATACGCGTGGAAGAAATTAAATTCCATTCCCGGCATCTCGTGCGTCAACGCGAAGGGCGCTTTCTATCTGTTTCCCAACATCTCCCGGACCGGCCTCAAGTCCGCCGACTTCTGCGCGCGCTTGCTGGAGCAGGAAAAAGTCGCCGCTGTGCCCGGCATCGCGTTCGGCGCGGATGATTATCTGCGCATCAGCTACGCGACGAGCATGGCAAACCTCGAGAAAGGCCTCGACCGCATGGATAAGTTCGTGCGGGGGCTGAAGAAATAATTTCCCGGGCCTCGCCCCCGGTGCGGGTTATGCCCCATTGACGGTGCCGGTCACGCCGTTAAATTGACGTCATGAAAATCTTTGTCGCTCTGGTTTTGGGAATCCTCATCGGTGCGCTTGCCATCCAGCTGTATCGCGACAATCCGCAGCGATCCCAGCCCGAAAGGTTGGCCGAGAAGATCAAAGATGGCGCGCAATCCGCCGGCAGCGTGATTGCGGATCAATGGCACAAGCTGAGCAACTCGGACATCACCAACGAACTCGCCAGCACCGGCCGGGTCATCCGCGAAAAAGCCCATGCCGCGGGCCAGGCCATTGCCGATGCCACGGCGGATGCGCGCATCACGGCGGCGATCAAAGCCAAGCTGGTCGGAGATTCCGGCCTGGCGTCCTTGAGCATTTCGGTCAACACCACTGAAGGCGTGGTGACGCTTTCCGGCGCGGCGCCCGCGGCGGAACAGATCAACAGAGCCATCTCCATCGCCATGGATGTGGAGGGCGTGATCAAAGTCATCTCGACTCTGCAAATCAAGGCGGACTGACTCCCTCGCCCAGCCGGTTCCGCGGCCATGGTTTGAGGTCCTCGTTTTTGTATGGACGGGGGAGGTCCAAATGCCTTATTAGCTTCCACAGGCAAGTTAACGGGGGATCGTTTCGAGGAGAAGTGCTGCGCCCCGACTTCCGCGCCTTGCCGAGCTTCATCAACCCAAATCGTACATGAAGATGCGTTGTGATGTTTTCAAAAGGTGTTGGCTGCTGGCGTGGTTGAGCCTCTCGCTTTGCGGCGCGGCGCGGGCGGCGGCAAGCCTCGATCCGCCGGCTGAAGCGGCGAAATGGATTCAAGAGCAGATTGCAACCGGGGAGGTTGCTGACCTGGAGACAAGATACTCCGAGACGCCAGCCCAGCGCCAAATCAGCGGTCAATTTCTCCAGGAGTTGCTGACTTCCACCACGAACATTCATCTGCATGGCGTGCGCCTCACCGGGGCGGTGATCACCAATGCATTCGATTTGCGCAACGCGTCCATCCCGAACGACACGCAGTTGGAAGGCTGCTGGTTCAAAGGCACGGTGGACTTGTCGGGGAGTCATTTCACCAAAGACCTGTCGCTGGTGGGCTGCCGCTTTGAGCGCGGAGTCAACGCTCGCGCCCTGCAGGTGGACGGGCTGGTTGATTTGGGCAGTTCCCTCCTGTTCAGCGACGGCGGCTCGCCGGACATGCTTCTGGCGACCAACCAGCCGGTGACCGCAAAGTTGCGCGGGTTGTTCGCGGCTCACGGCATCCACCTCGCCACCAACGTCGTCATGGTTGCGGGAGATCGTTCCACGGAAATCGTCATCCCGCATCCTGAAGGCAGAAACTTTTTGCTGCTTCAGTTCGATACCAACAACCTCAGCGTTGCCACGAAAGCGGCCTGGTTCAGTGTCTATCGTCAGACTCTGTTTACCACCAATCTAGATCTCTCCAGCGCTTCCATAGATAAAAAGTTTGTAGCCTGGTCCGCGCGATTCAACGGTGCGGTGACGATGGACGGCGCGAAGATTGGCGGCACGGTCTGGCTCACAGACTCGATTTTCCGGGGCAAAACCAGCCTGGGTTACGCGCGGGTGACGGACGAATGGACGGCGCAAAACGTTTGGTTCCTCGATCCCAAATCCACGGTGAATTTTTACGGTGCCCGGATCGGCGGCGAAGCCGACTTCCGCAACGCGCGCTTCTGCGGTCCCGTCAACTTCATCCTCCTCAGCGTCGGGGGAAACTTCAATGCCGCGAACGCCGAGTTCACCAACCAGCAGGATTTTCTGAACGACACCAATGCGGCGTCGCACTACAACGCCGACTTTGGCAGCCTCAACGTGCAGGGCTACGCGCTGTTCATGGACGCCAAATTTCACTGCGCACGCGTGTCGTTCAAGGACGCGACGTGTCAACGGCTGTTTTTGGACCGCGTGGTCTGGCCAGATGACCAGACGCGGGAGGGAGGCAACACCAACCGGCTGCGTCTCGAAGGTTTGAATTATCAGCACATCCGGGCCATCAACGACCAGGAGGAACGCACCCCGGACGACAAAGATTGGCATCACAATCACGTCGAAACCTGGCAGACGCTCAGGCTGGTGCTGGCCACCAAAGCACCCTACAGCGCGGACGTGTACGAACGGTTGGAGAATTTCTACCAGCGCGACGGCGAGTCAACGCTGGCCGATGATGTGAATGTGGAAAAACGACGGCAAGAGCGGAAACGGGTTTTCTGGCCGGCCCTCTGGAAAGACTTCCCCCATGGCGCCATTTCCTGGTTCAAGAGTCTGGCCCTGGACGCACTGGTCTGCTATGGCCGACGTCCCTGGCAGGCATTGGTCCCCAGCGCGTTCTTCATCGCCCTCGGCTGTTGGGCCTTTCGGTTCGAGAACATGACCCGCGAGCGAAAGGTCCGGGAGGAACCCACGCCCACGCAAATCTGGGTCAAGAAGCCGGAGCCGCCGCCCGCAGCCCGGCTGGTGCTGGCGCGTTTGTCCCGCTCAGTACTCAAACCGCTGCGCAGCCGCAGCCCCAATTACCACGCGTTCTGGTACAGTCTGGATCAATTCGTCCCGCTGATCGACCTCAAGGCCAGCGACGAGTGGTGGCCGGATCCGCTCCATCGTTTCGCCTGGCATTACTTGGTATTCCACAAAATCGCCGGCGCCATTTTGATTCCCATCGCGCTGGCCGCGCTGGGCGGCATTGTGAAATGATGCCGCCGGGCTGCCGCCGCTATTCCTGAACCCTGCCTGTCAGCAGTCCCTGCGCGGCTTCCACCAATTCCCGGATGCGGCGCGCGTCCCCCTTTGTGTGACCATGGCTCGCGATCGGATCGGAGCCGCCGGAGGATTCGATCAGCACATCCGACCAGATCATGCCGGTCTTGATGTGGACCGACGCCACCTTGCCGATACTGATACTCATCTCGTCGCGGCTGAACCACGAGCGCTTGTGCCGGACAACCGACTTGTCGGTGACCTCGATGACGGTTGGAAACAGGAAATTTCCCCGCGTCCAGCGACTCGCCTTAAAAGTTTCTGAAGCCATGCCGAGACTGTGAACCACAGTTCGCGTTCAAGCAAATCGAATTGACCCGGTAAAAAGATGTCGCGCGAAGTCCGCGGAGAAAAACGAAGCGAAATGGCCCCGCCCGCTTCGACCCTTTCGCGCGACAATTCCCAAAGACCAGGCTCCGTCAGTTGACTTGCCGTGTCCGCGTTCGTAGGCTTTCAGTCATGAATTTGCTGCAAGACTCCCTGATCGAGCTGATCCGCCGCACCTCCGCCGAAATTCCTGACGACGTCCACCAGGCCATCCTCACCTCGCTGGAGAACGAGAAGAAAAATTCGCTCGCGGCCAACGCGATGAAGATCATTGACCAGAACATCGCGCTGGCCAAACAGAAGTCGCAACCCATTTGCCAGGACACCGGCAGCATCTTGTTTTATGTGGACTGCCCGATCGGCTACGACCAGATCACCTTCGCCGAGACCGCGCGCGAAGCCGTGAAGCTTGCGACCAAGAAAGGTTTCCTCCGCCAGAACTCCGTGGATTCCCTCACCGGCAAAAACGACGGCACCAATTGCGGGCCGGGCGCACCGGCGTTTCATTTTCACCAGCATCGCTCGGCGGAAGTCAGCGTGAAACTCGTGCTCAAAGGCGGCGGTTGCGAAAACGTCGGCGCGCAATACTCGCTCCCGATTGAAAAACTGCACGCGAACCGCGATCTCGATGGCTGCCGCAAGGCGATCCTCGATGCGGTGTTGCAGGCGCAGGGCAAAGGCTGCGGGCCGGGCATCCTCGGCGTGTGCATCGGCGGCGACCGCGCGACCGGCTACGAACTTTCCAAGACGCAATTCCTCCGCCGGCTCGAAGACCGGAATCCGAATCCCGAACTTGACGCGCTGGAGCAGAACATTTTGAAGACCGCGAACGAACTCGGCATCGGCCCGATGGGTTTTGGCGGCAAGACGACGCTGCTGGGCGTGAAAATTTGCGCGGCGAACCGCGTGCCGGCGTCGTATTTCGTGAGCATCAGCTACATGTGCTGGGCGTATCGGCGTCAGGGCGTGACGCTGGATGCGGAGGGGAAGATTGGGAAGTGGTTGTATTGAGAGAAGTGCTTTTGAGCGCCATGAGAATTCTAATCGCATTTGATATTGCTGTTCCTTTCTTTTTGGCTGTCACGATGGTTGCTGGTGAAAAATGGGAATTGATGGTTTTACCCGGTGGCGCATTAATACTGCTCTTGCTTGCTTTAGTGCCGATCAATATAGGTTTTATACTTTGGCGTTGTAAAAAATATCAGCTGCGAGTGATGATTCCGCTTTTGACCTTTATAATTGCAGCGGTGGTGAGTTTTTTTGTATTGGATTATGCGACTGATTTAATATTGCGAGGAACGCCTTGCCGCCCGGAATCATTTTTCAACGAACAAACGAGACTCGAATTGACGCAAGCCTCGCAGCAATTGTTGACACAGCATCAAAGAGGGAATTTTCCTCCAGAAATTATCACCGTAGCACAGAGACACAACCTCAAGCCTATATTTGTTGATGATCATCAGGGGATTGTTGTGTTTGGTTACTATCATGGCCGGCATTGGTTTGAATATATCTGGGTGACGAACGGATTGACTGAACCGTATTCGATGCCCGCAACCATAACCATGGCCGATATGGAGAATTGGAATGAATTTAAGCGCATAGCGAAACAAGGAGACACAGCAACGCTTGCCGAACGCCGAAGAATGGTGTTCGAGCCATCCATCGTGTTTCCTCTTTTGAAAGATGATCTAGCAGCCTGTTGAAGTAACCCTGTTTTCCAGCGAATCAGTTTTTTGGTCGCTTCGGAAAAATCCCCGGAACTCAGACCAGGCGCAGTGCCAAGCTGACATGATGCCACGAAATATGGTCGTCAAGTGGATTAAACCAGCTGCCCATCGGCAAAAAGGACCCCTTCTGCCCCGGTCCATGGCCGCCGCCAGTTGCCTGGGCGTTCCAAATCCGAAGAGTTGCCTCATCAGTTGCGATAGATTGTAGAAC
>JANPGB010000058.1:0-2136 GCA_031423695.1 Verrucomicrobiota bacterium
CCGGCGGTGCCATCGTCCGGTCCATGACGTCGGCCATCGGCGGAGACCTCGCAATGCAGGGCCTGGCCGGGAACCACGAGTTCATCGCCGTTTGGAAACACCAGCGTCCACAGGCCGTCGGCGGCGAGCCGGTCCCGGACGCGGTCCACCTGCGCCTTGCCAAAAACCTTGGTGAGCCTGGGCACGACCACCTGGCCGTTGAAATACAAATCCTCGATCACCATGCCGATGACGGGCGTGTCAATGCGGATGGATTCGAGGGAATTGACCAGGACACATTTTAACGAACAGCCGGCGGGCGCGAACACGCTGGAGATTTCATTCGTGTCGGCCGGCATGTCCGCGTCGATCGAGAATATCACTTTACTCCTGGGGCCGTTGGTTACCGGCCCGCGCGGTGGCAGCGGCGCGGGCAGTGAACCGGAGCGGTCCACCACCTCGTGCCCGGCGGCGTTGGTGGCAGCGGGCAGGTGGACCGCCTGTGGCTCGGGCTGACAGCCATGATAGAAAAACATAATGACCACACCGGCGAGCACGGCGACCAGTGCCTTGCCCCAGCCGGATTTGAGAAAATCAGCGGAAATTTTCATGGCTGGTGATAGAGGGGCACACCGGAGGAATGCGACAGCGGCTGGGTGTGAGTGGTCGCGGGGCCGGTCATGGTATACATGATCGTGAAATCATTCTGCGGCGACAGCCCGGGGCGCGAACCATCCGGCGCACTGGTGATGGCAAAATAAACCGGCACGTTCGCATACGGCGGCACGGTGCCGTCGCCATCTGCGATGGCGGCATAGAAGACGCGCGCGCCGACGCGCACACGAAAACTCTGCGGCTGATACCCAATTGGTTTGCTGCTCTTGTTGCGAAACATCACCCGGAATACGAGCGTGTCCTCAGTCTTGAACTGGAAGATTTCCTGGAGATGCAGTTCATAGGTGCCGAAGTCGTAGCGGTCCTGCTTGGGCACAAAAACCACATCGCCGATTTCATCGGGATGCTGCGTGCGCAAGACCGTGTAGGCCTTGGCCGTGTCGAGAATGCCGAGCAACCGACGGGCGGTGGGACCATTATTGGGGCTCGTGACGTCGCGCGACACGGGCTCGACCAGTGTGAGGGCGAGCAGCGGACGCGGAGACGCCACGAGTTCAAAGACGAAAGTTTTCCGGTGCCAGACCACGTTGACCGCCGCCGAGGCGTTGGGGTTCAGGGCGCGGACGCTGAAGTAGGCATTGCCCGGCTTGAAGCTGACCTGGAAGCGGGCGGGCGGGTCAACGTCCGTGGAAAGATAAGCGCCTTCAAGATGCGAGATGGCGCTGGGAAACACGATGGCACTGAGCCGGTCCACGGCCACCGGCACGGTGATGACCTGGCGCGGATTGAGCACCAGGTTGGTGATGAAGGGTTGTGCGCCCGCTTGGATGGCAAGCGCGATACCAAGACTGATCAATAGTTTTTTCATAGATAGGTTAGGTTGAAGTCAGTGACGATGAGTGGATAGCGGGTCGCCTGGAGCAGGTCCCGGTTGGGGGTGAGGGTGAGTTTCAAGGTGAACGGCAGGGATTCCAGGACGGGCTGGCCGGCGAGCTGACCGGCGCGTTCCAACCGTCCGGTGACGACGACTTCCACGCCGGACCAATTTGACGTGCGCACTTCGATGCGCGCGATTTCAGCCTGCTGCCGCAACTGACGCTGCGTGAAATCAGCCTCCTCGTTCAGGCGAAGCTGCTGGGCCACATCCTGCATTTGGGGAGAGAACAAGCGCGGCAGCCGGGCGAGGTAACGGAACCCGGCGGGATTGCGTGCGAGCAACGTGTCGGTCGCATCCTGCGCGACCGACTGGTGCAGTTCTTCCGCCTGACCAAGCGGCTGACCTTCCGCGACGAACGTGTTTTTCGCCGGGTCGAGCACGATGACGACGACGCGTTTCTTGACCACCTTGATGAGCAGGACGCCTTGCGTCAGGTTGAGTAACAGACTCAGGCATAGAGCAGTAATCAGCGCACGCAGAAGAAAATCGCGCTGTCGCAGCCAGGTGCGTAGGCTGCCGCCTATCCGGGAGGTTGGCAGGAGTGGAACCACCGGCGTTTGATGGAGGGATTCAGAGTTGTTCATAATTTATTTGTCCTTGAGCAG
>JANPGB010000059.1:0-14068 GCA_031423695.1 Verrucomicrobiota bacterium
TTCGATTTGCGAACCCACGGCGCGCGCGGAGTGACGCGCCCTACTTGGCAATTGAGTGATGATGTCCTTCATCCAACGGCCGGACGCTTCCTGAAATTCCGTCGAGGCGAGATGGCCGCCATGGCTGTCGAAGATTTGCACCGCATCCACCCCGGCGGCGATTTGCATCTGCAAATACGCGGTGACAGCGGCGGTGAGCTTCTCGGCGAGCGCGAAATAAGTTTTCGGATCTTCGCGGAAGAGTTGCAGCGCCCGGCTGTATTTCGGCACGCTCGCGCCTTCCATCATGAAGGTCGCCAGCGTCCAGGGCGAACCGCTGAACCCAATGAGTGCGGTCTGATCCCCGAGTTCCGGGCGCAGCAGGCGCAGCGCCTTGTCCACGTAGCTCAGGCGTTCGACCACGCGTTCCACGGAAAGCTTTTCAATGTCCGCCTTGCTGGTCACCGCGAAATCCATCTGCACACCGCCCGTTTCCTTGAAGTGATACGTCTGCCCCATCGCCTCGGGAATCACCAGGATGTCGCTGAACAAAATGGCGGCATCGAAACCAAACCGTTGAATCGGCTGGAGGGTGACCTCCGCCGCGAGTTCCGGGTTCTGCACCAGTTGGACGAAGGTGTAGGTCTCCTTGAGCTTCCTATACTCCGGCAGCACGCGCCCGGCCTGGCGCATCAGCCAGACGGGCGGACGATCCACTGGCTGGCAATGACAGGCGTTTACGAAACGCTGGCGGCTGGTTAGTTTGGTTTGAGTCATCGATTTACAAATTCTTGCTCCACGTTAAGCGGTGGCTTTCGCCAAGCTCCCCGTTTCTTGCCGATTCGCCTACAATTTTTGACCGGCGGGCTTGGCCAGGCCTGCGGGCGCGTGCTTGGGCTCCACGGTTTTCTTCGGCAGTTCAAAACCGTAGTCGCGGCAAAACTTTTCGCGGGGCGCGCGGATATGGACCGGTTTTCGCGTGAACGGATCGGTGTATCCCAGATAGACCGCCCGCAAGCCAAGCTGCCGGTCGTCGTTGGGATGCGCCGTGGCGTATAGTTCGTCGCCCACGATGGGAAAACCGCACGCGGCCAGATGCACGCGAATTTGATGGGTGCGCCCGGTGTACGGATGCGCTTCGATCAGGGAATTTTTCGTGCCAGCCTGAAGCACGCGGAAGGTGGTCTCGGCTTCTTTGCCGTCGCGCTCATCCACCATCATGCGGCCGTGGGATTCGGGTTCCGGCCCGATCTTGAGGCGGCAGGTCCATTCGGTTTGTTTCGGCGAACCATGCACGACCGCGAGATAAACTTTTTCCATCTTCCGGCTCTCGAACAAATTGCCAATGGAATCCACGCCGCCCAGGCTTTTGGCGCAGAGCAAAATGCCGGTGGTCTCGGCATCGAGGCGATGCACGAAGCGGAGGAACCGCAGATTGCGCGAGCGCGCCCAGTAATCCCCGGCGGCAATCGAGGACATCAGCGCCGCCTGCAAGTTGCGGTTGGTCTTCTGCCAGGAAAACGGCACGAGCATCCAGCCGCGCGGCTTGTCAATCGCGATCACGGAACGATCCTCGTAGAGAATCGGGATGATGTCGCCCGTGGGCAGTTCGATGTCTTTTGGCTTGGCCACGGGAAGAAGCTAAACAAATCAGACCCGCACTGAAATCAAATTCAAAAGTCCCTCAACGCACTGACCGGCGGACGGCTTCCTCGCAAATCTCCCCGGCGGCATGCGGATGGCCCAACGCTTTGGCGGCCTTGGCCATTTCAGAAAGTTTTTTCGAGCCGAGTAGTTGGCCGACGCGATAAGGCAGGTCTTCCACCCGGTTGATCTTGGCCGCCGCGCCGCGTTCGAGAAGGAAATCACTGTTTGCCGCCTCCTGTCCGGGGATGGGATTCAAGATGATCAAAGGCTTTCCGAGCGCCATGGCCTCGGACGAGGTCAACCCGCCGGGCTTGGTGATGATGAGGTCGGCGACCGCCATCAGTTCGTGCATGTTCGATGAAAAGCCGAGGACGTGTGTCGGATGTTTGCGGTCCTGCGTGGCGAGTTTGCGGCGCAGCTCCTCGTTGCGGCCGCAGACGACGATGGTCTGAAACGCCTGCGGCACCTTGTCAAGTTCCGCGAGAATTTCCGCCACCGGCCCCATGCCGAAACCACCGCCCAGCACCAGCAGCACCGGCAGATCGTCACGCCAGCCGAAATTTTTGCGCACGGCCTTCGCGTCGGGCTTGGCGGAAAATTTTGCGGAGATCGGAATGCCGGTCACCACGACATTTTCCGCCGCTGCGCCGCGCGCGACGAGGCGCGCCTTGGTTTCTTCCGCCGCCACGCAATACAAGTCCACGCAGGCATCCATCCACAAAGCGTGCGCTTCGAAATCCGTCACAACGCTGACCGTCAGCGGACGCAGGCCATCGCATTTCGAGCGCAGGAGGCCGAGCGTTTCGAGCGGCAGGTAGTGCGTGCAAAGCACGAGGTCCGGCGCGAATCGTTTCAGGTAGCGGGTGATGCGCGTGCGGGAACCGCTGGGAAACGCGAGCTTGAGCTTGTTCATCCGACGCGCAACTTTGGCGTTGTCCGTCTTTTTGAAAACCAGGCCCCAGAGTTCCGGCGCGCGTTCGACCAGCTTCACGTAGCCGTCGAGATGAATTTTCTTATGGACGGGCGAAAAGAATTTCAGGAAGTCCACGCGCTCCACCGTGTCGTCGGGGCGGGACTTTTTCCAGGCTTCGTCGAGTGCGGCAGCGGCGGCGAGATGGCCGCCGCCGGCGGTGATGGTGGCAATTAAAACGCGCATGCTCGCAGGGGGTTAAACAAACAGATAGACATAGACCGCCAGCGTGACGGCCGCGAGACCCGCGGCAGCGGCGATGGACCACAGCAAATTCTTCTGCCGGGCCGCAATGGCGAAGGTGGCGATGATCACCGCCATCTGGGCGGCGAGCATCCCGTAAAAAAAGCGCTGACTGCGCGCGTGATGATGCTCGGCGGAGACGTTGCTCTTGCGCACCTGCAATTCATAGACGAAGGCGACGGCCTGGTTCAACCGCGCCTCGGCGTCATAGCGTTTGGCGGTGTAGCGCAATCTGGCCGCAATGAAATCACGGCCCAACGGCCGGTCTCCCGGGGATTTTTCGAGCTGTTCAATGGCCTGGTTGACCGGTCGCGTCGCGGCATCCAGCGCCAGCGTGGCGTCCGTGGCAATGCGCAAAGCCTCACCGAGGGTCGTCTCTTTGACCGGCAGCAGCAGGGCGGCAATGTCGCTTTCGGATTTCTGACCCTCCAGCGCAGCCAAGGCCGCTTGAACGCCGGGATCCAGCGGCGGGCCGGGCGGCGCGGTCGGCAGCTCGCTTTTTTCCAGCGCGGCGATGACCGGGGGAGCAAGTTGGCCACCGGAGAACGGATGAACTTCCGTGGTGCCTTCCAACAGGTCGAGCGTGCTGCGCTGCATCGCGCCGCGCAGCTTTTTGGCCTGGAAAAAACCCCACTGGTCGCCGGCCTTGGACTGCTGCTGCGCGGCGAGCGAGCGGTCGTACTGGGCGCGCGTCATTTCGCTGGAGGACAGGCCGGCCAGCATGGTCGCGATCACCGTCATCACGATGGGAGTGGAGGTGAGGAGCTTGCCCCATTTGTTCTGCGGCACGTCCGCTTTGAGTGCTTCTGGAATTTCAATTTTCATGGCGTTGGCTGATGGCTCCGCCGGTTCCCGGTCCGCAGCGCCCCCTTTGAAAAGCCGAGTTTGGCGGGCAGGTCAAGCAGCAATCGAGCAGCAGCCACCCCGGAATGGTTCACACTGGGCCCCGAATCCGGACAGGCGGTGCCAATGGCTCCCCAGGCCGCCTTGGCCACACCTTGCCCGCCGCGTTAAACTTCGGCGTCAGCACACAGATGAGCAGTTCTTCGCGGCAGCGGGCGGCCTCCTCGCTGGGGCAAAGGTCGAACTCGATGCGCGTCACGCAATGCAGCAGCCGGATGATCCGACGCGGCATCCGCTCCGGGTTAGCCACGCGATAACTGGACAAGCGCTTGCGGAGGTTGCGCGCTTTGCCGACATATAAAACCCCTTCGGTCGCGCCGCACATGAGATACACCCCCGGCCCGGACGGCAGCGCGCGAAAGAACTCCTCACCGAACCGCTCGACCAGCGGCCTGGGCGGATCAAACAGCCAGAGTTGACCGGCGGGCATGAGTTGATTTCAACAGAGCCACGAGGCGGGGTCAAGCAGCCGGCCCGGCCATTCAAACCAGCGCGCCGGCGCATTTGCTTCCCGGCGGCGGATGCGCTAAGTCTCAGTCATGACGCCAATCAAACGGGTAAATTATTTCACGGGCCAGCTGCTCAACGCGGCGGATTTTCAGGCGGAGCAGGATTATCATCGCGAGAAGCAGCGATTGCATAACCGCTTGCTGCTCGGCCTGGGTATCGTCGGGGGATTGAAGGTGTCGCTCGGCAAGGGTGACCGCGCGGGCCGCGTGGTGGTCGCCCCCGGCAGCGCGGTGGATCCCACCGGCGAATTGATCCAACTATGCGAGGCGGGCTCGTTGTCGCTCAAATCAAGCGCCGCCGCTGTGCGGATTTATCTGCGCCACACCGAGCGTCCGGCAGACGCCCTGCCGGCGACCAATCCCAACGCCACGTCGCAGCCCAGCCGCATCGAGGAAGGTGCTGAACTTGTGCTGGTGGATGAAGCGCCGCCCGCCACTGCCGCTGCGCGTCGTGTTGCTGCTGACCCCACGGGTGTGGCGCTCGCCAGATTGGTGCGCACACGGACTGGCTGGCGGGTGGATCGCAACTTCAAGGTCGCGCGGGTGTGAAGGTCCGGACGAGGTCGGCAATAGCGGATTGGCATCGCACGACTGCGGCCTTCATTTCATGCGTGGCTTCCCCGCTCGCAACACGCGCAAGGAAAAGCCGAAACCATTCTCTGCCCGTCCGATCCGCCAGCGTCAGAAATTTCATCGGCTCGCCGGTGATTTGGCGATGCGCTGGTTGTTCCACCCCGCACCAGGGGTGAACACCCCATTTCGCCACATGATCACCCGGCCTATGGTTGAAGATATGTCAACCGAAACTCTCTTAATCATCGTGGTGCTCGTGCTGCTGTTTGGCGGTGGTGGATTCTTCTACAGCCGGCGAGGGCGCTAATGAACTTAAATCTTATCACTCCGGCTTCTGAAACACACAAAGCCGTGGATTCGCACAAGCCGCTCAGGGTGACGGACGCCGAGTTGACGCCGAAAGCGGAGGCGAAAGCGGCGAACAAACTGCCCCGGGCCGAACAGTTGAAGAAATTTGAAACGGATTTGGAAGCGCATGATAGCGGCAACCAGCCGGCGTGAAGCCAACAGCCGACTTTGATCGCGAACCCAGTCCACACCGGATGCGCGCGATGAATTCCCAATGTCCGGCCGCGGGTCCGCCCCACGTTTTGGCTTTGAAACTTGATCAGAGATGCTGCCCAAATGATTTTCGGAGTGAATGCCACCAAGTCCGCCGTCGTTGTTGCCCAGACCCAGGGTGCCAGCGCCAAGTTTGTCATCGCGGCCATCAAACCGATTTCGTTCCAAGTACACTCCGGGGAGGAGTTGTCGGAATTGTTGCAAACCCTCAGTCGGCTATTCGACCGCACCGGCAAAAGCGCAGGCTCGGTCATTGCGCTGTTGAAATGTTCGTCGGGGCGCTTTGGTTCCTGCCTTGAGGCGATCAAAGGGGAGGCGATGGTCGAACTCGCGGCTTTCCAGCGCGGGCTGCGCGTTGTGAAGGTTGCGCCGCAAAGCCTCAAGAAGACACTCGGCTGCGCGAAGGATCAAAAGTGGCGGGATCGTGCCGGGGAACTTTTCAACCCTGGCGGCAAACGCCCGAACTGGTCCAAGGGTGCAACCGGAGCCGTGGCCGCCGCCTTCAAGGTTGCTGGCGAGTGACCTGGCTGGCTCCCGTCATTGGGTCATACAACAAGCGACGATTCTCTCATTTCAAGCGCGGTTTCCCCGCCCGCAACACGCGCAAGGAAAAGCCCCGCCCGTTCTCAAACGGCTCCACCGTCGCGGTGACTTCCAGCACCGGATAGCGCACGGTCGCCAGCCCATAGTTTTTGTAGGTCTGCGCGAACAACTCCGTCTCCACGATGCCCGTCCAGTCCGCCAGCGTCAGAAATTTCATCGGCTCACCGGTGATCTGGTGATGTGTTCGTTGTTCCACCACCAACCCGCACGCCACCACGGTTTCGCCGATGTGTTCGCCCAGGCGCGCGACCGGACAATACGTGTCCCAGGCGATGTCGCCGAACAGTTCCAGCGGATGCCCGCTCACGGCGTAGCCGAATAATTCGGTTTCGGCTTCGAGCCGTTCACGGCGCGACGGTTCGCGGAGCAAGGCCGGATTCTGAGCGAAAAACTCCGCAACCGGATTCGCGCCCGCGTCGAAATCAAATTCCAGGTTCCGGATTTCAATTTCCGCTTTCCGCTTTCCGCCTTCCGCTTTTCCCAGCCGCTGCGCTTCCCAAAATTGCCGCGTGCGAGTCTCCCCAAATTCATCGCAGCCGCCCGCGCGAATCATCGCTTCCAATTCCTCCGCCAACGGTTTCACCCGTTGATGAAAATCGGCCAGTGAAGCAAAGGTTCCATGCTCGCGTTCAGCCAGCAGCCGCTTGATGGTTCGCTCGCCAAGTCCTTTGGTGCGGGTCAGCGGAACGCGAATTTGGATGGCGGCAGGCATCCTGCCTGCCTTAGAGCCGGGCGTCCCGCCCGGCGGATAAAGCGCACGAGAACATGAAGCCGCTGGCATCTTCGTGAGTTGATGGGAAATTCCGGCACTCATTCCGGGCGGCAGGATGCCGCCCTCTACGGCAGGCGGGACGCCTGCCGCCACAACGGCAAACATGGGCCCCGGCTCGTTGACCGACGGCGGCAGGAATTTCAATCCGAGCCGGTAACTTTCCAGCACATACACGAGCGGGTCGTAAAAGCCTTTGCCGTTGGTCAGCACGGCGGCCATGAATTCCGCCGGATAATTGCGCTTGAGCCACGCCGATTGATACGCCTCGACGCCATACGCGGTCGAGTGCGCCTTGCAAAAAGCGTAGCCGGCAAAGCCCGTGACCAGTCCCCACACTTCTTTGATTTTTTCCGGCGTATGGCCGCGCGCGGTTGCCGAGGCGACAAACTCCTTCTGAATTTCCTCGATAACGACACGCTTCTGTTTGTTCAGCGCCCGCCGCAACACATCGGCCCGGCCCGGTGGCAGGCCGGCAAAGGCCTCGCAGATTTGCAGAATGTGTTCCTCGTAAACCACCAGTCCGAACGTGTCGCTAAGAACGGATTCCAGCGACGGATGCGGATAGGTGATCGGCTCAAGCCCCTGGTAGCGCCGCGTGAAGGAGAGTTTCTTGCCCTCGTTGGCCGCACCGGGACGGATGACGCTCACGATGGCGATGAGCGTGTCTATGTCGCGCACATTGCATTGCCGGCACAGGCCGGTCATGGCCGGGCTTTCGATGTGATGCACCGCGCGCGCGCCGCCGGAGATCAAATCCCACACCTGCGGGTCTTGCCACGGCTCCAACGCCTGCAAGTCCACCGTGATGTTTCGCTTTGCCAGCATGTCTTTCACGTCACGCATCGCAGCGAGTCCGCCTTGCGCGAGCACATCGATCTTCACCAGCCCGACCACTTCAACGGCGTCCATGTCGAAGTGCGTCGTGGGATAACCCTTGTTGGAAATAAACGTTGGGGTCAGTTCGTGCATCGGCTGGCGCGAAACCACCACGCCGCATGGATGCATTTTCGGATTGCGCGGAAAGCCGTCGAGAAACTCCGCCATGTCCAGCGCGGTCTTGAATGGTTCTTCATTCAACGGCAGGTCGCGATTCTCGGGACTGGCCGCGAGCAGTTCGCGCAACTTCGCCCCGCCGCTCGGCGTGGGTTCGTCCGGCACCCAGCCGCCGCCGAAGCTCCACGGAAAATGTGCGGTGAAGCGCCGCACCTCGCGTTCGGCCATGCCCAAGACTTTCGCCACGTCCGCAAACGCGCTCTTCGCCTGGAACGTCGAGAAGCCGCCGACCACGGCGCAATGCTCCCGGCCGTATTTGGCAAAGAGGATGTCCACCACGTCCTCTTTGCGGTCGTGCGGAAAATCAATGTCAATGTCCGGCAGTTTGTTCAGCGCCATACGTTCCTCGTTCAGAAACCGCCGGAAGTAGAGGCCGAAACGAATGGGGCAAACGTCGGAGATGCCAAGGCAATAGCACACGAGTGAATCCGCCGCGCTGCCGCGCGTGATCCATTCGATGCCGTGCGTACGGCACTCTTGGAGGATGTTCCACACAACGAGGAAGTATTCTTCATAACCCACGGCGCAAATGATGCGTAGCTCCTGCTCAACCTGTGGGCACATCGCTGCGGAGCGTTCCCCGTAGCGGCTGCGCAGACCCCTATGCACAAGCCTGTGCAGATACTCGTGAGGCGTGGAGCCGTCCGGCGGCACGAAGGCAGGAAACTGCGGCTTGCCGAAGGGCAACTCGAAGTTGCAACGCTCCGCGATTTCGAGCGAGTGCTCCAACCAATCAGGATGTTCCTTGCACGCGGCCGTCATCTCTGCCGGCGTGCGGAAATGAAGTCGCCCGTCCAAACGCTTTTCCGGGTGTTCCTGTCGGAGCAGCGTCAACGTGCAGATGGATTGCACGATGTCGTATTTCATCCGGTCGCCCGGCACGCCGTAATGAATCGCCGGACACGCCACGATGGAAAACCTAGGAGCGCGGCTGTGGTCGCAGACCCAGCCGCAGCGCGTTGCTTGATTCGCAGATGCTGCGGCTGGTGCTTCGCACACAGCTGCGCTCCGAGCCGTCGCCAACTGATAGAAGCGCTCAGGAAATAATTCGGCAACGCGCACGTCGGGACTGACTGCGATCAAGCCCTCGGTGAATCCTTTCAGCCGTTCAATCGTGATGGGTCGGCGTTCCTGATCGGCCACCGCGCCTTCGTCGTTGCTGGCGGCTTCTGCCTTGGCGGACAGCAACCGGTTCAAGTTGTGATAGCCGCGTGCCGACTCGACGTAGAGCAACAGCGGATGCTGGCCCGTGTTGAGTTCCGCACCGAAGATCGGTTTTATGCCTGCCTGCTTCGCGGCCTGTGCGAATTCCACCGCGCCATGCATGTTGCCGAGGTCGGTCAAGGCAACCGCACTCATACCACTTTTTTTGGCGAGGCTCACCAGCGCGGTCGGCGACAACGTCGAGTCGAGGAACGTGTAGAAGCTGCGGCACCGCAACGGCACGTAAGTCGTGACCTGACTGGACGCTGGGCGCGGCGGCGCAAGGTTCACCCTGATCTTGAGCCGGGGCTGCGCCCGCTCGTTCACGATGTCTCGTGGCGCATCGCGTAAACGCAGATCGTGGCCACGCATCACCGCCGACCAGCCCTTGTTGCGCCGCAGTTCGTCCAGCACCGCTGCCAGCCGTTCGTGCGCTCCGTGATTGCGGGCGTTCGTCTCCAACGGCAGTTCGCCGCGGAACACGCCGTCATACACGTTGGACAGTTTCAATGACACCATCCGCAGACTCACGCGCCGCTGCCAGGCGTCCCGCAGCAACCCGCGCAAACGCCCGTAAACATCCGTCTCCAAGTCGGTGGGTTCGCGGAGGCTTTCCGCCCGTTGCCCTTCGTCGCGGTCGTTGTAGCGCACCCTCACGGTCAACGTCCGCACGCTCCGGCCTTCTTCGCGCACCTGGGCAAACAAATGATCGGCCATGCGGCGCAGCACCGCCTCAACATAATCCTCATCGGTCACGTCCTCGTTGAATGTCTCCTGCTTGCTGAATGACTTCTGCGGCTCGCTCGCCGGTTGCAACGGGCGTTCGTCAATCCCGTTGGCAAACTGCCGCACCTGCGGTGCCTGGTTCCCGAGAATCAGCGCCAGCATGTCCGTCGGCGTCGCGGCAATCTGCCCGATGTTCGCCAGTCCCGCTGAGTTCAAGCGTAACGCGGTCTTCGGCCCGATGCCGGGCAGCCATTTGTTTGGCAGCGGATGCAGGAACAACTTTTCCTCTCCGTTCGGCACGGCTTGAAACGCAGCGGGCTTGTGCAGCTTGGAGGCGATCTGGCTGATGAGTTTGTTGGAAGCGATGCCTTCGCTGACGTTGATCTTCAACGATTGCCGGATGGCCCGGCTGATTGTCTGGGCGATCTCAACTGACGGCTTGCTCCGGTTGGCCGTGATATCGAAATAGCCTTCATCAATCGAAGTTCGTTCCACGTCCGGCGTGAAGTCGTAGGCATAACCGAACATCCAGTTGGAAAACTGCTCATAGCGGTCGTAATCGCCGGGGATGACGATCAGCTTCGGACACAGCTTGCGCGCCCGCGCCGTCGGCATCGGCGTGTAGATGCCAAACTTCCGCGCTTCGTAAGAGGCTGAGGCGATGATGCCGCGGCTTTCACCGCCGACGGCGATGGGCTTGCCACGGAGCCGCGTATCCGCCGACTGCTCCACTGAGGCGAAGAAGGCATCGGCGTCGAGATGAACAATGGTCCGCATGAGCTGTGACTTTGCCAGACCGGCTGGGACAAGGGTTGTCCGGGTGAGTTACTCCTTGGCGCGCCGGATCAGCGCCTTGAACACGCCTTGAATCATCAACTCCTGCGCGGGGATGAGGTCGGGATATTTCGGGTTCTCGGCTTTCAGATACGGCTTGCCGTTTTTAAGAACGAAAGTTTTGAGCGTGCTGGCTCCGTCAATGAGCGCGGCCACGACTTGGCCGTTGCGCGGTTCCGGGCCGTGTTCCAAGACGATGAAATCGCCATCGAGGATGTGCTTGCCGATCATCGAATCTCCCGTCACCCGCAACGCGAAGGCATTCCGGCTCGGTTTGAAACCGATGCTTTCCACGTCCACCGTCACACAGCCCTCGGCGTCCTGCTCGCGAGCCTGCGGCAAGCCTGCTGGAATCACGCCGTAAAGCGGAATGTTCACGATGTGGCCCCGCAGCTTGGCCAGCGGGGAAGTGATGCGCAACGAGCGCGCCTTGCCCGGTTCACTGGCCAGAACTCCTTTCTGCCGCAACAGCCGCAAATGTTCCGTGACTGAGTTGAGGCTGCGAAATCCAAACTGATCGGCAATCTCCTGAAACGTCGGCGTCGCGCCCTCCGTTCGTTGCCATTTCTGAATGAAATCAAGAATCTGCTGCTGTTTTCGGGTTAAAGTTGTCATACTGTATATTTATACAGTAAAACCCTTATGCCGACTGTCAATCCGTATCCGACCCAATCATTGCATCAATTGTTTCAAGCGCATTGCCTTCCAGGCAATTATGCCGCCTCCAACCTTATGCCGCGTGAATGGGTTGGAGGCGCATGTTTCGGGCTATTCCTGCGTTAACCGGGTATCAACGCGCGGCATAATTAAAGGCTCTCCAGAAAGGCAAGTATGTGATCAGTTGGACGGTAACGCTTCGGGATCACTTTGCTTTTCGTTGTCCGAGCCAGAGCCCGTTCCTTCATCGCCATATCAGCATGCAGATAGATCTGAGTAGTTTGGATTGATTCATGGCCCAACCAGAGCGCAATCACAGTAACATCCACTCCGCGATGCAAAAGATCCATGGCGGTGCTGTGACGTAGCGTGTGCGGGGTTACCCTCTTCGTCTTCAAGGAGGGACATTTTCCGCTCGCGGCTTTGATGTGGCGCGCGACCAGTCTCTGGACCGCATCCGAACTCATGGCAGTTCCCCTGGCTGTCGGAAAGACCGGAGTTGTCGGCTCCGTTGGTTGTTCGACAAACCACTGGGACAAGCATTTTGCCACATCGGATCGCAACGGCGTGCATCGTGCCTTCCGCCCTTTCCCCAGACAGCAGACATGGGCCCCTGTCCCTAATTCGACATCCTGTCGGCGCAACTGGGTTAACTCCGAGTTGCGAAGCCCAGTTTGCACTGCAACCTGCAGCAACAGCTGATCTCGCCGCCCTAACCAAGTAGTGGTATCGGGCGCATTCAGAAGTGCGGTGATTTCCTCGCTGGTCAAGAACTCCACCGGGCCCCGCTCAAACTTCTTAAAGGGCATCGCCAAAACGCGCTGGCAATGGCTTGCCAGTGCGGGCTCGTTAAGGCAAACATACCCAAAGAAAGCGTGTATGGCGCCCAGACGATTGTTGCGACTGCGAGCGCTGTTACGGCGGTCTTGCTCCAAGTGATTGAGGAACGAGCCGATTAATTTGGAGTCCAAGTTCTCTATTTTTAGGTTGGTCGGTTGGCAGCGCTGATTTTTGGCTGCAAATTTGAGCAGCAATCGGAAGGTGTCTCGATAGCTGGCAACAGTGTGTGGGCTGGCACCCAATTGCCCTAGCAGCCGGTCGGTGAAAAACCGCTGTAAATGCCCGGCCAAGTTCGCCGCATTCATTGTCGCCCTCCTTGGATCGAAGTCCGTTGGAACTCCGTCGCCAGTTCGAGCAATTCAGGAATGGCTTCAATGTACCAATATGTGCATACCACCGAAGAATGGCCCAAATAAGTGGCCAACTTCGGCATTTGAACGGCGACATCGCAGCCGGCTCTATACCATTCGACCAGACGCTTTGTGGCAAAGGTATGCCGCAGGTCTTGAAGGCGTGGACCCCGTCCATACTGGTGCCCGTTGGGTTCCTTTCTCAGACCACAAGCCGGTGAGATTTCGCGGAACCACTTTTGGATCGTGTGCAGATTTAGACCTGCGCCACGGTCCGAAAGAAAGAAAAACGGGCCTCCGGGATTGCGGATAATTTGATCGCGTTGGCGGGCGTAGCGCTTGAGTGCTGCGACCGTCGAGGTATGGATTGGCACCTCGCGAGACTTGCCAAACTTCGACTCTCGAACACTCAGGACTCCAACCTCCAGATTTACGTCACTCCTCTCCAAAGCCGCAGCTTCGCCAGGCCGTAGTCCCGTGGCGGCCAACAATCCAATTACGGCTTGGAGGTTTAGCGGCTTCATCCCTGTGGGCGATTTCAACTTGGCCGCCTCAATCATCAGACGACCGATTTCCTCATCACTATAGATGTGCGGCTTACCGCGACGGTGTCGGACGTCTAAGAGTCGGCGAGGGGGAACCTGATGACGAGGTTCGATGACGCTCATCCAGCTAGCAAACTGACGGACGTTCGACAGCTTTCGGGCCCATGTTGCACGCTGCACATCCTTGGGTTGCTGGGACCATTCCAAAGCCAGTGGGATGGTAATGAAACGAGCCCGTTTGCGAGCCAAGAAGCTAACAAACTGGCCAAGCGCGTGGGCAGCCTCCTCAACCGCAGACCGAAATGCAAATGTTGCTGTGCACGGCAATGTGAGCACGACGGCGCGTGGTCTGTACGGCGTGATGGCGCGTTTGATTTTAGCCGGGGCTCTGACCTCACCCCGTCTATTTGGTGCAGTGGTGGTCAACCGTGTAACCTCTTCTCCTAACTGAGTCTGTTTGAAAATCCATGAATGATAAGGGATCAAGCGAGGCGGCGGAGTCGAATTTGGAGCATGGCGTTATAAGTCCAAGCTTGGGGACCGGACTCTGTGGTCTCGAAATCGCGCTCCAGTCGACATTGGCGCAGCAAGCAACCGAAGGTTCGCTCCAGGACCCAGCGACGTGGCAAGACTTTGAAGCCCACGGTGGCGTCGGAGCGTTTGATGACTATGACCACCAGCTTGGGACGCAATCCCTTCACCCACTGGAATACGTTTCGCCTGAGTATAGCCGCCATCCATCCATAGCCGTCCAGCGGCGAAACCTGCGACCACCAAACACTCCATGATTGACGAATGCGATTACGATCTCAAAGAGACATAACGAACGGCGGGCTATTTTAAGTTCATGAGCCAATTCCGTGATTGCCCCCAATGCCTGAGCCTGCACGTGATTGATCCAATGCTCGCGGATCCCCACCGGATCGCCGAGGTTTCTTATGGTGGCTCCGGGCAGGAGGCCGTCATGGCCGGGCAAAGGCTTTGCATTTACAACACGCCCTATTGTTTTCGCGGCGCACGCACCGACGATTTCCATCTCGAAGGAAAACTTTCAGATGCCGTCCACTTCAATGGCGTGGGTTTGGCCGAGCACGCGCAGA
>JANPGB010000060.1:0-21174 GCA_031423695.1 Verrucomicrobiota bacterium
GGGTCAGAAATTTGAATCCAAACGCGACGCGGCGGCGGGCAAATATGAAAACGAAATGGTCGGGCGCTTCGGCCTTGGTTGTCTGTTGGCACGGCGGCTTGCGGAAGTCGGCGCGAGATACATCGAAGTGACGACCGAGTACATCCCGTTTCTAAACTGGGATACGCACGAGAACGGTCACGCGCGACTGGTCGGGATGAAACAGCAGATAGATTCACCCATCGCACAACTTGTGCTGGATCTGGAAGAGCGCGGATTGCTCAACCGCACACTCATCGTCCTCGCGAGCGAATTCAGCCGCGACGCGATGATCGAAGGTAAACCCGATAAACGGGTGTCCGATCAGGTTCATGTTCCCGAAAAGGTCGAAAGCGAAATCCATTACGGCATGCACCGGCATTTCACGGACGCAGGCTGCGTGCTGCTCTACGGCGGCGGAATGAAACGGGGACACGTCCACGGGGTGACGGCGGACGAACGTCCCTGCAAAACCATTTCAGACCGCGTGGTCATCGAAGACCTGCACGCCAGCATTTATCGCGCGATGGGAATTTCTCCGAAGCTCGCGTATGAGATCGAGAAACGCCCGTTCTACGTCACGCGCGACGGCGAAGGCCAACCGGTGATGGATTTATTTGCCTGAGCGCTTCACGACGCAAGGCCGCTCAGCGCACTCCGAGAATCACTTGAGCTGGATGTTGCGGAACTGCACCGTCATGGCCGGGCCGGCGTGAATCTGCAACGCGAGAATGCCTGACTTCACGGCTTTAGCTGAATCCTCGTCGGTGACATCCACCATCTTGTTGCCGTTGATGAAATGCTGGAGGTGGTTGCCGTTGGCGATGACAACGTAATCATTCCAATCCTCGTTCCTGATTTTCGACTGCAACTTATCCGCATCGCCAAGCGAGCCGGTCACTTCAACTTTTGTTTTTCCTGCTTCGTCTGTTTTAACCACGGTTTTCTCGCCGCGCTTGGCCAGGAAGCCGCGACCACGTTCATCATAGAGGATTCCACTGTAAGTCTTGCCCGCCTCGATATCCGCCTGATAACCGCCAACGATCGGTCCGAATTCTCCTGTCTCAATGACCCGGCTGCGATATTGAATGCCAGAATTGCCGCCGATGAGTTTGTATTGCAGGCGTAGTTCAAAGTCCGCGATGTAGCCACCTTTCCAAACGAGGAAGGTGTTGTGACTGATCTTGGTTTCGCCTTCGTTGGAAGTCTTGCCGGTGATGCAGCCATCCTGAACCGACCAGAGTTTCCGGTTGCCTTCCCAGCCATCGAGATTCTTCCCGTTAAACAGGAGCTTAAAACCGGGTTCGAGACCGGGCGTCGCGTCGAAGAGCGGCCACTTGTCGGTGCGGAACGGGGATGCCGGCAAACCTTCCTTGTTCGCAAAATTCGGCTCGGCGAATTGATTCATGGCAAAACGCACTGCCACAGGCTTCGCCACGGCATCACTCGACACGACGAGCTTCTGGCCGGCAATCTCGGCGTGGGCGGCGACGAAATTCTTGTCCTCGCCCGCAATCGTAAATTCCGTCAGAGCTTTTCCATCACGCGAAACCAAACCTCCGCCCACGTGATCAAAACTGAGTTCGATCTGGTTGCCGCGCATTTTCATGCCGTCGTAAAGCGGACCGGAATAGACGAGGCCACGTTTCCCGTAGGTTTTTGCCAAAGCCCAAAGCGCGAGACGCCGGCCCACCTCCTGTTTGTTTCTCGGATGGATGTCCTTGACGTTGCCGATATCCGTGATGACGGCCATGCCGGTGTTCGGCACTGCAAGTGTGGCCGTCTGCGCCTCCCAGATTCCGGCCAGTTTGGTGTCGTCCCCGCCATAATTGTAAGGAGCAAGTTGCACGAAATAGAACGGCATCTTCGGATTGCTCCAGACACTACGCCACCCGGCGATGAGTGCCTTCATCTTCTCGTAGTAAAGCATACCTTCACCGTTGTTGGACTCGCCTTGATACCAGATCGCGCCACGGATCGCGAACGGCACCAGCGGATGCACCAGCCCGTTGTAGAGTGCCAGCGGTGATTGAGGATTGATGTCTTTGACGACGTTGCCTGCTTTATTCGTCTTCGTTGAGACCGTAGGAAATTCGTTGAGCTTGTCGGCGAAATCTTTTTTCAACGCTGGCACAGACTGGAACCCAACCGGCGGCGTCCATGGTTCAATACGCGTGCCGCCCCAATTGCAACCGAGCAAACCAATGGGAACGTCGAGTTCCTTCGTCAGCGTGCGCGCATAGAAATATCCAACGGCCGTGAAACTCCCGACCGTTTCCGGGCTGGCCAGCTTCCACCCGTCTGTTGTCACATCGCTCTCAGGTTTGTCGGAGGGGCGGTGTGGAATCTTGATGTGACGAATCCGCGGATGATTTCCCGCCGCAATCTCTTCCTTGGAATTGTCCGAATTGGCCACGTCCCATTCCATGTTCGATTGACCCGAGCACAACCACACTTCGCCGACAAGCACGTCCTCAACCACAACAGTGTTCTTCCCGGTGATCGTCATGGTCTGTGGAGTGGAATTGGCTTTCATGGAACGCAGGTTCACGCGCCAGCTTCCATCCGCAACGGCAACCGTCGTTTTCTTCTGTCCGCCAAACTCAACCGTGACCCGCTCACCCGGCTCGGCCCAACCCCAGATCGGACAACTCTGCGAACGCTGCAGCACCATGTGGCTGCCGATCACGGCGGGCAGCTTCACGTCTGCGCGTGAGGAAAAGGTGACGACGCCAACAAGGACAATTACCAGCGACAGGATTTTTTTCATGATTGAGTTGCGTTGAAGAGAAAAAGGGTCAATTCGAGGAGGACAAACTGACCCCATGCTCAGAGTTAATTTAGTAGAATTATTTTCCTAGAACGCGATGAAGATTGCGCAGGCCTTTCACAGCAATCTCGTCGCGCGTCGGCTCCATGCGGCGCCAGATAGCCGCCGCTTTGGCAATAACTTTGACGTCCGTGGTGAATGATTCGATCACCACGTCGCCGTCATAGCGAATATCCTTGAGCGCTTTCGCGATGGGCTTCCAGTCAATGTGATCGTTGCAAGGCGTCCCCCGGTCGCTGCCGCAGGCGTGGAAATGCGCGAGATGCTTGCCGGCCTTGCGGATGGCGGCGGCCTGATCTTTTTCCTCGATGTTCATGTGGAACGTGTCGAGGTGCAGCTTGAGTGCGGGACTGGCGACGTCTTTGATCATCTTCAAACCTTGGTCGCACGTGTTGATGAAGTCGGTCTCAAACCGGTTTAGAGGCTCGAGGCAGACCTGGCGACCGCGTTTCTCGGCGTACTTGCAAAGTGTCTTGAGATTCTTCACCACAGTCGCCCATTGCTTCTTGTATTCATCAGCTGGCACAGCGTCGGCGCGACCAACAGCGGAATACACCGGCCCGATCAGCGATGGGCAGCCCAGCACAACCATCTGGTCGAGGAGCGCCGTCATGTAGGCCAACCCGGTCTTTTGGGACTTGGCGTCGCCGCGCAAATCACGGTCCGGGCCCATGGCAGCGCACACCGTACCACAAACCAAGCCGTAGCGATCCAATTCCCTTTTCACATGCGCCGGATCAATGTGGGATGGATCTTCAATTGCGATTTCGACGGTGTCGAATCCCCATTTCTTGAACTTGGGAAATAGTTTCGTGCTCGCGTTGGTAAACGGTGAAGTGAACAGGAATGTGTTGATGCCAAATTTCATAGCAAGCTTGTTGATGGTTATATTGGTAATGGATGCGGCCTGAATCTCCTATTTTCCGCCGGGCCCATAACCCTTTTTCGGAGTCCCATTTTTCTTCAGGTGTCCCGTGGACCAAAGAACGCCGCGCGTGACCAAGTCCAGATAGCGGGGATCCGAAACAGTTTCATTGTTGTGGCCAATCGTGGTGCTGAACACCTTGGTCTTCTTTGCGCCATACTCGTTCACCCAGGCGACCACGACATCATTCGTCTTCTGACTGCCGTCCTTCTGCTTGATGATCTGCTTTCCACGAGCCACCGCTTGGGCAGTGTCGAAGACGTGGACGTTGTTATACTGCTCTTCGTGAATCGTGGTCCAATCATCCAATCCTTTGGCCACCGGGCTATCCGTGGCCGTGAAAGTTATGGCGATCGGTTCCTGTGGACCATGACCACTGGACTGCAACCCGAGATATTCAAACCATAAGCCATGTGGGGTCCCCGAGGTGACGGGGTCGTTCGGATTGCCAATGCGATAGGAATGCATCGCGCAGTGAAGATTGACACCGGGAATGCCGTCGCGATGCGGTTTCAGGACTCCCTCGACTAATGTCGCATCGGAAACATCCGCCGCGCATTCGTCGTGAATGATCAGATCGTAACCCGCCGCGTAGTCCGGCTTGCCTAGAATGGCCAGAGGCGGCTTGGTGCTTTTGTCATCGGTATGAATCTGGTCAACCACCACGTTCGCCCGTGCCTCGATGCCTTTTTTGAGAATGTCTTTCTGTGCGGCGTAATCATGGCAGCAGCCGCCCGTGATGAGCAGGACACGCACGGGCTTGGGAACCTCCGCCCCCCGGGTTGAAAGGGTACCACATAGTAATACCGCCCCGAGGGACGCGAGTGAGAGAGAATGGGTAAGCAAACAATTTTTGGTCATGATGTTTTTTAGTGGTTCAACCTATAAAACGCAAGTCACTTGAATCCAGCGCTCGCACAATACTTTTCCCGCCAGGTCCGCCGCGAACCCAGCCGCGCGATCACTTGGCAACCTTTTCCCATTTCTGGGTCCGGGCAGACTTGAGCACGGCGTCGGTGACATAATCGGTGGCCAGTCCATCGCGGAAAGTCGGAGCAGCAGGCTTGCCCGACTCAATGCCAGCAATGAAATCAGCGACCTGATGCGTAAACGTGTGCTCAAAGCCGATCTGCACGCCGGGAATCCACCAGTGTTTCATGTAAGGCTGGTCGCCGTCGCTAACGTGAATCGAACGCCATCCGCGCACGACGCTCGCGTCGCGGTGGTCAAACCACTGCAACCGGTGCAGATCATGAAGGTCCCAAAAAATTGAGGCGTGCTCGCCGTTGATCTCGAAAGTGTAAAGCGCCTTGTGTCCACGAGCGTAACGGGTCGCCTCGAAAGTCGCGAGCGAACCGTTGCTGAACCGCGCGAGAAACGCCGAGGCGTCGTCAATGCCGACCTTTTGGTTCTTGCCGGTTAGCGCGTGCTTGCGTTGCTTGACGAAGGTCTCCGTCATGCCGGTGACGGAGTCGATGCGGCCATTGAGCCACATCGCGGTGTCGATGCAATGGGCCAGGAGATCGCCCGTGACGCCGCTGCCCGCAACCGAAGCATCGAGGCGCCAGGTGCCGGGTCCGCCCTGCGGGACTTCGGCGTTGATGGTCCAGTCTTGGAGAAATTTTGCGCGGTAGTGAAAAATCTTTCCGAGCTTTCCCTCGTCAATGATTTGCTTGGCCAGCGTGACGGCCGGCGCGCGACGGTAGTTATACCAGACCATGTTGGGTACCTTCGCCTTCTCGACGGCGGCGACCATTTTCAAAGACTCGGCGGCATTCATGCCCAGCGGCTTTTCGCACATCACCATTTTGCCGGCCTTGGCGGCGGCGATGGCGATCTCAGCATGGACGTTGTTAGTCGCGGCGATGTCGATGAGGTCAATGTCAGGACGGGCGATCATTTTACGCCAGTCCGTCTCGACGGATTCATAACCCCAATTGGCGGCGAAGGCGGCGGCTTTGGCGCCGTCGCGGCCACAGACAGCCGTCAGCACCGGACGATGTTCCAGCGTAAAGAACTGACTGACCTGACGGAACGCGTTGGTGTGGGCGCGGCCCATGAGGCCGTAGCCAACCAGTCCGATGCGAAGTTGTTTCTTAGACATAATTCGAGAGAGGTTTGAGGGGTTAAAGAATCAAGCGCGCCAGCCATGGTTCTCACGGACCTGGATCATCGCCGAGAGAATGTCATTCCAGGTTTGCTGCTTCATGAGCACATCATTCGGGAACATGCAACCGTCCCAGCAGATGTGCTTCATCTTCTTCGTGACTTTGCCTTTGCTGTCGCGCAGCCAGTAACCGGAATCGCGGGCGATGTTCAGTTTGCCCTTCGGATCGGTGGCGAGGCAATGGCGTCCCGTCTTCTCGTGATCACCAGAACCAAAGACACTGCCGTCGTTTTGGGCAACGTGGAAATCAATCGTCCACGGACGGAGCGCGTCGGTAAGCTTGGTCATCGCCTTGTGAAACTCGGCCGGCTCGTAGTGATAATTCTTCGGGACGATGCGGTGCGCCTCGGCGTTGTAGCCGAGCGTGTAGAGATGCGTGTGCGACATGTCGGCCTGGAAACCGACCACCTTGGGCATGGCCGTCTCTTCGAGGAGATTCACCATGTGTTTCCACGAATGCATGCCGCCCCAGCAGATTTCGCCTTCGGCAGCGAGACGTTCGCCGTTGTCTTTGGCGATCTTGCCGGCTTCGCGAAACGATTGCGCGATGAGCTTGGTGGTGGCTTTCGGAGCTTTGTCCCAAGCCGTGACCGCCGTGGCGCTGTCAATGCGAACGACGCCGTAAGGACGGACGCCGAGTTCGCGAAGTTTTTTCGCGATACGGATGGCTTTGCGAACGTGGGTAACCCAAGCGGCACGGGCTTTCTCATCACCGCCGGCCGAAGCATCGAACCAAACCGGCGCAACCACGGAGCCGACAACAAGCCCCTTGGCTTTTATTTTTGAAGCAAGGGCCCTGATGCCGTCGTCCGAAATATCAATGTCCGTGTGCGGATTGTAGAGGAAGAGATCCACGCCGTCGAACTTCACGCCGCCGACCTCTGCTTTCGCAGTCATGTCCAGCATGGTGTCGAGACTGATGAACGGTTCCGCGCCCGGGCTGCCCTTGCCGACGAGTCCGGGCCACATGGCGTTGTGGAGTTTTGGGAAGTTGTTCTCGCTCATGGTCAGGTTCGATTGAATTGGTTAGAACTTATTTTTGCGATACGCGCTCATCGCCGGCGCATCGGGATTTACTTCAGGTCCAAAGTAACGGAGGCAGACAAGCGGCTCGGTCTCGCTGGTGTTCTCGAAGGTCACTCCTGCTTTTGCGCCGTCTTCGGTGCAGAAGTATTCGTCCTCGGTGAGTTCGTGGAAGCGGATGAGCTTCGGGCTGACCAACGGCTGGCCGTTGATCTTGCCGCTGCCTTGGACGCAAATCAGACCGTAGGCACCCTTGTCCTTGATGGTGCATTTCGTGCCCGGATCCACCGTGAGTTCCTTAGCGGTGAAGTACTGTTGACCGTCCACCTTGCCGTAAACGATCCAACGATCCACAAAACCTTCCTTGCGCGTATCGGCGACAGGCACGGGTTCAAGGTAATGATTGTCTTTGAAGTTCGGGTCAACGTTCTTTTCCCAATCAAGCTGATCCACGATGAAATCAATGTCCTTGTGCTTGTTCTTGGGCATGTCCTTGACGAGCAGACTCCACGGCACTTCGCGGCCCTCGACGAGGTTTTGATACATTCCAAACACATCGCTGCCCCACTGCGGCTCGTAGGTGCAAAGACTGCCGGGAGCGTGGAGGATGCACGGATCAATGAGCCAGCCGCTACCGACTTTGAGGCGATAAGCTTTGGAGAGATCAAGGATGCCGTTGTCGCCCTTGTTCCAATTCTCGATGCACTTGCGCACTTGCGCCTTGGTGGTGCCGGGCTCAAAACCCATGAACGTGTAGGGAAAATTATTTCCGACGTTGTTGTGCTGCGGCGGGAAATAATACGACTCGGGCTTGCCTTCCTGCCCGACGAGTTTCGCCTGCGCTGCGCTCTGATGCATGTGATGCGGAATCGGTCCCATGTTGTCGAAGAACTTGGAGTACACCGGCCACTTGCCGTATTGCTTCCAGATCGCGTTGCCGATGATGGTTGCGCCGGAATCTTCGACCGCTTTGCGGAGCGTGAACTTTTCACCGCCCACCACGCAGTAGTTCAAACCTTCGTCGGCGGCTCGACCTTCGTTGGCCGTCTCGGTGGTGGACGCGAACCAGCGTTCATCAATACCACCGCGGTTCAGGCCGTAGGCGTAGGTGTCATCGGGATGCAGCTTGATGCGAAGGCCGGGCTGGAGAAACGAACGCGGCACCCACGCCGGCGCAAGGCGCAACAGCCCCCCCGTGCGGGAGAGTTCTGCAGCGACTTTAGATTGCGTGTTACCCTTGGTTAGTTTGAGTCCCGAAATAGTGTTCATGGTTTGATGCGGCGAATTGAAACAAACATGTTTTTGAGTTGCAAGACTCAGTGCTTAAAATTGGCGGCGTCGGATTTGGCCGCTGATTCGATGTACGCCAGCAGATCGAGAATCTCCTCGGCGGTCAGGTTGTTCAGGAGCCCAGTCGGCATCGGCGAGATTTTGGACGGCGTGCGCCGCGCGATGTCCGCAATGCGGACTTCCTCCAGCGTCTCGGCCGACATCGGACTCGGCATCAACACAATTCGCTCGGCGTTCTCGTCAACAATCCGGCCCGAGACCGATTCCCCGTCTCTCTTCATGATGTCGTAGGTCACGAACTGATCGGACACAACCTTCGACGGCTCGATCATGGATTCCAGAATATCGTGGAGCGTGTACTTGCTGGACGCAGCGGCGAGTTCGGGGCCGACCGATCCCCCGGCGTTCGCGATGCGATGGCAGACGATGCACTGCGCGTCGTTGAACGCCGCCCTGCCGCTTTCAAAATCCCGCCCGCTCTTCACTTCGCCCAGACGCGATTCCAAAGTCGCGACCGTCCATTCCTGGACGAGCTTGTGTTGCTTCACGGCTTTCCACGGGGGCGCGCCGATTTTTTCTTCGATCAGCAATTTGAGTCCGGCCTTTTCCGGAGCCGTGAGCGTGGCGATGGCGTCGTTGCGGATGTTGACGAGGTATTTGTTATAGCTTGCGCCGTCGGCGTAATCCCGGTCCGCTTCCTTGAACCACTGCAACAGTTGCGCGGGATGTTTGGTTCCGGCGTTCTCCTGCTTGCGCAACTGCGTGAACCAGGCGAAATACCTGCTCCGCTGTTCAATCGTCCAGCCGGTCTTCAAGTTCCGCAGGTGATAAATATAATACGTCTGCTCCTCCAGGGTCGGAGCTTTCGCAATCAACTCCAGGGTCTTCGCAGCCACACCGGGTGCTTCCAGGTAAATGAGCACCTGGACCAGCTCACGATTGACGCGGTCGCTCTTCGACGGGAACATCGCCCCCAGCTTTTCGATTGTGAGATTCACCAGCTCCGCATCCGGCCGGCCTTGGCGGGTGTAGCTGAGTTGAATCACGCGCAACTTTTCCAACTGCTGGTTTTCGGGCAGCGATTGCAGCGGAAACTTCCGCAGCGCCATCAGCAAATCGTGCTGGGTCTCCTTGCCGCCGCAGCGGGCCAGCGCCAGCAGCGCCGTCAATCCGCCTTGCGTATCGGACTCGGAAAGCGCGCGATTCTGCCAGGTGGCCACCGGCTGGCTTTCAATGGCGATGCGCGCCGCATTACGGATGAACCGGTCGTAGCTCTGCAGGTGCGGCCACGCAAATTCCACGGCACCCGGGTCGGTTTTGCCATGGAACGCTTCGAGTTTGTGCCGGAGTTCGCGCGCGTCGCTGGCGGCCTTGCTGGGCTTAGCCACCTGGCTTAGCTCACGCCGCAGTGCCTTATCGCCCGTGAAACTGACGCGATACAAGCCCGATTGCGTGCCGCGACCGCCGGTGATGAAATACATCGCGCCATCTTTGCCGAATTCAAGATCGGTCAGGTTGAGGGGCTTGCCCTTGACGAACACTTCGTAGTCACCTGTGTAACTCGCGCCTTGTTCATGAAGATTGATTGCAAAAAGACGGCCGTATGACCAATCCATCGCATACAAAGCCTGCTGATATTTTTTCGGGAAGTTGCTCTTCGTGCCGAACTTCACGCCGGTCGGACAACCAACGCCGATGTCCACGGCAGCAGGCAGACTGTCCGCATAATAATCCGGCCACTTGCCCGCGCCGGAACGCCAGCCATACTCGCCGCCGGTCACGCAATGAAGGATGCGGGTCGGACGGTACCACGGCAGACCCCAATCCCATTCCATGTCGCTGTCAAAAGTGAACATTTCGCCGCTCGCGCTGAAGGCGAAGTCATAAGAGTTGCGAAAGCCGGCCAGCATCAGTTCCCAATTTTTGCCCTCGGGATCGGTGCGCAAGACGTGACCACCGGGGGCGAGAATGCCCACCGCGTGGCCGTTCGCATCCCATTGGCGCGGCAGCAGATGATCTTCCTGATAATTTCGGTGCGGCGAGTTCGCAGCCAGACCTTCCGGCAATTTCGTATGATTCCCGTTCATCACGTAGATCATGCCATCCGGCCCTTCGACGACGGCGTGATATCCATGCTCGCCTTCGCCGCCGATCCTTTTCAGGAAGTGAACTTCGTTGGTATCGAACCGGTCGTTATGATTCGCATCAATGAGCCGATAAAGCCCCGTGCCCTCGGGTCCGTGCGCGTTTACATAAAGACTGTCGTGGGCGTAGCACATGCCCATCGCCTGGCTCACTGGCGCGGGAATGGTTTCCACCTTGGCCACCTGTCCCGCCTTCGTGAGCGTGATGCGCAACAACGGCCGATCATCCTGTTGCGGCGAAACAATCAGCCGACCTTTCGGGTCAACTGCCATCGAAATCCAAGAGCCTTCATCTTTCTCAGCCGAGCGCAGGAGCTCAACCTGGAAACCCGCCGGCACGGTGAGGTCTTCCGCTTTCGTGGCGGGTCCGGATGGAATCACCCGCTTGGCTTTTTTCTCCTTGGGCGCCGCTTCCAAACCGCCGGCCCCGACCAGTAAAATGCCGGTCAGGAAAAAAAGCCCGAAACGAGCCGTGGACAATTGAATTTTCTTCATATTAACGTCGAACCGATGTGTTGATTGAATTGCAGATTAACCGGGATTTCTTGATGAACCGGCTGATCACTTCTGCGGCTCTATCCCTACGGGTTCCCGTACCGCAGCTTTGTCAGTCGGCAGCGCCCCGGCTTGCGGCGCTGGGATCGTGACCTTCCCGGTGGCGGCCCATTCTGCCCCGCGTGCCAATGTTATTTGAAAACCCAAGCCTTTCATAGGTTTTGTATTATCGCCGAGGGTGGTGTGGAAAACACGACCTTTGCCGTAATTGATCGCCATGAGTAACGGTTCATTTTCGCTGGTCTGCGGGGAGAAGGCAGTGGCAATGACCGTGAGATTTTTGGCCGGCCCGCGGAGCTTTGCATAAAGTTCGTCGCCGGGATGCATCCACGTCGGTGGTAAACCTTTCACGATGGGGTGCTCCGGGGCGCGCGTTTCCACCAGAAACGGATTTTGCGGCCCATGCGTGCCGCCGGCACCAGGCGAGTTATCCAAAACCACCTTCCCATCGCGCCAGCGGATCATGGGGCCGGATTTTTCATTACGACCACCCCAACCTCCGACGCCGATCATTTCGTTGTACTCCGGCCATTCCGGAAAGGAGTTGTTCGCCGCATGAAAGGAAACATAGCCACCGCCTTCGTGGACAAACTTAACGAAGTCGGCGCGCACCGCATCAGGCCATGGTTGACCGTTGTAGTTTCCAATGATGACGTCGCAGTTTTTGAACTTCTCCGGCCAGAGTTTCCAGGCGGCTGCCTTTCTATCCTCAAACCCCGAGGACTCCGTCTTCCACTTTACCAATGCGGCCTCAAATGCCGCCTTCTGTTCCTGTGTCGCCGGCTCCTTTGGCGGCTTCGGTTCGCGCGGCGCGACTGGCGGGGCCGTGAAAACCGTCACGTTAAAGCGGCCCGAATCCTCAAGTATCCATTTCAACACCGGCGTGGTGTTTTTCCAGTTGTGATTGTTCTGCCCGTCAATGATGAGCGCGCGCAAGGGTTGCGCCGCATTCACAGCGGGACCGACGAACAGCAGGCCGACGAGCGCGGCCAAGAATTTTTCAGCGTGGAATTTCATAAGGTCAGTTTTGCGGGGAGCGGAAGACTAGTCGGCCCGGGCGTTCAGCCTGCGAACCCACACGCTGCGGAAGCGCACGGGGTTGCCGTGGTCCTGCAAATAGAGCGGTCCCTTTTCGACAATGCCTCGCAGAGGTGACGCCGTAGTGCCTTCGCCTTTTACGGCCACGTTGTCTTGAATCAACACCCCGTTGTGCAAAACAGTGAACGAACCCGGCCGCACCGAACCGTCCGCGAGCTTCTTCGGCGGATGAAAGATGATGTCGTAAGCCTGCCATTCGCCCGGCTTGCGACACGCATTGACCAGCGGCGGATAATTGCCGTACATCGCGCCGCACTGGCCGTTCGGGTAGGTCTGGTTGTTGTAGTTGTCGAGAATCTGAATTTCGTAACGGCCCATTAGATACACGCCGCTGTTACCGCGACCCTGACCGTCACCCTTCACATTTGAAGGCGTCGCAAATTCCACATGCACCTGGCAGTCGGCAAATTCCTCCCTGGAAAAAACCCCGCCGGGCGGCGTGCTTTCCATCACGCCATTGTCGATCTTCCAGCCTGGCTCCGGCTTGCGTTCGCCACGAAACATCGAAAGATTTTTTCCATCAAACAACACGATCGCATCCGAGGGCGCTTTGCCTGATTCTCCGGGATCAATCACGGTCGGCTGCGGGTCTTCTTTCTTTTCTTTTTGGGCCGCCGCGACCCTGTTTGTCTGGGCGTGGGAGATTGAGAGCGCAGCAACGAGCAGCGCGGAGAGTAGAATTGTTTTTCGTATCATGGTTGATTTCATTTTTTCTGTTCCTTGGATGTGACTGGCAACGGAACCTCGGCAGTAAATGCCAAACCGGGATCGCCGCGCCGTTGCAGCGTTTCGCAAAGGGTCCGCAAACTTGGTTTTAATTTCTTGCTGGTGGTTTTTCCATTCACCGTGAGTTTGACCGGTTTGGTGAAATCCACCAAGCGGGCATCCAGCAGAATGGACGCGGATGAAACGTTCGGTGCGGACGTCACCTTGAGTTCGTTTGCCTCACATATGACATTGAACCGTTCACCCCGAACCGGTGCAGGAACCCGGAGCCAGAAAAAATCCGTGTTCACGGTGTCCGTCATTACCCAGGTCAATTCGCGGGGCACGGGATTGCGAGTAGCGGGATAAAGTTCCGCGATGCCGTCGCGATCCGGCAGCCCGGAGTGGGGATGGTCGGCAATAATCCGCACGGTGGCCGGATAAATGTCATTGCGATCGCCACGCAGCCGCTTGAATTCCGCATCAAGATCCTGGATACGCTTGCTGCGCCCGTGATCCTTGTCTTTCTCCCCGACCATCGTGTTGAAAACAGTATTACGAAGCGTGTCAGCCACGGCGCCGTCTGCCAGCGCCGCCGCGCTGGCGTGAATGCCCGCGAAGCGATCGGCCATTTTCGGCCCCATCGCGTAGGCCCCGTAACCGCCGTGGGAATAGCCCATGATGAAGACCTTGTTGGGATCAACGTCGCCGAAGAGCAGGAACTGTTTCACCAGATTCGCCATGAGCGGGTAAGCGTAGCCGGTGTAAAAGCCATTCCACGTGTTATTCGGTGCCCGCAGCGCAACGTAAAGATAACCGCCAGCTTCGGGATGATCCCGGTAATAGATCTGCATGTGCCGCCACTGACTGTCATTCAGTTCCTGCGGGGCACCGCCGCCGCCGTGCATCGCGATAAATAACCCCCAGCCTTTCGCAGGGCGTGTCCCGACCGCTTTCACGGTGTAAGGACTCACATGCTCTTCAAACCGGACTTTGTTCTCCCCAAAACTTTGACGCAGATTTCCATGATTCGTGGCGGCCTGGAATGCTTCCCAAGCAATCTGGCGAACAGCAGGTTCGTTATTGCGAAGGAGTTTTTCCTGCGCCGATGAAAACTTCCACGAAGCCTGCGTGGCTGCGCTGGAATTGAAGAAATCAGTGAAAACAGCCTTGAGCTTCGCTTCGTCCTTCTTCGCCAGCACCTCTGCAACTTGCGGAGGAGCGTAGCAGAATTGCGCTATCGGACGGACATCTGGAATGCCCGTCATGAACACATTCAGCAAATCCTCGGCATTCGTTCTCGTCGTATAGAACTGGCGCCGCTTATTGCCTCCGTATTCAGATTCGACCATGAACGTCCGCCGCGCCGGCAGATCGAAACTGAGATGAAAATTGATATCAGCCGTCGGACTCTTGCTTTCGCCCTCAAACCGCGTGGATGGATTCGCGGCATCGGTCACCGTCACTTTTGCGACTACTCGTTCGCCAACCGGCTTGTCGAAGACTTGCACGTTCAGTTTGACTTTCGAGGTGTCGACTTTCTTAACCTTCGCAGCGTAACGATCTGTGACGTTCACCGCGCTGACATAATCCACTCCCTGCGCCCAATTCATTGGAAAGCTCAGTCCGGTTTTCTTGTAACTGCTCGCGTAAATGGCGTGTTCGGGAATATCTTTGACGGCTTGGGATGCATTTCCCACAAACCAACCACGATCCAACCCTTTCGGATCCGCTTCCGCCGCCCCGGCGAAATGCCAGTCACCATCCCAAATTTCAACCCAGGTATGGTTGCCGCTCTTGTTCAGCCACAGCGGAGTCCCGACCACGCGCGCGGGCACGCCCACGGAGCGACAGGCATCCACCAGCAGGATGGACAGGCCCGTGCAGGTCGCGACCTGGGTTTCCATCGTTTCAAATGGACCTTGGTCGGGAGCGCGACGCTTCTTCGAATATTTTACCCCGAGTTGCTTGAACAGTTTCTGATTGATGACCTGCGCGGCTTCAGCGGAAGTCTTGCAATCCTTGACGAGCGGCACACACAAATCGTGAAGCCGGCGGCGCCAGTTATCACGCTGCTCGCTGACGCTCGCGTACGGCAGCACCTCGTTCAGAAAAATCTCCTCCGGAACGCTTTTCGCCCACGGAAATTTCACGGAGGCTTCATAGGCCAGCGAAACGTTCTCACGCAGAAAGCTGGCCGAGAGTGATTGCAGATCGCCCGCCGGCATGTTCTCAACGAGAAACTTCATTCCAGCGCGTTGGTCGGCGGGGGTTTGTTCCAGCGCCCGGATCAGTTCAGACTGGTTTGTGCCGGCCTGCTTCAAAGTGCCTGCCAGCTCAGCAGACCACCACCCGGTTGTTGCCGATGGCTGCGCTACGCACGGCAGGACAAACAAGCTTGTGAGCAGAGGAGCCAGAACCAGCCAGGCCTGAACTGAACGCGGCACAACTCGATCTAGCGAACCGGATCCTGAGGATAGGGGCAAGGATTTCAACATCATTTTTTATTCAGTTAGCAAGACGGTCACACTGATGGAAGCATTCAATTAGGAGCAAATTGAGCCAGAGACGACAGCCGCACCTGGGTCCCGATTGCAGAGAAAGCAACAGGAACCAATCGTTCGATCAGCGTAAAAGTGAGTTGTGTGTGCAGCCGTAAATACATGAACCCCTGATTCTTGTTCAATCCCCTTCCTGCCGTCATGTAGGCCAAATGAGTCGAACCGCGCCGGAACGAGGTGGAAATGAAAAATATCCAGAACCTGCTCGCCTGAAGAACTCCGCCATAGGTTTGATTTCCCGAGCCTTCATTCAGAAAATCAGGCCAGGATTTTTTCGACCACGTGCCCATGCACATCGGTGAGCCGGAACTGGCGGCCCTGATAGGTGTAGGTCAGGCGTTCGTGGTCAAACCCCAGGCAATGCAGAATCGTCGCCTGAAGGTCGTGAACATGCACTTCGTCCTGCACGACGTGGAATCCCATCTCATCGGTGGCACCATGGGTTAGTCCCGCCTTGATGCCGCCGCCGGCCAGCCAGACCGTAAATGCCTGCGTGTGATGATCGCGGCCAAGACTGCGGCCCAACGCCGCGTTGCTTTCCACCATCGGCGTCCGGCCAAATTCCCCACCCCAGATGACCAGCGTTTCGTCCAGCAGGCCGCGTTGTTTGAGATCTTTGACCAAGGCGGCCGAGGCTTTGTCCGTTTTACCACAATTGTCCTTCGAGTTGCCGAGCACATCCGAGTGCGCATCCCAGCCTTCGTGATAAATGTTCACAAAGCGCACACCCCGCTCAATCATGCGCCGCGCCAGCAGACAGGCCCGGGCAAAACTCGGCTTGTCGGGATCGCAACCATACATCTCCAGCGTCTCCTTGCTTTCCTGCTTCAGATCCATCAGATCAGGCGCGGAGGTCTGGAGGCGATACGCCATTTCGTAGGAAGCAATGCGCGATTCAATTTCCGGATCGCCGACAATGCCGAGACGCGCATGATTCATTTCCGCAATCAAATCCAGCGACGCGCGTTGCAGCTTGGGATCAACGCCTTTCGGACTCGAAACATCCAGGATAGGATCGCCTTGAGTCCGAAACCGCACGCCCGCGTAGAGCGAGGGCATGAAGCCGTTGGACCAGTTGGCTGAACCACCGCTGATGCCCGACCCGGTGGACATGACGACATACGCGGGCAGATCCTGAGATTCGCTGCCCAATCCATAGAGCACCCACGATCCTAGACTGGGACGCCCCGGCTGCGCAAAACCCGTGTTTAAAAAAATCTGCCCCGGCGCGTGGTTGAATTGATCCGTGCGCATGGATTTGATCAGACAGATCTCGTCCACCACCCCGGCCAGGTGCGGCAAAGCCTCCGAAAGTTCCGCCCCTGATTGTCCATGCTTGGAAAACTTGAATTGCGGCCCCAGCACCGCCGCGTCCGGCCGGATGAAGGCATAACGCTGGCCAGCGATGACCGACGGTGGCAACGGCTTGCCGGCGAGCTTCGCCAGTTCGGGCTTGTTGTCGAAAAGATCAAGCTGACTCGGCGCGCCAGCCATGAACAAATGAATCACGTGTTTGGCCTTGCCGGGAAAATGCGGTGCGCGCGGTTTTAGCAGCTCGGAAGTTGAGGCGCTGGCGGCGTTCAGTTTGGGGAGAAAGGCATCGGTCAGCAGCGAGGCGAGCGCTACCTTCCCCAACCCCAGCCCGCACTCCTTCAAAAACCACCGGCGTGAATTCAGGCGCGGGTTGCTCAACGCATAGAGATGATCGTGACAGCTCATAATTTTCGCTCAACTCTTGGTAATGGTTTCGTCCAGGTTCAACAGCACCCGCGCGACGGCAGCCCACGCCGCCTGCTCGTTCAAGCGCTCGCCTTCCTTCACTTCGAGAATATCCGCCGCTTTCAATTCTCCGCTCGTGAACCTGGCCAATTGAGCTTGGTAAAATTGAATCAGCTTCTCCCGTTCGTCGTTCGAAGGTGGCCGCGTCAGACAACGGCGGAAGAGTAATTCAACTCGCGCCGCCTCATCGCCCTCCAGCTTGACCGCCAGCTGGCCGAGCGCGCGGGCGCACTCCATGAAGACGGTGTCATTGAGCAAACTGAGCGCTTGCAATGGAGTATTGGAACGTTCGCGACGGGCCAGACAAGCCTCGCCGCTTGGGCCATCAAACGTGGTCGTCATGGCGTATGGCGAGGTGCGCTTGGCGAACGTGTAAAGGCCGCGCCGATAACGATCCGGCCCTTCACTGGTTTTCCAATCCGCGCCGCCGAATCCGTCGTTGGAGACGCCCGATGGTTGCGGGGGATGAACGCTTGGCCCGCCGATTTTCTCGGAGATTAATCCGCTCGCCACGAGCGCCGAGTCCCGCACCATTTCCGCCTCGAACCGCAGCCGCGGCCCGCGCGTCAGCAGCACATTCAACGGATCGCGCTCGCGCAGTTCAGGCGTCACCCCGCTCGCCTGTTGATAGGTCGCGCTCATCACGATGAGCTTCAGCATTTTTTTCTGCGACCAGCCCTGCTTCACAAATTCCACCGCGAGCCAGTCCAGCAATTCGGGATGCGACGGCAGGTCTCCCTGAAATCCAAAATCCTCGGACGTGCGCACCAGGCCGCGCCCGAAGAGCGCCTCCCATTGCCGGTTCATGATCACGCGACCCGTGAGCGGGTTCTGCCCGGACACGAGCCACCTCGCGAGGGCAAGCCGGTTCTTCGGCGCGTTCTCCGGCAACGGTGGAAGGAAAGCCGGCACGCCGGGTGTCACCGCTTCCTTGGGTTGGAGGAATTCGCCGCGATGATGCCTGAACGTCGTCCGTTCCTGTCCAGCGGGACGCTCCCGCATCACCAGCGTGGTGGAGACCTTGGGGAGATCCTTCCGCAACTTTTCAATCTCGCGACGCGGTTTGGCAAACGCGGCGGACAGTTGCGCAAACTGACGGATCAACAACTCGCGCTCGGGCGCGAGATTGGTGGAGGCTAACAACAATTTCAATTTTTCCGGGTTGCGATTCCGGGCCAGAATGGCCACCGCCTCATTCTCCAATGCGCTCGCTTTAGCATCATCATTGGTGGTCACCCACACGCGGAAGCGGCCCAAGCCGGCGGCGTAAAATTTTTCGCAAACCATTTCCAGCCGCAACTCGTTGGTAGTGGTAACGCTCCCGGCAAATTGAAAAACACCGTTTTGGGTTTTCCCCTGCCCGTCTTTGATGGACCAGCCCGTTTGCTGGTCTTCGTCAATCGCCTTGGCCGCGTTGTTCTCCTTGTCGGCATAACTTTCCGAGGCATTGGTCAATACCAGCGTCTTGGCGTCCGCTTTGACTCGCAATGTTGAAAGCCAGAAATCACCCTCTGGCCCTTCGTGATCCACCGCGCCCGGACCACGGTTCGGCAGCCGGTCATCGGGCAGCATCTCCAGCCGGAGGGCTTTCAAATTGGGAGGCAGGTCATGGAATATGATGGTGTAGGAGTCGCTCTTGGTGAAGTCACCGCTGCAAAAAATCGAGCCGTCCTCCTGCATCGTCAAAATCGGAGAACTGCTGCTGGCAGACGCTGGATGCAACCGCCGCCAATTTACGGCAGCCGGCATTTGTTCTCCCACCCACTTCTCGAATTTCTTGTCCCGCAGTTCGCGCCGCCGATCTTCCGTCAACGACTTGTCATACAACTCCTGACCGAAGCTGAGCCGGAAACGTCCCAAGGTATGATGCTGACCGAAATTCTGAACGAGCCGGAGGTTCACCGCCGCCGAGCCCTTCAGCTCCAGCGGTTCGGCCAGTTCAAAGATGGCGTGGCGATGTTTCATGCCACCGCCCGGACCACCAATCCCCCAACCGGTGTCGGTTTTCCCATCAATGGCATTCTGCGCGGGAAAACCCTCTTGCGCGTAATCCGCTTCCACGCTGGCGAACTTGACCTTGCGCGGCGTGGCCTCGCCGCCTTTCTCGTGAACTTCCATCTCCAATTCACTCAAAACAAAGTTACCGTTGTCGCTCCGTCCCGGTCCACCTTTGCCAACTTGCTCATCGGGTATCGCCTCCACCTGAACATGGGTGATGCGCTGGGTTGCCGTGTCGAAATTGATGGTATAGGTGTCTGCTTCCGGATTCTTGCCACCCACACGAAAAGATCCATCGGATAAAAACTCCGCTTCGGCGCCATTGGTGGAAACAAACTCTGCCGACCCGGGCGTCTGCCAGGCCACTCTCAATTCCATCGGGAGCTTGTCCGGGAGCGCTGCTTCCAACACCTCGATCTGTTCCTGAATTTTTTTTCGCTTCTCGACGACTTCCGTTACCGGAACCTCCATGGTCGGCTCGTAGGCATTGTTCAGGCAGGCCATGAAGCGGTAATACTCGGTGTGCTGAATGGGGTCATACTTGTGCGTGTGACACTGGGCGCAGGCCATGGTCAGACCGAGCCAGGAAGTGGCGGTCACATGCACGCGATCCACCATGGACAAGAACCGATACTCTAGGGTGTCAATTCCGCCTTCCTCATTGATCATCGCGTTGCGATTGAATCCGGTGGCCACCAACTGGTCGCGCGTTGTCCCGGGCAACATGTCGCCAGCGAGCTGTTCGACGGTGAATTCGTCGAAAGGCATGTCGGCGTTGAGGGAGTTAATTACCCAGTCGCGCCATAGCCAGATGGAACGCTCACGGTCCTTTTCATAACCATTCGTGTCAGCGTAGCGGGCCAGATCCAACCAACGACGCGCCCAACGTTCGCCGTAATGGGAGGATGCCAACAACCGATCCACCAAGCGTTCAAAGGCATCCGCTGATCCGTCATTTACAAAGACATCCGCTTGAGCCGGAGTCGGCGGGAGCCCCGTCAGATCAAGATAAACCCGACGCACGAGTGTGTATTTATCGGCGCGTGGCGAGGGCTTCAGCCCCTCCTTCTCCAACCGGGCGAGCACGAAGCTATCAATGGCATTCTGCGGCCACGCCTTGTCACGAACTTTGGGTAGTGGTGATTGCTTGGGCGGAATGAAAGCCCAGTGCGCCTTGTACTCAGCCCCCTCGGAAATCCAGCGCTTCAAGACCTCCTTTTCTTCCGCGGTCAGCGGCTTTTTCGTCTCCGGCGGCGGCATCACATCATCTTCACTCTCGGTGAGGATGCGCCGCACCAGCTCGCTCTTGTCGGGCTTGCCGGGAAAAATGGCGATCTCGTCAGACTTGGCGGGTTTAAGGGCCTCTGCGCGAACGTCCAGCCGCAACTTCGCCTTGCGGGTCGCCTCATCCTGGCCATGGCACTTGAAACAATGACCGGCGAGAATCGGCCGGACTTCCTGCGCGAAATCAATTTTGGCAGCCCGGGCAGGGGATTGGTTCGTCGAGTCTCCTCTGGCATTCTCCGCCTGGGTAAAAATAAAAAACACGCATCCGCACGCCAGCACGCCACGGAACAACGCCCCTGCCCCGATGCCTGCCGGGGCAATTTCCAGCTTCAGCGAGCGCCACGCTTTCGAGGTGTTCAGGATGCGTTGGTAGAGAGTGGTCATCAGTGGCCGTCATTCAGACGCAAGAACTTCAATTTTATTTAAAACATTTTCCGGCTGCTTGGCATGGGGATACCCACATCGGTTGCCAAAATCAAACCAAGGCATTGACACATTTAGCCCAGTCAAAACGCTTGACCCAGATGAAGCCGTTGCTCGAAGATTATCATTATCATTGTGAACACGGCAATTAATCCATTCTTGGCATTTGGCTGCTCATTTTGGAGAAAAGCGACGCCTTTGCTCGCGCTGGCGTTCGGCCTTGCGGTCCCGAGCAGCGCTGCCGACACAACCGCCCAAGTTTCGAGCGGAACACCCAAAGTAAGTTATTATCATCAGATCCGTCCCATCCTCCAAGCCAATTGCCAGGGCTGTCATCAGCCAGCGAAAGCCAAGGGCGGCTATGTGATGAC
>JANPGB010000061.1:0-2124 GCA_031423695.1 Verrucomicrobiota bacterium
TAGGGCTATGCACTTGATTCCCCTGACCCCAATCGGTTGTAGTATTCGGCATGGCCGATTACCCTCAAACCGTGTTGGAATTCAACGAGCGCTTTCACGATGACGCCGCCTGCCGTGCCTATCTGGAATCCCTCCGCTGGCCGGAAGGGCCGCGCTGTCCGCGTTGTCCGCAAGCCAAGGTCTGGGCGATGAAGCCCCCGTTCTATCGTTGCGCTTCCTGCGGTCACGATTTCACGGTGACCGCTGGCACGCTGTTCGCCGACACCCATTTGCCGCTGCGCCTGTGGTTTCAAGCCATGTGGTATGTGGTCAACCAGAAGAGCGGGGCCAGCGCCTTGGGCGTCCAGCGGGTGCTGGTATTGGGGAGCTACCGCACCGCCTGGAATTGGATGCACAAATTGCGGCGCGCGATGGTGCGACCGGGCCGGGACCGGCTTTCCGGCACGGTGGAAGTGGACGAGGTTTACATCGGTGGCGAGCGGCCTGGCAAGCGTGGGCGAGGGGCTGCTGGCAAGGAGTTGGTGTTGATTGCCGCGCAAGTGGACGGGAGCAAGATCGGCCGCATTCGGCTGGCGCGGGTGGCCGATGCATCGGCCCCGGTGTTGTCGCAAGCCGTAGCGGCCGCCGCGAGTCCCGGCAGCCAGGTGCTGACCGATGGTTGGAATGGCTACGCGGCGCTCAAGGCCAAAGGGTATCGTCACCAAGTGGTGCGGGACAGTGCGATCGTCGGGGCCAACCTGCTGCCACGAGCCAACCGGGTGGCGGCGCTGCTCCAGCGGTGGTTGCTGGGCACGCATCAGGGCGCCGTGGCGGCGGCACATTTGGACTACTATCTGGACGAGTTCACCTTCCGGTTCAACCGTCGGACCTCCGGTTCGCGTGGATTGCTCTTTCAAAGGCTGGTTGACCAAGCCTTGGCGCTCGCACCGGTGCGCGGCGACGAGCTCGTTGGTGGAACAAACCCCAAGTAATGGTGCTAGGGGAATAAAGTGCATAGCCCTATATATTATTTTTCATGGAGACAAGATATGCTACGGCCGGATATTAAGTATGCGGTAATACCCTACCTCCGCTCGGTCAGGAATGATGCACCGCCTTGGAATTGTGGCTGACCAGCATAGAACTTTGCCGTGATGGGCAAGGTTACTCCTTTTGCTTATGCTTGTCCTTGTAATCTTTCCAAAGAATTCCCAGGATCAGCCAGCCACTCCCGCCAAGGGCAATCAAAAAGCAAACCGTGGCAATGCCGGGGTAGCCAAAAATCTGAAAGGTGGAACTGATGCGCATCATCAGCGCCGCTCCAACAATCAGCGCCGCGAGAATAATTCCCGTGGTGACGCGATTGGCAATTTTTTCGAAGCCGTTGAGCAAATGACGCGCATCAGGAGTTTTTACGTTTACTTCCAATTCCGAATTACCGATGACGTCCAGGATTTTGTTCACGCGCCCGGGCAGGTCGCCGACAAACCCCTTCATTTCCAAAAGCGATCCAAATATATGTGCCGGCGAGGCGGCTTTGCGCATCCGGGTCGTGATGATTTCGGCGATATGCCGGCGCACCGAAGCGTTGGGATTGAAAGTCGGACATAAGATCTTCCCGACTTCCTCCAGTTGCAGCAGGGTTTTGCCAAGGAGGGTCAATTCGGTTGGCACATAGAGTCCGGTTTGGGCTGCTGTCCTAGATACTCCCATCAAGGCTTTGCCGACGTCCTGATGATTCAAAGTTTGATCGCGCTGCTCGGAAACAAAGGCAACCGCTTTCTTGGTGAACTCGGCCTCGTCGAAGTGATCTGCGGTTTGGCTGATGCGCAAAACAATTTTCACCGTTTCGTCGCCATTGCCTTCGCTGATGGCCAGCAGCAGCCGCAAAAGATTTTCCTGCATGTTTGAACTCACCCGGCCGGTCATCCCTAAATCCAGCAACGCCACCCGCCCGTCGTGCGTCAGAAAAATATTGCCCGGATGCGGATCGGCATGAAAAAAACCGTCAATCAACACCTGTTTGAGATACGCCTTGAAAAATTCCTCGGCCAGCACATCGCCGTTGATGTCCAGTTGTGCGATGGGACTCAGCGCGGTGATTTTTGTGCCACTGACAAAATCCATCGTCAACACGCTGCGTGA
>JANPGB010000062.1:0-8104 GCA_031423695.1 Verrucomicrobiota bacterium
TCCTGCTGGGTGCGTTCGCCTTGGCCGTGAAACCGGGCGGCAGCGCCGTGGGGCAGTTCGTGCTGGATGCCGCCTACGTCACAGGTGGAACCATTGGAGCCGCATCCTCGGCGACCATTGACACTTCGGGTCTGGTCGCACCCGCGCCGCAAGAAGTTTATCAGGCGGAACGCTACGGCAACTTTACCTATACTTTCACCGGTCTGATTTCCGGGGTGAGTTACAAGGTGCGCCTGCACTCCGCTGAAACCTTCTGGACCGCGGTCGGGCAGAGGCGATTCAACGTCACGCTCAATGGCACGCAAGTCCTGACCAGCTTCGACATCATCGCCGCGGCCGGGGCGCCGAACAAGGCGGTGATTTCTGAATTCAACGTAGTCGCCACCAATGGGCAGATTGTGGCCCAGTACACCACCGTCACAGATAACGCGAGAGCCGGCGGCGTTGAGATTATTCTTCCTCGGCCGGGGGCGCCGGGCGGACTGACCGCCATCGCCAGCAATTCGCAGGTTTCCCTGAAATGGAATGCGCTCGTCGGCGCGAGCTACAATGTGAAACGCGCCACGGCCAGTGCTGGTCCCTACACGGCCGTCTTCAGCGGACTAGCCACCACCAATTGCACCGACATCGGATTGACGAATGGAGTGACTTATTACTATGTGGTCTCTGCCGCCATCCTTGGCTGCGAGAGCACCAATTCTTCGTTTGTCAGCACGACTCCGGTCTGTGCGCCGCCTGCGACCCCGACGGTGGGCAACAACGGGCCGCTCTGGATGGGCATGACTTTGAATCTCACGGCTTCGACCGTGCCGGGCGCGACCTATTCTTGGACGGGTCCGAACGGGTTCAACTCCACCAATCAAAATCCTTCCATCGTGAATGCTTCCACGAATGCGTCCGGACAGTTCAGCGTGACGGCGGCCGCTGGCGGCTGCACTTCCACCCCGGCGGCGACCACGGTGCTCGTTAATCCCCCCGCCCAAATTGCCGCCCAGGTCTTGGGTGGGAAGATTATTTTGAGCTGGCCCGGCGGCATCCTCCAGTCGGCTACGAATGTCAGCGGCTTCTGGAGCGATGTGATCGGTGCCACGTCGCCCCGAACCAACTCAATGTTGTCTCCCTCGCAAGAATATTATCGGATCAAGTTGCAATGAAAGTTGAGATGAGCCAATTCTTCTGAATCCGTGTTGAACCAACCAATGCCATGAATCCGGTGTTTGTTTCCGTACAGACGTTAAGTCGCCAGCAACCTTGGCGAATCGGCGCACTGACGATCCTTGCGATCATTCTGGCCTACCCGCTCCAAGCCCAGTTTTCCACAAACGCCGTTTGGTCGGATGAATTTACTTATTCAGGTGCACCGGATGCAGCCAAGTGGGGCTTCGAAACTGGTGGGGGTGGGTGGGGGAATAACGAACTTCAAAATTATACGGCGCGCACCAATAACGCCCGGGTCGAGAACGGGGCTTTGGTGATCAATGTGCGGCAGGAAAATTACGGCGGGAACGCCTACACCTCCGCGCGGTTGCATTCCCAAGGGCAAGGCGACTGGACCTATGGCCGCGTGGTGGTGCGCGCGCGCTTAACCGGCGCTGCGGGAACGTGGCCAGCCATCTGGATGTTGCCCACCGATTGGGTGTATGGTGGCTGGCCGGATAGTGGCGAGATTGACCTCATGGAACACGTCAGCACCCATGGGGAATCGGTGCAGGCCTCCATCCACACGCGCGACTACAATTTTCAGATCAACACCGCCAAGTCCGGATTCCAATACAACGTGGATTACTGGAACTGGCATGAGTATCTCATCGAGTGGTATCCCAACCGCTTGGATGTGGCGATGGATGGCAGCCGTTTCTTCTCTTTCCGCAATGAAGGCCAGGGTTATGCGAAGTGGCCGTTTGATCAGCGATTTCATCTTATGCTCAACATTGCCGTGGGCGGTTGGGGTGGATCGCCCTCCTTTACCAGCGAAACGATGGAAATTGATTATGTGCGGGCTTATGCCTATACGGGCCAGCCGCAATTTTCCGTCCACCCCCAGGCGTGATATCGCTTGGTGAACCGGCTTTCCGGAAAAGTGCTGGATGTGGCGGGTCCGTCCACCGCCGACGGTGCCAATGTGCATCAATGGGACTGGTATGAGTTGCCCAATCAAGAGTGGCGATTCGAAGCCGCCGGGGACGGCGCGTATCGCCTGATCGCCCGCCACAGCGGCAAAGCTTGCGACGTGGCCGGGGCTTCGTGGGCCAACGGGGCCAATGTGCAACAATGGTCCACGAACGGAACACCCGCGCAGGAGTGGTGGTTGCAGCCGGTGGGCGATGGTTATTGCAAGATCGTCAGCCGGGAGACCGGCCGCGTGTTGGATGTGGCGAATCTCTCGCTGACCAACGGTGCCAACGTGCAGCAATGGGACTACGTCGGGGGACTCAACCAGCAATGGCAGATCGAGCAGGTGGTGGCGCCGCCCATGCCGCCCATCCCGACCGGTTTGCGGGCCGTGGCGGGCGGCGAGCGGATCACGTTGTTCTGGAATGCCGGCACAAACACCACTTCCTATAATCTCAAGCGCGCGAACATCAGTGGTGGTGCTTACGTGCTGGTCGCCTCCAATCTGACCCAACTTTCCATCTGCGACACGGGCTTGGTCGCTGGGGCGGCCTACTATTACGTCGTTAGCGCGATGAATGGCACGTCGGAGAGTGGCAATTCTGCGGAAGTGGGCGTCATTCCCTGGACCGTGGTGCTGGCGCGGAACGCGGGCGGAACGGCGCAGTTGCCTTTCAGTGCCGACGCCAACGTTGCGGGTGGCACCGCGGCCGCGACCAGCGCGGTCATTGACACGGCAGGGCTTACCAATCCTGCGCCCCAGGCGGTTTATCAGTCGGAGCGCTATGGCAACATGACCTATACGCTGCCGGGCATGACGGTGGGCGTCAGTCACCGCGTTCGACTGCACTTCGCGGAAAACTACTGGTCTGCGGCCGGGCAAAGGAGATTCAATGTTTCCCTCAATGGCGCCAGCGTGATCAGTAACTTCGATGTGTTGGCGGCGGCTGGCGCGAAAAACCGGGCGGTCATCCGGGACTTCGATGTCCTCCCCAACGTCAGTGGGCAGATTATCATCCAACTCGTCAGTGTGGTGGACAACGCGACTCTCTCGGGCGTGGAGATTGTGCGGGCGGCGGTAATTTCTCCGCCCACCTTAAGTGTCAACCTGTCCGGTGCCAATATTGCGCTGGTCTGGCCAACCTCGGCGACCGCGTTCAATCTATACAGCGCAACCAACTTCGCACCTCCCATAAATTGGTTGCCGGTGACCAACCCGCCAATAATTCTAGGCAGCAACCGCACCGTAGCCTTGCCGATGAGCGGCGGGCTGCGCTTCTTCCGTCTGGCAACTCCTTGACGGCCGCCAGTCTGATCATCCAACCCTTTCCTGGAAGCATCATTCTGAGTTGGCCTGGCGGCACGCTCCAATCCACTACCAATCTCAACGGATCTTGGAGCAACGTGGGCGGGGCCACCTCTCCCCGCACGAACCCGGCGGCAGCGGCGCAAGAGTTCTATCGCCTGCAACTGCAGTAAGCTTTGCCCGGGTTGGAGACTCGAGCCCGGACCAAGTTGGGCCCCGGTGCGACTCTACCAAGGCGCGGCGGTTACCGGTCCAAAGGATGCAATAAAAGTGTTCGATTTGAAGTCGCCGGGCATTCAAGGGAACCTTCAGCTTAGTCCCATTCCGTATGGAGTTGTACGGAGTTTTCTGGATGCGCCACCGTAGAATCCGGCAGCAGCAGATTTCCCAAAAACTAGCCGAACGGATAGCTGGACAATATGGAGTTTTCTGATAGTCTTTCCCGCGAAGCCAGTAAATCCTTAACAAAAAACCGTATGAAGTTACAAACACATCAACTATTCAAAACATGTCTCGCCACGTTGCTCCTGGTCGGTGCCGTGGCCCAATCAAATGCAGCTACATTCACCGTTGATCCAAGCGCAACTTGGCTCGGATTCATGAACGTATTCGCCACCGGCGGGCCGGGATATGGCTTGGCTGGAGCTGGAGGTGGTGTATTCGGCAGCCCTTGGGGCACGCCAGATCTGAAGGCCACTTTTGCTGGCCCCATCCTGTCCTTGAAAGCCAATACCATTGGCGATCCTGATCCGTTCTGGTATACGCCGTCTGGCGGTCCCGGAGCCGTCGGCAACAAAATCATGGATGCGAATTTCTATCAGGAATTCAACGGCCCGTTGGCGGGCACAACTGTGACCTTCACGGGTTCGGTGCTGGGCAACACTTTGGCCACCGGCCCGGTGGACGGTGCTGGACATGGTTGGACGAGCGTCGCCTTCATCAAGGACTTCGCCCCGGACTATTCGTCCTTTGTCGGCTCGACCGTAACCCTTCCGGCGGGTGTGTTCAGCGTCAGTCTCGCCACCATTGCCGATCCGGCGCGTCACGTGCAATTCGGCTTTGAGACCATCGGACCCGACGTTTGGGCTGGCGATCCGCTCTCCGTGCCCGCGGTCACCATCACCGCCGTCCCGGAACCCACCAGCATCGCCCTGGCCGGATTGGCTGCCGCCATGTTGGTGATTCGTCGCCGCAAGTAAGCCGCACCGTTTAAGTTTCTCTTTCACCAAGGCCGCCCTTTCGGGCGGCCTTTTTTTGCGGCTGATCGACTAGGACATTTTTGAAATCCTTGCTGCCGGAATTCGGCGTGGCGCCTCGAACCCTGTAAAACGCTCCGGCCAGCGCGGGCGGGGACCCCGGCATGGCCTCGTGGTTGGAGGTGCCGTCGTTGGCTGGGAAGGAAGTAAAGCCCGGGGGCTGCTAGTTCTAACAGCGCTTCAAAAAGTACGTCGGCGGAATGCGCCCGACCCGGGTTCGGCAGCGCGGACACTGTCGGCACGCTCGAAAAGTTCAGGCCAGCCGTGCTTCCTCTATTGCTGCGCCCGGGGACGGGCGCACTCCGGTCGAGGCCGTGCCCGGCGGCGAAACGAGTTTTCAAACAGGCTCGATTCAGTCTCGTAGAGCAGAGCGACACGATTCTGGCGGATGCGGCGCGCGGCGTTCAAGATGCAAGCGCGCCGGGCAGTTAGCGCGCGTTCGTGATTCGGAACGACTTGGCCCGGGCGCGCGTGGAGCTCCGCTGAATGCGGCTTTCATCCGTAATGATTGGCGATGAGGCTCGCGAATTCCACGGATTTGGGTGCGCTTACGGGGCGGCAGCATGGATAAAAAAAACTATCCGCTCGGCTAGCTAGGCAATTCCAGGTTCAATGCTACTTTTGAGACGTAAGCCCGTGGTATAAAAACAACGCAGAGATCAGCGCGGGTTGCGTTTTGAAAAATTCTGTGAAGTGAAGTAACAAACCTAAATTAACAACCGGAGTAAATAGAATGAAAAAAAATAGTTTATTGACCAACACAGTCTTGATCGCGGTAGTGGCGCTGACAACGGCCACGACCAGTATCGCGGCGAACCTGCTCACCAATCCCGGCTTCGAAACGGATGCGGTCTTGGACGCCGCTCCCGTCGCGGGTGCAACCGGCTGGACCGCATTTAACGGCGCCAATACCGTGTCGGCCAACGGCTATGTCAAGCGCACTGGAATCGGTTCCCTTCAACTCCCCGGCAACGGCGGGTTTGGCGTTCCGGGAGCATTCCAGACCTTTACGGCGGTTCCGGGGCAGCTCTGGGACTTCCAAGGATACCTGCTGACCTCAAACGCTTTGCCTGCGAATGCCACCTTCGGCCTGCTTAAAATTGTATGGAGCGACGGCACTTCCGACCTACAGCCGGCGGGTGCCACTATCGGCACTGCTCTCACCGGTGCCAACCCCGGAATTGAGTCCACGCCGCTCTTGAACTCCTCCAGCACGCCCAACGCGTGGCAGTTCTCACGCGCTCAGGGTGTCGCGCCGGCCGGCACGACCCAGGTGAAATTGTTTGCGCTGATGATTGATCAAAGCGCCGGCACGGCCTATTTTGATGACCTTCAGGCCACTAATTCTTCAGTAGTGCCGCTGTCCGCGTCCATCACCAGTCCGGCCAACCTGTCACAAGTAGGTGCCAACTTTACAATCGATGCCGCCGCCTCGGTTTTGCCCGGTGCCGTTACCAATGTGTATTTCTATGATGGCGTCGCGCTGCTCGGTAACGACGATACTGCCCCTTATAATTTCAGTGTTACGGGTGCGGCTGACGGCGCCCACGCGTTGAAGGTTGTGGCGAAGGGCACCAACGGTGTGGGTGGATTCATCTCGGTCACCTCGTCCGTAGTCAACGTCACGGTCGTCTCGTCTGTCGCGGTTTATGTCGACCCTTCGAAGGCCTGGCTCGGCTACATGAACGTGTTCAGCCTGGCCGGTCCGGGATATGGCATGGGTGGAGCTGGCGGGTTTGTATTCGGCAACGTTTGGGCGACGAATGATTTGTGCGCCATTTTTTCAGGTTCAGTGCTGACCTTGTCTCCGAACAAGATCAATGATCCAGATCCCTTCTGGTATAACTCCACCGGCAATTCGTCCACGGGCAACAAAATCATGGATGCGAGCATGTATGTTGAACCGTCCCCTTCCTTGCCCGGTCTGACCGTCACTTTCAGCGGCATCTGCCTCGCCAATACGCTGGCCATCAGTGGGGGCGGCCCTGTCAACCCTGTGGGGAATGGTTGGACTTGCGTTGCCTTCATCAAGGATTTCGCGCCGGACTTTTCGTCCTCCGTCAGTGCTACCACGACGCTGACCAATGGTATGCCGTTCAGTATCGCTCTAGCCACCATCAACGACCCGGCCCGCCATGTGCAATATGGTTTTGAAACCATCGGACCGGACGTCTGGCCCACGGATACAGCGCTTCCCGGCTATGGCAATGTTCAAGTTGGCCCGGTCACCGCGAACGCGGTTACAATCACCCCGAGTTTGAGTGGTTCAACCCTGAACCTGTCGTTCCCCACCCAAACCGGTTTTGCCTACACGGTGCAATACAAAACCAATCTGACGGACGCCACGTGGAACACCTTGACCACGACCAATGGCACTGGCTCAACGGCGGTGCCTAAGACCTCCGCCAACAATGCGAGCCGTTTCTATCGGGTTTCCATCCAATGATGGGGAGTAAGTGATGCTGCTGACAAAGTAGCTCTAAACAACAATACGGCCGGGTCTGCATCAAACATGCAGGCCCGGCCAATCTCGGAAACTAAGGAAATACCAATGCAAATAAACTACGGGTGGATCAAGTTGACGGTAGGCGTGTTTTGTATTGCGACCATGCGTTCAGGGTTCGCCGCAGAAAGCCCGAACCCTGTCTTAACGACGGTGGCGGCGGTGAGGAGCTTGTCCGCAGCGGAGGCGAAACAGCACCATCCTGTAAAATTAAAAGGGGTGGTGACTTTTTACGACGAGATCCTTTACTCGCGGTTTCTCCAGGATGAAACGGCGGGCATTTATTTGCTGGAACTGGCCAACTTGCCGCCGCTGCTGGCGGGGCAGATGGTGGAAGTGGAAGGCGTGACCGGGCCGGGAGAATACGCGCCGGTCATCGCGCCCACCTCCGTAAAAGTGGTCGGCCAGGGAAAAATTCCCGCCGGCACACCGGTCGCGCTGGAACAACTGGTCAGCGGCCGAGAGGACAGCCAGCTGGTGGAATTCAGCGGGATTGTCCGGGCGGTGCACTTTGAGAAGGATTCCCAATATTATCTGCTGGATTTTGTGCTGGGCGGCGAACGGTTCACGGCTTACGCGAAACATCTGCCGGTGACGCAGGCCCAAGAATTGGTGGGCAGCACGGTGAAGGTTCGGGGCGTCTGTTCCACGATGTTCAACCGCCAGCGCCAGTTGTTCGGGGTTCGTTTGCTCGTGCCGCAGGCCGAAGGGGTGGTGATTGAAAAACCGGCGCCCGCCAGTCCCTATGATCTGCCGGTCCAGAAAATCAGCAGCCTCCTGCAATTTGCCCCGGGGGGCAGTTTCAGTGATCGGGTCAAGGTGACGGGCACGGTGGCTTATTGCGAGCCCGGCAGCGCGGTCTTCATCCAGGACGAAACCGCCGGCTTGTATTGCCATACTTTGCAGCGGGACCTGCTGCAGCCGGGC
>JANPGB010000063.1:0-17391 GCA_031423695.1 Verrucomicrobiota bacterium
TTGAAAAGTGCGGACGGTAGGGTGCGTCATTTTGTGCGCGTCGGGGTTCGACTTCGCAGCGGGTGGCGTGTATGGAGTGATGTGTTTTATTTGGGTTAGTTGGTTATCCACAGTCCGCGACCCCGCTGAACTGCACTCCAAAACCATCCGGGCAAAAAAAAAACGAGACCCGGAGAACCGGGCCTCGATGCGATAAAATCTTAACTTAGTAGCGTTCGCGACCACCACGACCGCCGCCGCCGCCGCCACCACCGCCGCCGCCGTATTCACGACGACCGCCGCCGCCGCCGCCGGGCGCACGTTCTTCGCGCGGACGGGCGACATTGACCGTCAGGGCGCGACCGTCAATCTCTTTGCCGTTCAAGCCGTCAATGGCCTTCTGGGCTTCTTCGGCTGAACTCATGGTCACGAAACCAAAGCCGCGGGGGCGATTGGTCATGCGATCCATCATCAGGTTGGTTTCGGTGACCGTACCGAACGCGGCGAACGCGTCTTGCAGGTCGTTTTCGGTGGTGTTGAAGGAAAGATTTCCAACGAACAATTTGTTACTCATGTGATGTTAACTGTCCTAGACTGACTTTGCTTTGACCAGACTGTTCCCGTTTACCGGATTTCAAATCATCACTGAACTGCGTTCACCTGAAGATTTACCATGCCGAGAAAGCACCAAGCGATCTAACAGACACCCAGAGACTCGCAAATTGCCAAACAATTGCAAGCGCTTTTCTGGCGAGGATTTTCCGGCGGCTGGCGGAACATGCTCGCCGCCTGTCTTGAATTCAGGTAGATTCGCCGCACGATGTCCGAACAAGCCGCCGACAGTCCCGTCCCCGCACCGCACCGCCGCCGCCCGCGCTACAGCGGTCGGAATCCGCGCCGCTTCGAGGACAAGTACAAGGAGCGCGATCCGCAACGTTATGGCGCAACCGTCGCCAAAGTTCTCGCCTCCGGCAAAACCCCCGCCGGCAGCCATCGCCCCATCATGGTGGCGGAGATGTTGGTCGCGCTCACCCCGCACCCTGGCCAGACCGCCGTGGACTGCACCCTTGGTTATGGCGGGCACGCCCAGGAAATCCTTTCCCGCCTCCTCCCTGGCGGACGGCTGCTCGGACTGGACGCGGATCCAATTGAACTGCCTAAAACCGAAGCCCGCTTCCGGGCGCGAGGATTCGGGCCGGAAGTTTTCACCGCGCACCGCAGTAACTTCGCGGGGCTGGCGCAAGTCCTCGCCCAAGCCGGACTCAATGGCGCGGATTTGATCCTCGCCGACCTGGGTGTTTCCTCAATGCAGATTGACGACCCGGCGCGCGGATTCTCTGTGAAGCAGCACGGTCCGCTCGACATGCGCATGAACCCGCAGCGCGGCCAGTCCGCCGCCGCGTTGCTGGAAAAAATCAAGCCCGCCGCCCTCGCCCTCCTGCTGACGGAAAACGCCGACGAGCCCAACGCCGACACGCTCGCCCCGGCGCTGACCGGAAAAAAGTTCACCACCACCACCGCGCTGGCCGCCGCCATCCGCGCCGCGCTGCCCCGGCTGAACAAGGACACGCAAGACCTCACCATCCGCCGCGTGTTCCAAGCCTTGCGCATCGCCGTCAACGATGAGTTCTCCGCGCTCGAAACCCTGCTGCGCCATTTGCCTGCGTGCCTGAACCCCGGTGGTCGTGTGGCGATCCTGACCTTTCATTCCGGGGAAGACCGCCGCGTGAAGAAATTTTTTGAGGCGGGATTCCGCGACGGACTTTACGCCGACATCGCCCACGAAGTGATCCGCCCCACCGCCGAAGAACGCAATGCCAATCCGCGTTCCGCCCCCGCGAAACTGCGCTGGGCCAGACGAACGACAGAACAATAATCCCTTGGCACTGAGCAAGAGACAGCTAGCCATCCTTACGTCAGAGGCCTAGGGTTAATCGTGCTTTCGTTTCTTAAACTCCCGTTTTGTCGGGAGGGCTTCGCTTGCTAGAACGATCATGACACTCCCTAAAATCATTCAGGGCGGCATGGGCGCGGGTGTTTCGGACTGGCGGCTCGCGCGGGCCGTGGCGCAGACCGGCCAGCTCGGTGTGGTTTCCGGCACGGCGCTCGCCACCATCCTCGCCCGGCGACTGCAACTCGGCGATCTTGACGGCCAGATACGCCGTGCGCTGGAAAATTTTCCCGTGCCGGGCGTGGCCGAGCGCGTTTTGGTCGGCTACTACATTCCTGGCGGCAAGTCGCCCCGCGCGCCCTTCAAACTCACGCCCCTGCCCAATCTGCAACCCGGCGCGGATTACGTGGCGCTGACCGTGGCGGCAAACTTCGTGGAAGTTTTCCTCGCCAAGGAAGGTCACGCCGGTTTGGTCGGCATCAACTTCCTAGAAAAAATTCAGTTCCCCACCCTGCCCTCCCTCTTCGGTGCAATGCTTGCCGGCGTCGATTGCGTGTTGATGGGTGCGGGCATCCCACGCAGCATTCCCGGCGTGCTGGACCAATTGGCCGGGGGCGAAGCCGTGCAGTTGAAGATTGATGTCGAAGGCGCATTGCCCGGCGAAGAATTTGTTTCCAAGTTTGAGCCGGCGGCTTTCTGTGGCGGGGTTGCCCCGACATTGAAGCGCCCCCTCTTTCTCGGCATCGTCGCCTCTGCCACGCTCGCCATGACGCTCGCGCGCAAATCCAACGGCAAGGTGGACGGCTTCGTGGTCGAAGGTGAAACCGCCGGCGGGCACAATGCGCCTCCGCGCGGCACCATGCAGTTGAGCGCCGCGGGCGAACCCATTTACGGATTACGGGATGTGCCCGACCTGGAAAAGATCCGCGAACTGGGACTGCCCTTCTGGCTGGCCGGCTCTTTTGGTGGCCCGGAAAAACTCGCCGAGGCGCTTCGACTCGGCGCCGCTGGAATTCAAGTCGGCACCGCGTTCGCGTTTTGCGAAGAATCCGGCATCCGCCCCGACCTCAAACGGCAGGTGCTTCAGCTCAGCCGCGAAAATAAAGCCCGGGTATTCACCGATCCGCTTGCTTCACCCACCGGCTTTCCGTTCAAAATCATTCAGCTGCCAGGCACGCTCTCGGAGGCGAAAAACCTTCCGCCCCGGACGCGGCTTTGCGATCTGGGTTATCTCCGGCACGCCTATCGCAAGGAGGACGGCACGTTGGGCTATCGCTGTCCGGCCGAACCGGCGGAAGATTTTGTCCGCAAAGGCGGCACCCAAACGGAGACGGAAGGCCGACTCTGCGTTTGCAATGGGCTTCTCGCCACTATCGGCCTGGCCCAAACTCGCGCCGACACGCTGGACTTGCCCTTGCTCACCGCTGGCAATGATGTTGCGCGGGTGGCGCGCCACCTCCCGCCTGGCCGGAATTCCTACACCGCTAGCGATGTCGTCAGCCACCTCCTGGGCCCGGCTTCCGACTAAACCAAGACGGCACGGAGCTCAGATTTTTTCCGCTTCCCTCAGCAACGCACCCAGATCCAGGGCGCGGGTGAACATCGTGAGTTCACCGGCAGGTGTGCGCGGCCATTGTGATTGCAGGCGATCCCAATAAAGCTCCACGCCATTCTGATCCGGATCACGCAAATAAATCGCCTCGCTCACGCCATGATCGGCGGCACCGTTAATTTCGATGTTCGCCGCCAGCACTCGCCGCAACGCATCAGCGAGCAAAGCCCGCGTCGGATATAAAATTGCCGTGTGATACAGGCCCGTCGCGCCCGGCGGCGGCGGCGAACCGCCCGCGCTCTCCCAGGTGTTCAAGCCGAGGTGATGATGATAACCCCCCGCTGAAATGAACGCCGCCTGGGTGCCGAACTTCTGCTGCAACTCAAAACCCAGGACGCCGCAGTAAAATCCCAGCGCGCGTTCCAGATCCGCCACTTTCAGATGCACATGGCCGATGCGGACGGCGGGATCAATCGGTTTGGAGGTCAGATTCGTTTTCATGGTTTTCTCGCCGAGACGAGGTAGTTGATGCTGCCGCCGGCGGCGTGGAAGTTTCCATCGGCAATGGCCAATTGTTCGCTCCGGTATTTCTCGACTATGTCGGTGAAGACGGTTTCAAAAAATGTTTCGTCGCCACCACCGCGCAAAAAGAGTTCGCGCAGCGTTTCCCGGTTCCACGGACCGGTTGCGGAGTTCTTCCACTGGCGTTCCTGTTCGACGAGCGCTGTCTGAGCCGGCCCGGCATAGGGTGGAAAGAGCGGTGCCGGACGGTCGTTTTGATGAACGGCAATATCGCGGAGTCCGAGCCGGGCAAAATATCCGGGCAGCAGATCGCCGAGACTGTGATTGCCCTGGCCGGCGGCCAGCCGCCCGCGATGCTGTCGCAGCCAGAATTCAAACCGGCGCACGAGCGTCTCCACCGGCTCGTCTTCGGTGAGCGAAGTGAAGGCGAGATAGTTCCAGAGGTTGTTCGGTTCAACACACACGAGAAGTCCGCCAGGACGCAGGATGCGGAGCATCTCGCGCAACGCGTCGAGCGGCTGCGCGAGGTGCATGAGCACGGTCTGGCAGGTGACGACGTCGAAGCTGTCATCAGCAAGCGGCAGCCTGGTGGCGTCGGCTTGATGAAAGGAAAACAATTCCGGCGCAACGTGCGGGAAGGCGCGGCGAAATTTCTCCGGCGCCTCGGCGACCCAGCGCGCTTCGCGGTCAACGCCGGCGAGCTGCGCGGGCGGACGCAGATACGGATAGAGAAGGCGCGACCAGTGGCCAAGGCCACAACCGATGTCGGCGAATGAGGCGGCTTCATCCAACCGCCAGCGTGCGGCCATGAGGTCGAGGAAATCGCGGTTCCACCAGAAGTCGCGCTGCTCGCCGAACCATTCGGCGGAATGTGGCTGGTCGGACATAAAAGTGCCGCAGAAATATTCTGCGGCAAAATTTAGCCAGAATTGACTGAATCAACAGAAGTTTTTTGGCGTTGAAAGATCTTCTGACTTCAGCGCGAACCGAAAGGGCGGGGTGATCTGGCGGATCCCTGCGGCCGACTACCGAAATGACCCTGGTTCCCGCCTTCGCGATTACCGCTGGCAGGCTGTGAGTGGCCGCCGCCGTATGGTGGACGACCGCCTTGCGAAGAGCGCGGCTGCGACGAAGCGCCATGAGCATGACGCGGCGGGCCGGATTGACCGCGCGGCTGCGGACGGCCTTGCTGACCGCGTTGACGGCGCTCGTCTTCAGGCGGACTGCCCGCCGGGGCGGCGGCCGAGTAATTAAAACCTTCCGCGCGCTTGCGGACGATGCCGCGTCCGATGAACCGCTCCAGCGCGCGCAACTCACCGTGATCTTCCGGCGTGACAAAGCTGATGGCGTCACCAATCGCATTGGCGCGCCCGGTGCGGCCGATGCGGTGGACATAATCCTCGACGTGCATCGGGAAATCATAGTTCACCACGTGGGAGATGCCGTCCACGTCAATGCCGCGCGCGGCGATGTCGGTCGCCACCAGCACACGCACCGCGCCGGATTTGAAATCCTTCAAGGCCCGGAGCCGCTGACTTTGCGAGCGGTTGGAGTGCAACGCGGCGGTCTTGATGCCTTTGCTTTCCAGGCTGCGTGCGAGCCGATCCGCGCTGTGTTTCATGCGGGAGAAGACGAGCACCATGTTCATCTGCTGGTCCTGCAACAGATGCAGCAGCAGCGACGACTTCAAATGTTTCGGCACTTCATAGACGAGTTGCGTGACGGTCTCGGCGGGATTGGAGCGGCGGCCGATTTGAATCGTCTTCGGCGCGTGCTGAAATTCGTGCGTGAGACTTTCAATCTCTCGAGAGAGCGTGGCGGAGAACATGAGCGTCTGCCGTTTCTTCGGCAGTTGTTTGACAATCTGGCGGATCGAAGGCAGGAAACCCATGTCGAGCATCCGGTCGGCTTCGTCGAGCACGAGAAATTGCAGGTCAGAAAAATCACCGTTGCGGCGGCCCACTAAATCCAGCAAGCGTCCGGGGCACGCGATAATGACTTCGGTTCCGGCCCGCAGCGCTCGGATTTGCGGGTGTTCACCCACGCCGCCGAAAACGGTGGCGACCGTCAGCGGCAGGTGCTTGGCGTAAGCGCGGACATTTTCCTCGATCTGCAAAACCAGTTCGCGGGTGGGTGCGATCACCAGCACGCGAGTGCGGCGATGCGGCCCCGAGGCCGGAGCCAGCGCGGCGAGCTTGGTGAGAATCGGCAGGGTGAACGCGGCGGTCTTGCCGGTGCCGGTCTGCGCGATGCCGATGAGGTCGTGACCCGCGATGATCGGCGGAATGGCGGCGGTTTGAATTGGCGTCGGCTCGGTGTAACCGGCTTCGGACACGGCCTGTAGAATTTTGGCGTCTAGGCCAAGGTTGCTAAAAGACATAATGGAAAACTAAAAATGTAACGGAAGCGCGGGATGGCGCGCACTGGTTGAAGGCTGCTGAAGAACGGACAACCAACTCAAAGACCAACATCCATTCCAAGCTCGCGACTCGCGCGAGATTTGAAAGGTTCAGCGGACGGGAAACCCTTACTTCAAGCGCCAGGTGATGCGCGCCTTGTTCAAATCGTAGGGCGACATCTCCATCTTGACGCGGTCACCGACCGTGAGCCGGACCCAGCGTTTGCGCATCTTGCCGCAGATAGTGGCCAGCACCTCGTGCTTGTTGGTCAGCTCGACGCGGAACATCGTTCCGGGCAATACCGTGGTCACGCGACCTTCGACTTCAATGTGTTCTTCTTTCATGGACTGGAAAACTGCAGGTCTGTCGGTGCGGCCACATCCAGCAGACCCCAAACAGGACGAAGCAAAATGAAAAGGCGGAGTCCGGTTCACACCGAACCCCGCCGTGAAATTTACAAAGGATTAATAACGGTTGCGACCGCCGCCGCCGCCGCCGCTGCCGCCGCCGTAACCGCCGCCGCTGCCGCCGTATTCACGACGACCGCCGCCGCCGCCGCCGGGCGCGCGCTCTTCACGGGGCTTGGCCACGTTGACCGTCAGGGCGCGTCCGTCGATGGACTTGCCGTTCATGCCGTCAATGGCTTTCTGGGCTTCTTCAGCGGAACCCATGGTGATGAATCCAAATCCGCGCGGACGGCCGGTGGCGCGATCCATCATCAGATTGGTTTCAGTGACCGTACCGAACGCGGCAAACGCGTCCTGGAGGTCGTTTTCGGTGGTATTGAAGGAAAGATTTCCAACAAATAATTTATTGCTCATGTGATCTTAAACTGTCCGACAAACCGGCACTTTCCACAGACTGTTCCCGAACATCGGGTCTAAAATCATCACTGAACTCAGTTCACTTGAAGATTCACCATGCCTTGAAAGAGACAAGCCATCTAACAGACGCAGGGAGATTCGTTGAATTCCGGCGGGATGGCAACAACTATTTGCAATTATCTTTTGGTGCGCCAACTCTCGGAATCGGGGTGCCGGTCATGGATGGAAGCCGCCAGTCACCGCATTGAGGCAAAACCACGCCAGGCAAAGCAGGACGCCAAGGGCAGCAATTGCACCGAGGAAAATGACACAAGAAAGCAAAAGCACAGAACACGTTCGTGCCACACCCGCAATCTCCCGATGCCAGCAACTACGATAGAGAATGATAAAAGTCACCGAGGTCGGGAGGAGGCCATAAATCAAGATTCTGGCCCAGCGAACTTCGAGCAGCTCCACCACCGGCCTTTCGACCCAATAAACGGCCAGGACGGAAAAAAAGCAGGCTAGCGAGGCAACAATAAAGGCTCGCTGCAGGGGGGACTGAGCCTGTGTTGTTTGGTCGTTGGCATTCACAACACTCAAACGTCGGATAAAATGGGATTTGGTCAATGTGCGTTATTGGATGGACACCCATTCACCTCAATTTGCACGTCCGAACAACAAAACAGTCCAAAAACTCCACCCGCTCTTTCACGCCCGCACACACCGAAAAACAAACGCCGGCGGGAGATTGCGCCAGACGATGGGCGTGGTTTCCACCTGTTTGAAATGCCGCTCCAACCGCTGCCGGAACCGCCGCGACGCCGGCATCCACGCCGCATGGACATAGGCAAACGCGACGAACTGTCCGCCCGGTTTCAACGACTTGAGGATGGCCCTGAAAATCTGGTTTTGCAGACGCGGGTGCATGGTGGCCCAGGCCAGCCCGCTCACAATGCAGTCGGCCAGCTCGCCGTTCAGGTGCCGTCTCAGATGCTCCGCCGAATCCTCGATGACCTCGCACTTGGGAAACCGGCGGCGCAAAATGTCCGCGTGCGTCGGATTCAATTCCACCGCCAGCAGCCGGCCGCGACCGCTCAACCGTTTCAAAATCAATCCTGTGAAAGCTCCCGTGCCTGGTCCCAGTTCGACGACCGTATCCGCCGGGCGAATCTCACAGCTCTCAACCACCACGCGCGACAAGGCCTTGGAGCTGGGCAAAATCGCGCCCACCTTCAACGGCTGGCGCACGAATTCCCCCAGAAAATGCAGCGGCGAATCGTCGTGCGGCCGCGCGGCATCAGCCTTCCGCGCACGCTCCGGGCGACGCGATGACCTGACCACGTCCGGCGGCGGCTCACGAAGTTGAATTGATTGGCGCATTGGCAAAGTCCTTTCTGCCGGACAACCCGCCGATAGGCAAGCCCGGAACTCAAAGAGTTTCCATTGCCGCGCAACGAGCGGTTGCAATTTCGCGAGCAATCCCTAAGGTGGCGGGACGAAAAAAGCAGTTCCACAATCGTTTTGGAATCGATTCACTGGAGCAAAATTTAATCATAGCCGATGGCAAGAAACCTCGAATCATGAGTCCGACCGGCGACAATCCGATAGCCGACAACCTGAGCTCCCTCATCGCGAAGGCCGTGAGCCGTACCCCCCCGCAGTCGTGCCAAACACTTGCCACGCGTCCACAGAATTCAACTCAACCGACCCTAGGAGAAAACATATGTCAACCGAAGCCAAATGCCCCTTCAACCACGGTGCCGGAGCCAGCACTTCACCCCACGCCGCCGGAGCGGGCACGACGAACCACGACTGGTGGCCGAACCAGTTGAAGCTTGAGCTCCTGAACCAGCATTCCTCCAAGTCCGATCCGATGGACAAGGGATTCAACTACGCGAAGGAGTTCAAGAGTCTTGACCTCGCGGCGTTGAAGAAAGATCTCGCGGCGCTGATGACCTGCTCGCAGGACTGGTGGCCGGCGGACTTCGGCCACTACGGGCCGTTGTTCGTCCGCATGGCGTGGCACAGCGCCGGCACCTACCGCACCGGTGATGGTCGCGGCGGCGGCGGCCGGGGCCAGCAGCGCTTTGCCCCACTCAACAGTTGGCCGGACAACGTCAGCCTGGACAAGGCGCGCCGGCTCCTCTGGCCGATCAAGCAGAAGTATGGGCGGAAGATTTCGTGGGCCGACCTGATGATCCTCACGGGGAACGTCGCGCTCGAGACAATGGGCTTCAAAACGTTCGGTTTCGGCGGCGGTCGCGAGGACGTCTGGGAGCCGGATCAGGATGTTTATTGGGGCCAGGAGAAAAAATGGCTCGGCGGCGACATCCGCTACGCGCAAGGTTCGCCCGGCGTCGCGGGGCACGGCGTCATCGACTCCGACGACAACAGCGAGAAGCCCCACACGCGCGACCTCGAGAATCCCCTCGCCGCAGTGCAGATGGGCTTGATCTACGTCAATCCCGAGGGTCCGGACGGCAAGCCCGATCCGCTCGCGGCGGCCAAGGATATTCGCGAAACCTTCGCCCGCATGGCGATGAATGACGAGGAGACGGTGGCGCTCATTGGCGGCGGCCACACCTTCGGCAAGACCCACGGCGCCGGGCCGGCACCCCATGTGGGGAAGGAACCAGAAGCAGCCGGCCTCGAAGAGCAGGGCCTCGGCTGGAAGAACAGCTTCGGCTCGGGCAAAGGCGGCGACACCATTACCAGCGGCCTGGAAGTCACCTGGTCCCAGACGCCGACGCAGTGGAGCAACCACTTCTTCGAAAATCTGTTCAACTTCGAATGGGAACTCACGAAGAGCCCCGCCGGTGCGCATCAATGGACGCCGAAGAATGGCGCCGGTGCCGGCACTGTGCCGCATGCGCATGATGCCTCGAAGAAGATCGCCCCGTCCATGCTCACGACGGACCTCGCCCTGCGGTTCGACCCGGCTTACGAGAAAATCTCGCGGCGCTTCCTGAATAACCCGAAACAGTTTTCCGACGTCTTCGCCCGCGCCTGGTTCAAGCTCACGCACCGCGACATGGGACCGCGCGCGCGCTATCTCGGAACCGAGGTTCCCAAGGCTGATCTCATTTGGCAGGACCCCATTCCCGCGTTGAACCACAAATTGGTTGGCGACAAAGAGATTGCCTCCCTGAAAGCCAAGATCGCCGCGTCGGGCCTGTCTGTCTCCCAACTGGTCTCCACCGCCTGGGCATCGGCATCCACGTTCCGGGGTTCCGACAAGCGCGGCGGTGCGAACGGCGCGCGCATCCGACTCGCTCCGCAGAAGGATTGGGAAGTCAACCAGCCGAAACAACTGGCGAAGGTGCTGAAGACGCTCGGCGGCATCCAGAGCGCGTTCAACAGGACGGCCAAGGGCGGCAAGAAAGTCTCGCTGGCGGACCTGATTTTGCTGGCCGGCGGCGTTGGCGTCGAACAGGCCGCGAAGAATGCCGGCCACACCGTGAAGGTGCCGTTCACGCCCGGTCGCATGGACGCCTCGCAAAAGCAAACCGACATCGAGTCCTTCGCCGTGCTCGAACCCATCGCCGACGGATTCCGCAATTATCTCAAGGGCAAATACACCCTGCCGGCCGAAGCGCTGCTGGTGGACAAGGCGCAATTGCTGACCCTGACCGCGCCCGAAATGACGGTGCTCGTGGGCGGCCTGCGCGTCCTGAACACCAATGCCGACGGCGCGCAGCACGGCGTCTTCACAAAGCGCCCAGAATCACTGACCAACGACTTCTTCGTGAACCTGCTCGACATGGGCACGGAGTGGAAATCGGTCTCGCCCTGCGGGAACGCCTTCGAAGGCCGCGACCGCAAGACCGGCGCACTCAAATGGACCGGCACGCGGTTCGACCTCGTCTTCGGTTCCGACTCGCGGCTCCGCGCGCTGGCGGAAGTTTACGGCAGCTCGGACGCGCAGAAGAAGTTCATCCGCGACTTTGTCGCGGCCTGGAACAAGGTGATGAACCTGGACCGCTTCGACGTTGCGTAATCACGGACCTCGATTAGCCCGCGCCACCTTCCCCTGCAACCTCGCAGTCGAGGGGCGGCGGGCGAGAATTGAGCAGCAACGAAGGAACAACCCTGATGTTGTTGGAGTCAGGCGCGGACATTTACACCGCACGGGCAGCGGCATGACCTTGCTAATGTTCGCCGCAATGTCTGGCCGCATTCAAGTTGTCGAGCAACTCAAGATGCACGGGGCTTGCATCCAACGCCGCAATCGTCCGGGAATTTCCGCGAATTGACCCAGACCGGCCCACCCACCTTACGCTCCTACGCGAGACGGTGGGCTTTGCGTCCGCCCCGGGCGGTCTTCGGCGGAGCCGGGTGCTGGTTGAGCAGCAGCCTGGCCGTTTCCACCGAACGCTCGACGAGCGCCCGTGCGCCGCCGCGCAACTCCTCGCTCTGCTGGACGGCGGCGACGTTTTGTTCCATGTCCTCCGCCGTCCAGCCGCGCGAGTGGGCGATGTAGGGGAACTGGGGCAGATGGAAACCCAGCTCGGAAAAAAATCCCATCAACTGGCCGGCCACGTTTTGGATGTTGTCCTGTCCACCGGTGATGATGAAGCCGGCCACCTTCTTGTTGATCAGTACGCGATCCTTGGTGGTCATCTGGTTCTGCACGCAGTTCAGCCGCTCGACCATTTTGAAATACAGCGAGCCGGCCTGGCCCCAGCGGATGGGGGTGGCGACCAGCACGACGTCCGCCCAATGCACCATCGCCTCGTAAACCGCCGTCATCTCGTCGGCCGCATCCATCTGCGTGATGGAACACGGCCAGGTGCAAGCCTGCGCGCTCTTGGAGTAATAACCTTCGCAGGCGCGAAACTTCAACTCCGCCAGTTTGATGAGCTTCACCGGACACTTAAGCTGCTCGCGCGCATGCGCCAGGGCGATTTCCAGCAACGCCTCGGACGTGGAGTAACGCGGATGTTCCGGATCCTGCCCCGTGGCCGAGATGCCGACCACGCGCACCGGGCCCGGTTTGCGCCGGACGGGCCGCGCCAGCGGATGCGGCGCGTGCGGCTTGTGTTTGCGCGGCGTGGCCGGCGCCATCCGCACCAGCACACGGCCGCCCTTCACTTTCACTTTGTAACTGGGCACGGCGTCCTCCTCCGAGCCGGGTTCGCCGACGCCGGTGACGCGGTGGAATTTCCAGTTGTGCCACGGGCAGACGACATAATTGCCATCCAGCCTCCCTTGACCGAGCGGACCCCCGGCATGGTTGCACACGCCGGAGATGACGCCGAAGACGCCTTTGCAATGGGAAAGGGCGAGCTTGGTGGGGCCGAGGGTGATTTCAGTCAATGGACGATTCGCGAAGTCCGCAACCGCTCCAACATCCTGCCAGTCGGTGTCAGTCATAAGGAATTTTCCGGCAGGGTGAACGCGACCCTTGAACAGGTCAATCAATCTGTGCGGCTGCATCACTGGCCCACATTGGCGCGGGCGCGACAAATTCCATCGGCTGCTGGCTCAGCGGGTGCGTGAACTTGATCCGCCACGCGTGCAGACACAGCGGTGAGTCGCCCGTGGCCAGCGTCTGCATCTCGCCCAGTTTTTTGCCGGGCAGATAAACCGGATCGCCGACCACCGGAAAACCCAGATGCCAGAGATGCACGCGGATTTGATTCGTGCGCCCGGTCAGCGGCCGGGCTTCGAGCAACGTCGTTCCATCCCCGAGCCGCTGGCTCACCCAGAATTCCGTGCGCGCCGAATCCCCGCCGACTTCATCCACCGTGCGCGAACCGAGTTCGCCGGACTCCGTGCTGATCGGAGCATCGCAACTGAAAGCCTCCGCGTCCGGCTGCCCTTGCACGCGGACCAGATAAATTTTCTCCACCTGCCCGCGCTCAAATTGCGGCTGCAACTTTCCGGCAAAATGCCGCGTGCGGGTCACCAGCACGATCCCGGTCGTGTTGGCGTCCAGCCGATGCGCCGGATGCGGCTTCTGCGGATGATACGCCGCGTTGAGCAGATGCTGGAGCGTGTTGCGGTAAAACCGTCCGCCCGCGTGCATCGGCAGCGGCGCGGGCTTGTTCAACACGATCAACGCCTCGTCCTCGTGCAAAACCTCCACCGCCCCGTTCACGTCCGGCTCGGTCACGTTTGGAAACACATGCCGATAACGCTGGCCACCGCGGACCCGCTGGGCCGCGGAAAACTTCTCCCCTTCCAGATTCACGATCAGCCCGCGCGCACATTCCGCCTCCCAATACTCGCGCGCCACGTTCTTCACCACGCGGCACAGCATGTCGAGCATCGTCTTGCCATCGCAATCCTCCGGGACGTTGAGCGGCTTGTAGCTGTCGCGCGGAATGCTGCCCGGCAGCGGCGTGACCGCCCGGCGAATCGCCTCGTGCCGCCGCGCGATGCTCAACGCCATCTGCTGCGCGGGCGTCTTGAAGCAATAGGGGCAGGATTGGCCCGACACATAGCGTTCGTCCGCCTGATCCACCTCGGTCAACGGCGTCTGGCAGCGGAAACATTGCTCAGCCTCCGTCTCCTGCAAACTCGGATCAAGGCCGACGCGCTGATCGAACACAAAACACTCGCCGTCGTAATGCGCGCCGCCGCATTCCTCGAAATATTTCAGGATGCCGCCGTCGAGCTGGAAAATATTCTTAAAACCTTCGCGCTCCATGAATGGCCCGGCCTTCTCGCAACGAATGCCGCCCGTGCAAAACATCACGATGGGCTGCTCCTTCAACTCCGCCGGCAGCTTGCGAACCGCGTCGGGAAAATTCCGAAAATGATCCACGCCGATGGGCAGTGCGTTCTTGAATGTGCCCAGCTTCACCTCGTAATCATTGCGCGTGTCGAGCAAGGTGACCGCGCGGCCTTCGTCCAGCCATCGCTTGAGTTCCTTCGCCGCGAGCTTTGGTGAAGTGCGCTCCGCCGGATTGATGCCCTCGACGCCAAACGCGATGATCTCCTTTTTGAGCCGCACCAGCATCCGGCGGAATGGCTGATGATCCGTCTCGCTCACTTTGGGTTGCAAGTCCGCCAGCCCCGGAATGCTCCGCAGCTCCGCGAGCAGCAGATCAATTTTCTCCCGCTCGCCGGCGACAAACAGATTGATTCCCTCCACGCTCAGAAGCATCGTGCCCTTGAGCTCCCAGCCCTGGCACAACGCCAGCAGCCGTGCCCGCAACGAACGCAGCTCCGGCAACGCGGCAAATTTGTAGGCGGCGATGTTGGCAAACTTCTTCATCAAAGCAGCGCGCAACTTACCGGAAGCCGCGGGCGAAGCCAACGGGAAGAAATTCCAAACGCTGGGATACAACCAGCCCACCGCCTCCGGCTCCCTCTCCCCGCCCAAGCGGGGAGAGTAGCCCTGTTGGGTATTGCACAACGGCACATTCGTATTGCATGCGGTCAGAATTTGAAGAAACTTAAACCGTTTAAACCATTGGTTACGAGCATAAAGACACTTGGTGATTGGATTCAGATCAAACGCCAATTGAAAAACCTCACGGCTTATCAGCTGGCAGCAAAAATGGGTATTGCATCGGCGTTAGTTCGGTCGTGGGAAGCCGGCACCGACCACCCAAACAACCAACAAAGAGAGGTTTTAGCGAAATGTTTGGATGCTGACATGATTAAGACAGTCTCATTTTGAGGGTGGTGACACGCTTACGTTTTTACCTACATCAACGAGCTTGCCGCCTTCCAAAATAAGGCGAGTGAAATTCACTTTGGCCGTCAAATTTGTGGTCGTGAAGGGTTTGGTTGCAGCAATCACAAAGTTGAATGTCGTTTCGGTCTTTGGCTCCAAAGGTGGCCGGTCTTTCGTGCCGCCAATCACCCATTTGGTGGATTGCCCCACCATTTTTCCTTGCTCATCAAGCAAGAACACGGCGACGCGGGCGGACTCCACTTTCTCGGTAAAATGATTTTTCATCACCAATGGGACAATGGCTTTATTGCCCGATACCTTAATAGATGACACTGTGACAGCGAGTTGGGCTGGGATAGAAACAGCGCAAAACAGAACGCCACAAAACAAGATTTGCTGAACTCGATAGATCATTTTATTAAAAGATTTGGTAGCCCAAAAATCCGGGACAAGGCCAATAGGCAAGTCCAGGCATTTGGCCCAAAACCCAAAGCATCAAAATTAACATTTTTGCAGCCGACTTCATTCTTGAACGACTATTTGAGCATGCCTCTGAATGCACCGTGAAATCTTCCACAGGAACATTTTATCGACACTGCGGACTGATTAGTGCCAAGCCAGCGAAGCTCAATAAGGCTACCGCAAACGTCGCAATGGACCGAGGTGACCTCACCTTTGTCCTTAAACTCACGCAATGCGGCCTCGATGATTGCGGCTAAGTTCGCCAGATCGTCCGATGGATTTGATGATGACACCATACGCTGTTAAATGGCCAAGTTCTAGTGCGTGCTGTAACAGTAAAGTTCTGTCCTGTCCACTCAACCCCGGAAGCCAACGCCCGACCATCGTTGCTTGCATCTCATCCGCAACCGTCCCTCCCTCGAAGCTTCATTCTCCTTATCCATCTGCAAAATGCTTTATCATTTTCACAAGCTCCTCATGGGGCTTCGATCCGACTTGGGGATTGTGGATGTTGAGCACGGACATTTCGGAGGGACAGCCCCAGCATAGATAGTAAGAAATGCCATCTTTCGCCTTTCCTGAGTAATTGCCGATGGAAGCACATGCTTCTTTTAGTCGTAGAATCACATCTTTAATCTCGCCTTTTGCCAAATCTCGTTCAGCAAGTGTCCTTTCGATTCTGGTTCTATAGTTGCGTTCGCGGATGGTCAAGCGCGCGATTTCATGAAATTCTCTCCAGGTGTAGGTGATTCTAATTCCTGACAATGGCGCCGTTTCTACAAGGACAACCGCTTTGAACAAATTGGGAGTTCGGTCGAATAGCTCCAAAAGTTCCGCTTTCGCCACTCCGCAAAAGTTCCGTCGATAGAATTGTCGAATCGTGGTGAACATTATTGGTCTCCAAATAAGGTATAGCCGAGGCGATAGCCACCCACACTCAACCCGCCAACAGCGCCGACGCCAATTGCTCCTTCCCCCAGAAAATTCCAAGGTGTTACGACAATGCCCCCCCGTCCTTGAAGTGTGTATTCCCCGCTAAATGCGTGGCCTATGCCACGCTGCAGGCTGCCGCTTGCTCGCGTTTCGGCGATTATTTCCTCCGTCGCATTGAGGAATGCGCTATTGTCGTAACCCCATTGCCCCAAGTTCTGCCGGAATGTCGTAACAGGTCCGCTTCCTGCCGGTGAGAAGAAAGAATGGACGGATTCATGGCGCAACGTGGAGACTTGTTCGGCTCTAGAAAGCCCCGGCTGTAAGAAAATATCTCCGCCAGGAGTCGTATAACCAAGCGTCCGAGTTCCAGCGAGCGAGGCATCCGTCGCAGGCAATGTCAACGCCTTTGTTCCCTCTGCTGTAAAAAATTCGGTTCGGGCCATCATCCGTTCCAGCTGGTTCAGTTCTCGTGCCGTCCCTCCGAACGGAATTGGAACAAGGAGCGATGTCAATTCACCCGCGCTGTCCGCATGACTCCCTTTCGGGTAATATCCCGTGTCCCGGAATGGCTGAAAGTCCTGCGAGCCAGGCCAAACCGCATTTATCAGAACGTCATCTCCAGTCAATATCTTGACTGCGGGACTGATCATCTTGTCAGCCGTTGAAGCAGCCACCTGATTTGGGTCGGTTATCATTCCGATAACCGTATCTTTGAATTTCCCAATCGCCCAATCCTTTGCCGATTCAAAGCACCTTCCATCCGCATCAAAGAAGAAAACTGGATTGCCGTTGAACGCCATGTAGCCGCCCGGCGTTGCGGAATGGCCGAGCGTGTCGAACGAAATGAACGACCGTTTATCCGAATCGTAAGCTCTGGCACCCCAATAAAAGTAACTCGTCACATCGCGCCACTTGCCGCGCCATGCGAGATGTTGCGCTGTTAATGGAGCCGCCTCCAAAGGCAAAAGTGAATATCCATTCGCCGGGCCATAAGAATCCACCCGTTCCGGGTTCCACGCGACCGTGCCGCTGCTGATTCCACCCAACACATTGCCAAAGCCATCTTGAACGATTCCCTGCGCGACAAATCCGGTCGTCAATTCCTCCAGTCCGCCCAAGCCTTGTTGACCGCCGTATCTGCCGTTCAAATCAGGCCCATAAGTTTTCCACGTTGTCAGGTTGTTGTTCACCTTGACGCCGATTTCCGCCGCATCATCGTG
>JANPGB010000064.1:0-2930 GCA_031423695.1 Verrucomicrobiota bacterium
GCGCGCTGGCGGGTTCAGGTGCGAGTCAAGTTTACACGCCGGCGACAAATTATTTTGGCCTGGACAGCTTCACGTTCACGGTGAACGACGGCTCGCGGACGAGCGCGGTCGCCACGGTCGGCCTCACAATCACGCCGGTGAACGATTTGCCGACCATCTCGCAGATTCCCAGCCTGATCAATTACGCGAATACAACGACCGGGCCGATCGTATTTACGGTAGGAGACGTGGAAACTCCGGCCGACAGTCTAACGCTTTTGGCGAGCTCGACAAACACGCTGCTGATGCCGACGAACAACATTGTTTTTGGCGGGAGCAACAGCAGCCGCTCGGTGACCTTCACGCCGGCGGCCAATCAAACGGGCACGACGCTGATGGCGGTGACGGTCCGCGATGGCGATGGTGGTGCGGCCAGCAGTTTGTTTCTGGTGACGATCTGGCCGCCGGTGGCGATCACGTCCATCACCCCCCAGGCCGGCGGCAGCATGGTGATTCAATTTAGCGGCGTTCCCGGCCAAGACTACGGGATTGAAGCTTCCACCAATTTAACCAGCTGGAACAACCTGGGCAACGCCTCGGAAGGCGGACCTGGAGCATTTCAATTTTTAGATGCCGGAACGGCCGACTGGCCCGCGCGATTTTATCGCGTGCGGCTGCCGTAGCCGGCGAAGAGCAACTAACGGCGCAAGGTTTAGCGAAATCAGGGGCAGACGTTCCTGTTTCGCGAAGGCGCCAAGCAAGCGATGCCCTGCGACCCGGGTGGGTCAGGGTTGATCGCAAGGGAAAGGTTGGTGAAGCTGTGCTGGTTCAACAGAAAGAAACGCGGGACTTATTGCGGCAGATTGTTTTCAAGGTGACGGCCAATCGTGCCGTTCACGATGACTTGGCCCAGGAGGTGTTCATTCATCTCTGGTTGCGGGAGACCCAATGCCCCGGTCAGACGCAGAGCTGGTATCTTCAAAGCTGCCGGTTCTTTCTGCAAAATCATTTGCGCGTTGGGCGCAGCGTGGATTCCCACCGGCACCATCGAGACCACTGCTCGACGACTGCAACTGACGAGTTCGTGGACGCTTCCGCCGACGAGTCCGGGGTCGGCGGTTCGATCCCCGCGCAGGTCAGCGCCAGGGAGATCGTTTCCTTGCTGGCGAAGTGGCTGACCCCGCTGGAGCGGCAGATTCTCGGGTTTCTGGCCGAAGGCTTCAGCGTGCGGGAAATTGCCGCCCGCCTCAATGTCTCCCACACCTCGGTCATCCGCTGTCGGCGCAGAATCGCGGCGCTGGCGTTAAAGCTGGGGATCGAGCCGCCGCCCAACTCGAACGGCCTTCGGCACCACTCCGGCACCGGTCACCCGCGGCGCTAGGCCGAAACTAGCTGCCGAGCCGGAATGTGGCGGTGTTTTGAGGAAATGCATTTTCCCCGTTCCATCCTCCGTCCAGAAGCACTTGTAGCATTGCAGGAATTCCATAAACAAAAAAACACGAGGAGACAAAATTATGACAATTCAGAGTTTAACCAAGGCGTGTATACGCCTATCCAACATAACTACGATCGCCTTGGGCGTCTGTACAAGCCTGATGCTGACGCAGTGGGCCGGGGCGGCGCCCGGAGACAACATTACCACTGTGCCCATTCCCGCGTCTCAAACCGGGGTTGGCGTCAGCGTGGCGGTGGATTGCAATGGTGTCGTGTACTTCACCGGCGGTGCCCTGACCACGCTGCACAGCATGGACAAGACTGGCGTTGCGCTGGGCGACCTGCCCATCGTGGATTCGGTGACCGGCGGCGCGATAGCCGTTGACGAGATGGCTTGGGACGGCAGCCGCAGTCTGCTGTGGGGCGGCCAGCATGGCAGCAACCCGGTAAAGGTTTACCAGATTGATCCCGTGACCGGGGTGGCCACGTTCCAGTGGACTTCCGCGACGATCAGTGTCGGCTCATATCGTGACGGGCTGGCCTACGATGGCACCGACGACACCATCTGGATCAGCGGTGACGTCTCCACGACCATCGAGCACTACACTTCCGCGGGCGCGTCGTTGGGCGCGATCACGCCCAAGAACTCAGTTGGAGGCATCCTCGGTGAAATCAGCGGCGTCACCGTGGGCACTGGCGACTTGCTTTACCTCGGCCAGGACGGCGCGGTTCGGATCGTTCAGGTGAAGAAGAGCAATGGCGATTTCATCAGTTCGTTTGCGTCGCCCGGCGGCGCGCGTGATGAGGGGCTGGAGTGCGATCCGGTGAACTTTGCCCCCAAACTGGCCCTGTGGTCGCGCGACTTCAGCGGCAATTTCTTTTCCGTCATTGAAATCGAACCCGGCTCCTGCGCCTGCGGCGGGGGCGGCACGAACGTGCCCTGCACCATCACCTGCCCGGACAACATCACGGTCTGCAATGACGCCGGCCAGTGCGGTGCGGTCGTGAATTATCCGGCCCCTGTGCTCTCTGGCGGCTGTAGCAACGCCGTAGTGGCATGTGACCCGCCGTCCGGCTCCTCCTTCCCCAAGGGCACCACCACGGTTACCTGCACCGCTGGCGGGAGCACCTGTTCCTTCACGGTGACGGTCAATGATTGTGAAGCGCCGCGGGTGGCCTGTCGGCCGGCGGAGAATCCCTCAGGCAAGAAGATCCCAGTGGCGGGAAAGAATCCGCGCAGCGGCCATAATCCGGATGGGTTTTATCAATTGTTAGCCAGAGACAACTGCGATCCGATCGCCAGCCTGCAGATCTATGTCAAGGATTCCGCCGAAGGCCCGTGCGGCGGCGCTTTCGCGGCCGGTCCGTATGCGGTAGGCACGATCGTCAAGCTGACGCAGTCACCCGGGCATGCCGGGGTACAGCCGATGGCGGGCGTAGTGACGGCTCATGTGCACACTCGCGGGGAACCTGTGCTCGTGGTCACGGATTCCTCAGGCAATACGACCTGTCACCGG
>JANPGB010000065.1:0-25194 GCA_031423695.1 Verrucomicrobiota bacterium
CAACGGCACTTGGGCGCGCGTCATCGACTTCGGCACGGGCACGACGGCCTATATGTTCCTCGCGCCGGTCAGCGGCGGAAACACGGTGCGCTACGCCATCACCACCAGCGCCGGCGGGGGCGAACAACGGATTGACGGCCCGATTCTCTCGGCGGGCGCGTGGCATCACGTCGCGGTCACAGTTTCCGGCAACACGGGAATTCTGTTTGTGAATGGCGTTGGCGTCGGCACAAACGCCAGCATGACGCTCAAGCCTTCGAGCCTCGGCAGCACGACGCTGAACTACATTGGCAAATCGCAATTCCCCGACCCCTACTTCAACGGACGCGTGGATGACTTCCGCATTTACAACGTCGCGTTGAGCAGCGCGCAGGTGGTGGCGTTGGCGAACTCCGATGGCGCGCTGCCCGCACCGACCGGTTTTGTTGCGAGTCCCGGTCACAACCAAATTGATTTGAGTTGGACGCCCGTTTCTGGAGCGAGCAGTTACAAAGTGAAACGCTCCACGCAGAGCGGCGGGCCTTATAGCGTCGTCGGCAGTCCGACGGCGGCGAGTTACACTGACGCGACGGCCGTCAACGGCACAAATTATTATTACGTCGTGACCGCAGTGAACGGCTTCGGTGAAAGCACGAACTCGGCGCAGTTCGCCATCACGCCGACGGCGATGTTCGGTCACTGGAAATTCAACGAGACCGGCGGCACGACCGCTGCCGATTCTGCCGGCGCAAATCCCGGCACGGTTGTCGGCGGGGGCTGGGCGGTCGGCAAAATCAACAACGCCGTGTCGCTCGTCGGCGCAGGCAACAGCTATGTGACTTTGCCCACGGGCGTCGTCAGCACGCTCACGAACTTCACCATCGCGACGTGGGTTTATGTGGACGCGAATCTCAACTGGGCGCGGCTCTTCGACTTCGGCTCGGGCACGACGAGTTATATGTTTCTCGCTCCGGTCAGCGGCGGCAACACGGTGCGTTACGCAATCAACACCGGCAGCGGCGAACAACAGCTCAACGGCCCGGCGCTCTCCGCCGCCGCGTGGCATCATCTGGCGGTCACGTTGTCCGGCACGACGGGCAAGCTCTACGTTGATGGCGTCGCCGTTTACACCACGAACAACATGACGCTCAAACCATCGAGCCTCGGCAGCACGACGTTGAACTACATCGGCAAGTCGCAATTCCCCGATCCGCTGCTGAATGGACTCGTGGATGATTTCCGCCTCTACAATCGCGCGTTGACCAACTCGGAAATCACCGCGCTCTTCAGCCCGAACGGAGTTGTTCCGTCCACCCCCGCAAACTTGTTGGCGACACCCGGCAACGGTCAGGTCACGCTGACTTGGAACGCGGTGACCGGCGCGGCGAGTTACAAAGTGCGCCGCTCCACAGCGAACGGTGGGCCATACACGACCATCACCAACATTCTCACCACCGCGTGGACCGATTCGACCGTTATCAATGGCACGACTTATTACTACGTTGCCGCCGCCGCCAACCTCAACGGAGACAGCGCGAATTCAACGCCAGCCAGCGCGACGCCAACTTCGACCGCGCCAGTGAGTGTTTCAGCCTTAATGTCCGGTGGCTCGCTCAATCTTTCTTGGCCCTCCGACCACACCGGCTGGAGATTGTTAATGCAGACAAATAATTTGTCGCGCGGCATCAGTGCCAATACGAATGACTGGATAACCGTTCCCGGCTCGACGCTGACGAACCAGATGCTTGTGCCGCTCGACGCAACGTTGCCGCTGGAGTTTTACCGGCTGGCATATCCCTGAACAATCAACGAATGAAAAAACTGACCGTGATTTTTTACGCAACGGCCCTGTCCCTCGCCGCGCTCGCAGAGACGGCCACGCTCACCGTTGACCTCGCACAATCCGGCAAGGCCATCAGCCCCGATCTGATCGGAGTATTTTTCGAAGACTTGAACTATGCGGCGGACGACGGGCTTTACGCGGAGCTGGTGCAGAACCGTTCGTTTGAATACTCGGCGGCGGATCGCGCGGAGTGGAATGCGCTCACGGCGTGGGAAGTTGTGCAACGCGGCGGCGGGCAAGGCTCGTTGGTGGTGAACAGCGCGCAGCCGTTGCATCCGAACAATCCGAACTACGCGGTGCTCGGCGTGAAAAATGGCGGCAGCGGCGTGGGCCTGCAAAATTCCGGCTTCGACGGCATTGTCATCAAGGCGGGCGGACACTACGACCTTTCCCTGTTTGCGCGGCAGCTCGCCTATCCCGAAGGCGCGCTGACGGTGCGGCTCGAAAGCAAATCCGGCGAATTGCTCGGCGAGGCAAAACTGCCAACGCTGACGGGCGGCTGGAAAAAATATGCCGCGACTATCGAGGCCACGAACTCCGCCACGGACGCGCGGCTCGTGGTGCTGGCATTTCATCCAGGGCGCATCGGGCTGGACGAGATTTCGCTTTTTCCGCATGCGGCGTTCAAGAATCGCGCGAATGGTTTGCGCACCGATCTCGCTCAGGCGATCGCGGACATTCATCCGAAATTCATGCGTTTCCCCGGCGGCTGTCTGGTTCACGGTGACGGGCTTGATAATTTTTATCAGTGGAAAAATACCATCGGCCCGATTGAGCAGCGCAAAGGTCAGCGCAACGTCTGGGGTTATCACCAGAGCGTCGGACTCGGCTACTTCGAGTATTTCCAGTTCTGCGAAGACATCGGCGCGATGCCACTGCCGGTCGTGCCGGCGGGCGTGAGCTGCCAAAACTCCGGCGCGGGCGTCACGAAGCGATGGGAGGAAGGCCAGCGCGGTTTGCCGCTCGACGAAATGCCCGCTTACATCCAGGACGTGCTCGATCTCATTGAGTGGGCGAACGGTCCGGCCACTTCGACATGGGGCGCGAAACGCGCGGCGGCGGGTCATCCCGCGCCGTTCCATTTGAAATATCTCGGTGTCGGCAACGAAGACAAAATCACGCCGGTGTTCAAGGAGCGCTTCACGATGATTTACGAAGCGGTGAAGGCGCAGCATCCCGAGATCACTGTCATCGGCACGGTCGGGCCGCGTCCGGACGATGCGGATTACACGAACGGCTGGAAGATCGCCGACGAACTGCGCGTGCCGATGGTGGACGAACATTATTACAAAGCGCCGCAATGGTTCTGGGACAACCTCACACGCTACGACAGTTACGACCGCACGAAGTCGAAAGTTTACGCCGGCGAATATGCCGCGCACGAAAAGGATCGCGCGAACACGCTCCGTTCCGCGCTCGCCGAGGCCGCGCACCTGACCGCCCTCGAACGCAACGGCGACGTCGTTCACCTCGCCTCATATGCGCCACTGTTAGCCAAGCAGGGCCGCACGCAATGGCGGCCGGACATGATTTATTTCAGCAACACCAACCTGCTGCGCTCGGCGAATTATTTCGTGCAGCAGATGTTCGGGCAAAACTCCGGCGACGTTTATCTGCCGATAAAACTTTCCACCAACACGCGCACGCTCGCCGCCTCCTGCGTGCGCGATTCGAAGTCCCGCGACGTGATCCTCAAGCTCGTGAACAACGACACCAACGTCCTCGAGTTGCAGATCAACCTTGCCGGCTTCGGTGAAATTAAATCCGCGACGCGCACTGTGCTGGCAGGTGAAGCGGCGAGCGTGAACACCTCCGAGCATCCCGACGCCGTTGTTCCGGTCACAGAAAAATTGGCCGCCGGGCAAAATTTCCCCTGTGAACTTCCGGCGAACTCCTTGACCGTCATCCGGCTGAAATCAAAATGAAGTTGAAATTTCCACAGCCAATTTTCGCGGCGCTGCTGCTTCTGCTTGCCCCGACCGTGTTCGCCCAGCCTTTCGTGCATCCTGGCTGCTTGCACACGCTGGCGGACTTGGATCGCATGAAGGCCAAGGTGGCGGCGGGCGCGCACCCGTGGTTTGATGGTTTTATCATCCTGACCAACACCGGCTACGCGCAGCTCTCCTACAATCCCAATCCGCAGGTGACCGTCACCCGGAATTCCGCCGGTGGAAATTTTGCGACCCTGGCCAATGATTGCGCCGCCGCCTACCAGCACGCGCTGATCTACAATATCAACGGCGACACGAACCACGCCAACAAGGCCGTGCAGATCATGGACGCGTGGTCTGGCACGTTGACGAGCCTCGCAGGTGATTCCAACGCGCAACTGCTCCAGATCCAGGGTCACCAGTTTGCCGCCGCTGCCGAACTCATGCGGAATTACAGCGGCTGGGCGGCCACGAATTTTTCGCGGTTCACCAACATGATGTTCACGCTCTGGATTCCCGGCGCGACGGATTTTATCGACCGGCACAACGGAACTTGCGTCTCGCATTATTGGGCCAACTGGGATCTGGCCTCGCTGACTTCCATGGCGGCCATCGGCGTCTTGTGCGACAACCGGACGCTTTACAACCAGGCCCTCGATTATTTCAAAAGCGGCTACGGCAACGGAAACATTGAACAGTCGGTTTATTTCCTGCACCCCGGCTACTTTGGTCAGGGAGAGGAAATGGGGCGCGACCAGGGCCATGCCGCGCTCGATGTGGCGCAGTTGGGCGCGCTCTGCCAGATCGCGCAAGGCCAGGGCGACGATTTGTTCGGCTACGAAAACAACCGCGTGCTCGCGCTCTGCGAACATTACGCCAGATACAATCTTGGGAGTGATGTGCCGTATTTCAGTTTCAACAACTGCGAAAATAATTATCAGCCGGGCGTTTCTCCCGCCGGGCGTGGCAATGGTCGGCCGACCTGGGACTTAATCTACAACCACTATGCCAACGGCAAGGGCGTTGCCGCGCCATGGTCGGCCCAATTCGCCGCCGTCATGCGACCCGAGGGCGGTGGCGGTAATTATGGCGGTGGCGGCGGCCTCGATCAGCTCGGCTTCACCACGCTGACCAGTTCGCTCGATCCGATTGCGCCGAACACGCCGCCGACCGGATTGACGGCGACATCGAGCGGAGCCAGCTTCGTCCTTTCATGGTGGGGCACGCCTTACGGAACCAATTACAACGTCAAGCGCGCGACCGTCAGCGGCGGGCCATACACGACTATTGGCAACGTGACCACGAACCTCATGACGTTCACGGACACGAACCTCGTGAGCGGCGCGACTTATTTTTACGCCATCTCCGCGCTGTCAGCGGCGGGCGAGAGCGCGAATGCCGCTGAAGCGAAGGTGGTCGTTCTGCCGGTGCCGATGGTGTATCTCAAGTTCAACGAAGCGAGCGGCACGATGGCGGCAGACGACACCGGCAACGGCTGGAACGGCACGCTGATGAACGGCGCGACGTTCACCGCCAGCGGCCACAGCAACAACGCTGTCAACTTGAACGGCACGACCAACTACGTCAGCCTGCCCACCAACCTCACCGCCAGTCTTTCCGACTTCACCATCGCGACTTGGGTGAATCTCACCTCGGTGGCAGCGTGGGCGCGCATTTTCGATTTTGGCGTCGCGAACAATGCCTACGTTCCCACGCCGGTGCGCTATATGTTTTTGACGCCGCAAGGCGGTTCGGGCGTGGTGCGGTTTGCCATCACGGTGGGCGGCGGAAATGCGGAACAACAAATCAACGGCACGGCGGCGTTGCCGACCGGCTGGCATCATGTCGCAGTCACGCGCTCCGGCACAAACGGCGTGCTGTATGTGGACGGCCTCCCCGTCGGCGCGAACACCCTCAACATCGCGCCGTCGCAGTTGGGCACGACGACGCAAAACACCCTCGGCCGCTCGCAGTTTGGCGGCGATCCGTATCTCAACGGCAGGGTGGATGACTTCCGGATTTACAGTGGGGCGTTGAGCGCCGCGCAAATTTCCGCGCTTGTGGCGTCCTATCCCTTCGCGCCCGCCGCGCCGACGAACGTGACGGCCACGGCGATCTTTGCCAGTCAGATCCTTCTTACTTGGAACGCCGTGGCCACCGCGACGACCTATGTTGTCAAACGTTCCACCACGAACGGCGGCCCTTACGCAATCATCGCCACCGGCGTGACCGCGACCAACTACACCGACACCGCGCTGATCGGCAGCATGACGTATTATTATGAGGTCACGGCGTTGAACCATGGCGGCTCCAGCACGAATTCAATTCAAGTCAGTGCCACGACCCTGGCGCCGCCAAATCCGCCCACCGGCCTGAACGCCACCGGCGTTTTTGGCGGGCAGATTGTTTTGTCGTGGACAGCGAGCGCGGGCGCGACGAGTTACAACGTGAAATATTCCTACGTTAGCGGTGGGCCATACGTCACAATAGTTTCAGCCGTTGCCTCCACAAGTTTCACCAATACCGGCCTCACTCTTGGCGCGACTTATTATTTCGTGGTCTCCGCCGTAAACGCGAACGGCGAGGGTCCCAACAGCGCCGAGGCCAACGCGCTCGTGCCGATCCCCACCGCCGTCTGGCAGGGCAATGTAAGCACGAACTGGGACATCAGCACGACGACCAACTGGCTCGTCAGCGGCTCCCCCGGCACTTACCTGGATGGTTCGAAGACGGTGTTCAACGACACCGCGATCGCGACCAACCTGAATCTCGCTGCGAGCGTTTCGCCGTATTCGATGCAGTTCAGCAACTCCGCCAAAAATTTCACTCTGAATACCGCGAACAACTCCAGCATCGGTGGCGCGACCACGCTCACGAAATGGGGCGGCGGCTCGGTGGCCTTGAACAACACGAACACGTTCACCGGCGGCATGACGATCAATGCCGGCTCGGTGACGGTTGGCGGCACAGGCGTGCTCGGTGGCGGAAATTATCCGGGCAACGTCGTTAATTTCGGCACCCTTAACTTCAACAGCAGCGCGCCGCAGAGTTTGTCCGGCGTGATTTCCCAAAACGGCGCGGTGAACAAAAACGGCAGCGGCACACTGACGCTTTCTGGCGCGAACACTTACTCCGGCAACACCACGCTCAACGGCGGCAGCGTCGTGCTGCAAGATTTCGGCTCGGTGAAGTCGAGCTTCCTGCTCATCGGCAACACCAGCGGCTCAAACGCAGCGGTGTATCAGGCCGGCAGCAGCACGCTCGTGACTCCCGGCACGTCGCTCGGCGCGTTGCAGGTCGGCAGCACGTCCGGCGGATTCGGCTACTACAATTTGTCAGCGGGCACGCTCCAACTCGGCAGCGAGATGAACGTCGGCGGTTCGAGCGGCGGCGCGGGCACGTTCGGCCAGTTCGACATGACCGGCGGAAATCTGGTCATGGCGAATTCCTCATCGTCCTATTTTCTGCCCAATCGGGGCGTGGCGGGCGAGGCGAGCGTGGTGAATTTTTCCGGCGGGACCGTTTCCATTTCCGGCGGCGGCACTCCGGCGATCAACGGCGCAAATGGGTTCGCCGCAAACTGGTCGGGCAGCGGTGCGGGGCAGACGAACACAACGACGGTGAGCGGCACGGGAAATTTTCTCACGCCCAGCTTGAACGCCACGCTCAACGTCGGCGGCAACGCCGCGAACGCCGCGAACCTGAATCTCAACGGCGGGATGTTTCAAGTGAAATCAATTTTCGCGGTGGCGGGCGCGTCGCGGCTCAACTTCAACGGCGGCACGCTCAAGGCCGGCAACGTCGGCGGTCTTTTTTTTTCGGGCGGCGCGGTGCAAGCCGCAACCCTCTTCAGCTGTGGTGCAACGATCGATGACAATGGCCAGTCCATTGTAATTGACCAGTCCCTGCTGGCGCCGAATGGCAGCGGCGTGGCCACGATTCCCATGACAAGCGGCGGTGCGGGCTACGTCGTGCCACCGCGCGTCTTCATCACGAGCGCAAGCGGCAGCGGCGCGACGGCGCACGCCGGCATTTCCAACGGCGTGGTCACTGGCATCACGGTGACGTGTCGCGGCACGGGCTATGCGAGCGCGCCGACGGTTTCGCTTTCCGGCGGCGGATTTTCTTCCGCCGCAGTTCTAGGCACGCCGACCATTTCCGCGAACACCGGCGGCGGCCTGACAAAAATTGGTTCAGGCACGGTGACGTTGGGCGGTTCGAATACTTACACCGGCCCGACGACGGTTGGCGCAGGCATGTTGAAATTAGGCGGGCCGTTGCTGTACCTCTCGTTTGACAACACGAACGGCACGACGGTCGTCAACGGCGGCAGCGGCGGCGTGGCGCTGAACGGCACGTTGACCGGCGCGGGCGCGGCCATTGTTGCGGGCGGACGCGTGGGCAAGGCGCTTTCCATCGGCACGAACGCGGTGAACACCAGCTACGTTTTGGTCAACGACCCCGTCGTGAATTTTAACAACAGCGGCGCGTGGACGTGGGGCATGTGGCTCAAATCCACCAACGCGGGCGGTGCGTATCTGTCTCAAGGCTCCGGCAGTTGGGTCAGCGGCAACACGACATTCTATCTCAACCAGGGCAACACCACGAGTGGCACGAAGGGCGGCGGCGTGCGCAGCAATCAAGGGTGGCAGACCGGCACGACGTATGTGAGCGATGGCAACTGGCATTTCGTCGCGATGACGTGCAACAACGGGACGAAAGTTTTTTACGTGGACGGCGCGGTGGACGCGTGGACGGCCAATTTCTGGAGCGGGAACGGCCTCGGCAACCAGCTTTGGGTCGGCGGCACGACGGACACCGGCGACGGCTGCGCACCGCTCAACGGATTGATTGACGAGGTCTATGTCTATGGCCGCGCGTTGAGCCAGAGTGAAGTGGCGAATTTGATGAACGGCATCACGACGACCACGACGAGTCCGGCGTTGCCCGCGACGACCGCGCTGACCGTCGCGTCCGGCGCGACCCTCGCGCTGAACAACGTTTCAGCGCAGACCGTCGGCTCGTTGGCAGGCGGAAATTCAAGCAGCGTTCTGCTCGGCAGCGGCACGAACGCGACGATGTTCACTTTCGGAAATTCCTCGAACACAATTTTCGCCGGCACGATCAGCGGGAATGGTTCGGTGACGAAAACCGGCAGCGGTACGACGACGATTGCCGGCGCGAACACCTACACCGGCGCCACCGTCATCAGCAATGGCACGGTGAACTTCGGACAGAGCGGCAACACGAACTATGTCGCCTCGCTCGGCCCGGTGTTGAAACTCACCTTCGACCAAATCGGCCGTACGCTCCTCGTCACGAACGACAGCGACGGCAGCGTGACCACAAACCTCGACAGTTCTATCGTGAACACCGGCGCGGGAGGGCAGGCGATGGACGGCGCGTTGATCGGCGCGGCCGCAACGATTGTCGGCGGCGGCCGTTATGGAAATGCGTTGAGCGTGAGCGGTGGTTCGTATCTTTACATCGGCGACAAGGTCGCGCCGCTCGATGGCGACGCGAACGGCGCGAGCTGGACTTACGCGCTCTGGATCAAGACCGCCACGGCGGGCGCGACCTATGGTTATCAGGGCGATGGCACCTGGTCCGGCGGCGCGACGACGTTTTATCTAAACAACAACAACGGGTCGGCGGGCGGCACAAAGCCGGGCGGCGTCCGCAACAGCGATGCCTGGCTCACCGGCACCACCGCGCTCAACGACAACGCGTGGCACTTTGTCGCCATCACCGTGAACGCGGGCATCAAGACGATTTACGTGGACGGAACTGTGAACGCGCAAACCGGCACGACCGGCTGGGCGAACGCCGGCACGACGGCGGCAAATCAATTCTGGATCGGCGCCAGCCCGGACACCGGCGACGGCGTCGTTTCCATGAACGGACTCGTGGACGAGGTGTATCTGTTCAACCGCGCATTGAGCCAGAGTGAGGTTCAAAATCTCAAATCCAACCAGACCGTGGTCGCGCTCGGTGTCATCACGGGCATGCTGCCCGCCATGTCACCTGTGAGCCTGGCCTTGTCCGCAACGCTCGATCTCACCGGCACTTTCCAAACAGTCGCGTCTTTCGCCGATGCCGGCGGCTCCGGCGGCGTGGTTACAAATTCCTCAGTGATTTCCTCCGCGCTCACTCTCAACGCCGCGACCACCAACACCTTCACCGGTCCAATCCGTGGAAGCATCAATCTAACGAAGTCCGGCAGCGGTACACAGGCACTCAACGGCGCGAACGCCTACACCGGCAACACCACGGTCAACGCCGGCACGCTGGCTTTCGGTCTAGCCACGTTGCCCACGAACGCGACGGTGAGGGTCGCGGGCGGCGCAGTGTTGAGTTTGAATTTTCCGGGAACAAACCGCGTGGCGGGCATTGTGTTGAACGGAGCGAGCCAGTCGCCGGGAGTTTACAATGCCGCCAACAGCGCACCCTACATCACGGGCACCGGCAGTTTGCAGATTGGAACTCCCGTCGCCACGAACCCGACGAACATCACCGCCTCGGTTTCGGGCGGCACCTTGACGCTGTCCTGGCCCGCCGACCAACTTGGCTGGCGGCTGTTGAGGCAGACCAATCATCTGGCCGCCGGCATCAGCGTGGACTCCAACGACTGGGCGACGGTTTTCAACTCGCAGCTTACCAACCAGATCACAGTGCCTGTGGAAGCGACCTTCCCGGTGGATTTTTACCGGTTAATTTACCCCTGACTAAAAAATATTTTTCATGAAACCCACCCTGGCGCTGCTGCGCAATATCCTGCTGCTGACCTTGCTGCTCAGCCCGCTGTCCCGCTCGGATATTTCGCGCGCCGCGACCATCACGATGAACGCCAGCGACGTCGGCGGTGCGACCAGCTTCAATACCGGCCTACACTGGGTCGGCGGGGCCGCGCCCATCGGCGGCAACACCTACCAGACCCTTAACTTTCTCCTCCGCACGCCCACCGCCAACACGCCCGTCAGCTTTGCGGGTGACTCGCTCCAAGTCGGTGGTGGCGGCGGCACATTGCGGATCAAGTCCATCGCGCTCGTCACGGTCAACAACCTTGTGGTGAGCAACGCCGGCGTCGTGGAGTTGACTCAGCCGACTGGCGGGACGGCGGGTTCGCTCGCGGGCACGATGCAGTTGAACGGCACGGCGCAGTTGCACGCGGGCATCCTGGCCGGCGAAGCGAACAACTCTCTCAGCGTCAGTGCCGCCATCAGCGGCACGGGCGGATTCGCCACCACCGGCAGCTTCGGCACCATCAGCCTCACGGGAAACCACACCTACTCCGGCCTCACGACTGTGAACGGCGGCACGTTGCTCGTGAACGGCTTGCTCTCCAGCAGCCCGGTCCTCATCAGCAGCGGCACGTTCGGCGGCGGCGGAATCTTGCTCGCGCCGGTCACGAACGCGTCCGGCACGTTGCAGCCCGGCACGGGCGCGAACCTCGCCACGCTCACGATCAGCAATTCGCTCACGCTCGCGGGCGGCACGCTCGTCATGCTCGTGAACCGCACCAACGCGCCGACTGCGTCGCTCATCACCGCCGTCACCACGCTCACCGAAGGCGGCACGTTGACGGTGAACAACGCCGGCCCGGCGTTGCAGATCGGCGACTCGTTTCAATTGTTCAACGCCGCGAGCTACACGGGAAGTTTTGCCACGCTCAATCTGCCCGCACTCAACAACGGCATGGGCTGGAGCAACAATCTTGCGGTGAACGGCAGCCTCGTCGTAGTCACCTCCACCGCCGTCGCATTCGGCACTTGGACGAACGACGCGAGCGGGCTTTGGAGCACGTCGTCGAACTGGGGCGGTGGCAACATTGCGAACGGCACGAGTTCAAACGCCGACTTCAGCTACATCAACATCACCGCCGACCGCACGGTCACCCTCGACACGTCGCGCAGCATCGGCAACTTGCTTTTCGGGGACACCGTCGGTTCGCAAAACTGGACGCTCGACGCCAGCGGCGGCAGCGTGCTCACGCTTGCGGTCGCAACAGGTTCGCCGAGCATCGCCGTCAACAACAACACCGCGACCATCAGCGCACCGCTCGCCGGCACGCAGGGTTTGACCAAAGCTGGCAGCGGCACGGCGATCTTGACCGTAAACAGTTCATACACCGGCGCTACCATGGTGAAGGCGGGCGCGCTCTCGCTGTCCGGCGTTGGGGGACTCGGCACGGCGGCAGGCACGACTTTGACCGTCGGCAACACGGCAGGTTCATCGGCGGTGCTGAACATTTTGCCCGGCGCGAACGTGACGAATTACAACCTCGCCATTGGCAATGTTGCCACTGCGCCCGGCGCGGTGTTTCAGAGTGGCGGCGCGCTCACGCTCGCGCAGGCGGCGAACGTCGGCGATTTCCAAATCGGCAATGTCACCGGCGGCTACGGCTACTATCAACTTTCCGGCGGCGCCTTGAACGCGCAGGAAGTTGGCGTCGGGGGCTACGCGAACAACAGCGGTTCGGCGGGCGTGATGGACATTTCCGGCGGCACGTTTTTCGACGCGGGCTACATCACCGTCGGGCGCGGCACGGCGTTGAGTTCCGGCGTGCTAAATGTTTTTGGCGGCGGCGCGATCCAGGTCGCCGGCACGGTTGGCGGCGGCAAGATCGCGATGGACGCGGCGACGACGGCAGGCTCAATTTCCGTCATCAACATTTTCAACGGCGGCCTCATCAACTGCCCCGCGAACGCGTCCTACATCCTCGATCTCGCTTACGGCAACGGCGCGGGCACGTTGAGCGCGGTGAACCTCGGCAGCGGCGGGATGCTCGCCATCGGTGGCATCGCGCCGGTGAATGTGAACCCGACTGCGCTGCTGAATTTCAACGGCGGCACGCTCAAGGCGACGATTGCCAACGCCGCGTTCCTCACGAGCGTGAACGTGGACGGCGTTTTCATCTACCCGAACGGTGCGACGATTGACGACAGCGGCTTTGCCATCACCGGCAGCGTGCCGTTGCAGGCGCCCGGCGGCTACGGCGTGAGTTCCATCGCGGTCACAAACGGCGGTTCAAGTTACTTCGCACCGCCCATCGTCACGCTCGCCGGTGGCGGCGGCGTGGGTGTGACGGCGAGCGCGCAGATTGATTTTTCGAGCGGCACGGTCACGAACATTCTCATCAGCAATCCCGGCAGCGGCTACTCGGGCGGCGATGTTCTGACCGTCACGTTCACCGGCGGCGGCGGCAGCGGCGCGGGCGCGAACACGCCGGGGCTCGCCGTCAACACGAGCGGCGGTTTGTTGAAAACTGGTGTCGGCACACTCACGCTCGCCGGCGCGAACACCTTCGCCGGCGACACGACGGTGAGCAACGGCACGCTCGCCCTCGGCGTCGGCGGTTCGCTCGCCAGCACGAATATCAACGTGACCGGCGGCGGGATTCTGGACGTGTCGGCCATTAACTTCACGCTCGGCGCGAATCAAAACCTTCTCGGCAGCGGCATGAACGTCGGCGCGGTCACGACCAGTTCGAGCTCGAAAATTTTTGCGGGCGCCGATGGCGGCGCCGGCACGAACACGTTCACGGGAAACCTCACGTTCGTGGCGGGCGCGTCGGCGCAGTTCGACTTGAGCAACTCCGCGAGCGGCGCGAACGACAAAATTATTTTGAACGGCGCGAGCAGCGTCCTCACTTGCGGCAGCGCGAGCATCGGCATCAAGTGCGGCGCGACGCTGGATCAAGCCACCGACTACACTCTGTTCTCGCTCACCGGCGGCAACGCGAGCATCGCAGGCGGTTTTGCAAACGCGCCGGTCTGGACGGGAACCACGCCGGCGAACGCCGCCGCGTTTTCCATCGTCACGCTCGGCAACTCCGTGGTGCTGCATTACTCCAGCGGCGCAACGAATCCGCCCGCGGTGACAAATCTCCCGGCGTCCAGCGTGCTCGCGACCACCGCGACGCTGAATGGTCAGGTGACTTCGACCGGCGGACAGTTTCCGTCGGTGAAAATGTATTACGGCACCAGCAACGGCGGCACGAACCCGACGGCGTGGACGACGAATGTTTCGCTCGGGCTGCAAGGCGGCGCGTTCGCAACTTCGCTGACGAATCTCGCGGCGAACACGGCTTATTATTTTGCCGCGTTCGCTTCCAACTCCGCCGGTGCAACGTGGGCGCAGCCTTCTCGCTCGTTCACCACGGCGTCGGGGAATCCAGCGGTCGTCACAAATTTCCCGGCATCCAACGTGCAGGGCGCGTCGGCGATTTTGAACGGCCAGGTCGTGTCTGTCGGCGTCGGCACGCCGAATATCACGCTCTACTATGGCGCGAGCGACGCCGGCGCGAACGCGGGCGCGTGGGCAAACAGCATTTATCTCGGTGCGCAGAGCGGAAGCTTTTCCGTCACCGCGATGGGGCTCGTGACGAACACGACCTATTATTTCACCGCCGCCGCTGTGAACGCGGACGGCACGGCGTGGGCGCAGCCTTCGCTCTCGTTTACCACGCTGCCGACCGCGCCGGTTGTTTCGGTGCTGACGTATCACTACGACAACGCCCGCAGCGGCGCGAACACGAATGAAGTTTTGCTCACGCCGTCGCTGGTCAACACGAACAATTTCGGCCGCATCATCAAATATGTGACCGACGGCTACATCTACACGCAGCCGTTGATGGTGCCGGGAGTGAACATCCCCGGCGTCGGCGTTCGCAACGTCGTCTATGTCGCGAGCGAGCACGACACGGTTTATGCGTTCGACGCGGACAGCAGCGCGGGCGCCAACGTCGGGCTGCTGTGGAAAACCAATCTCGGCATCGCGGCGTTGAGCGCGAACGGCGAGTTCGGCGCACGCTACTGCGGAACGTGTTTCCCGGACATCGTTCCTGAAGTTGGCATCACGGGCACGCCGGTGATTGATCCCGCGACCGGCACGCTTTACGTCAACGTCGCCACGCGCGAAGTCGTGGCGGGCGTTTCCACTAACTACATCCATCGCCTCCACGCGATCAACATCACGAACGGCACGGAGCGCAGTTACAGCCCTGTTATCGTGAGTGGTTCCGTTCCCGGCACGGGCACGGACAGCGTCGGCGGCGTGATGACCTTCAATGGCAAGCAGGCGAACCAGCGCGCCGCGCTCACGCTCGTGGGTGGAATTCTTTACGTCGCCTACGCCGGCTACGCGGACACCGATCCGTATCACGGCTGGGTGTTCGGCTACAACGCGACCAACCTGGTGCGCGTCGCGATCTTCAACACCACGCCGAACGCCACGACCGCCGCGTTCGGCATTCACGCCGCGGAGGGCGGTATCTGGCAGGGCGGCCACGGCCTCGTGGTGGACGCCAACACCAATTTATATTTCATCACCGGCAACGGCAGCTTCAGCCAGAACACGAACGGCGGCGACTATTCGGACACCGTGATGAAACTTGCGACGACGAATGGCCTGACGGTCGCGGATTATTTCACGCCCTACAACCAGCTCGCGCTCGCCAACGCCGACACCGACCTCGGCTCGGTCGGCCCGGTGCTGCTGCCGGATGCCGTCGGCAACAGCACGCACCCGCATCTGCTCGCAGCAGGCGGAAAGAGCGGGACGATTTATCTGCTCGACCGCGACAGCCTGGGCGGATTCAACGCGGCGAACAACAATCAGATTGTGCAGTCCGTCATCGGTGCGACGGCGACCATCTGGAGTTCGCCCGCGTATTGGAACAACCGGTTGTTCTACCAGCCCGCCAACGCTGCCATGAAGGGTTTCTCAATTTCCAACGCAACGATCAATGCCACCGCGTTTGCCACGGCGGGCGCGTCGTTCGGCGCTTACAACGGCGGGCCGGTCGTCTCCGCCAACGGCACGAACAACGGCATCGTCTGGGTCATCAACGGCGTGGGCGGCGGCGCGACGGCCGTGCTTTATGCCTACAACGCGACGAACCTCGCGACGCTCTATAGCAGCAGCCAACTCCTCGCGCGTGACAATCCCGGCGGCGGCATCAAGATGATCACGCCCACCGTCGCGAATGGGAAAGTTTATGTCGGCGCGCAATACGCGTTGAATATTTACGGTTTCAACACCTTCCTCGCCACTCCGACGATTTCGCCGAATGGCGCGAGCTACACCAACTCCGTGGCCGTGACGCTCACCGAAGCGACGCCGGGTGCGACGATTTACTACACGCTCGACAGCACGACGCCCACGACCAACTCCTTGCTCTACACCTCGCCGTTCGTGGTGACGACCACGCTGAGCGTCTCGGCCATCGCCGTGAAATCCGGCGCGGCGAACAGCGCCGTGGCGACGGCATCATTCATCAACACCGCCGCGCTCGGCAACGGCACGGGCCTGCTGGCTCAATACTGGTCGAACACTACGGCGGTGGTTTTCTCGAACGTGAATTTTGCGGCCGCAGCCACGCTCACGCGCACCGATGCCGTGGTGAATTTCAACTGGAGCAGCACGCCGCCGGGCGCCACCGTGGGCCAGACAAATTTCACCGCACGCTGGACAGGCTGCGTGCAGCCGCAGTTCACCGAAAGCTACACCTTCACCACCATCGCGGACGACGGTGTACGCCTGTGGGTCAACGGCCAGCTGCTTATCAACGACTGGACGGCGCGCACGAACTCCGCGACCAACAGCGGCGTCATCACGCTCAACGCGCAGCAGCTTTACAATGTGCGGCTGGAATATTTCCAGAACGCCGGCAACGCCGTCGCGCAATTCAAGTGGAGCAGCGCGTCCACCGCACTGGGCGTGATTCCGCAGACGCAGCTTTATCCGTTCACGAATCCGCCGCCGAGTGTCGTGCTGACGATGCCCGCGAACGGCGCGAACTACACCGCCGCCGCCAGCGTCACGCTCGGAGCAGATGCGGACGCGCCGAACAATCCCATTGCCACGGTGAGCTTTTACGCGAACGGAACTTTGCTTGGCACGTTGAGCAACAGTCCTTATGCGCCGTCGTATTTTCTGACCGCGACCGGACTCGGGGCGGGCAGCTACGCGTTGACCGCCGTCGCGACGGATGGCAGCGGACTCGTCAGCACGTCCGCGCCGGTCAATATCGCCGTCGCGGCCGCGAGCGGGCAGCCTTACGGACTTACGACCAACGGAATCTTCACCGCATTTGGAAACATGCCGACAACCGGCGGTGGCGCGATTCCGGCATTGCTCTCCGGCAGCGGCGCGTTTGCGAATACGCCAGCACGCACGGCGGCAAGCGGATTCATTCCCTACGAGCCGAACACCGCGCTTTGGTCTGACGCCGCGCAGAAATCGCGTTTGATGGCCGTGCCGAACAACAGCGCGCTTATTACACCGGACAAACAAATCGGCTTTGCTACGAACAACGCGTGGACGTTCCCTGCCGGCACGGTGTTCGTGAAAAACTTTGATCTCGTCGTGGATGAAACCAACACGAACGTCCCGCCGCGCCGTCTTGAAACGCGTTTGCTCGTGCGCGACATCAACGGCGCGGTCTATGGCGTCACTTACAAATGGCGCGCGGACAACAGCGACGCCGACCTGCTCGCGACAAGTTTGAGCGAGGACATCACCATCACCAACGCCAGCGGCGTGCGGACGCAGACCTGGTATTATCCAAGTCCGGCGGATTGTTTGACGTGTCACACGCCGCAGTCCGGCTATGTTCTCGGCGTCAACACGCGCCAACTGAACGGCGACCTGAAGTATTCTGTGACCGGCAACACCGACAACCAGCTACGCACGCTGAACCGCCTCGGCCTGTTGAATCCCGCGTTCAACGAGACGAACATTGCCGGCTACACAAAAATGGCCGCGCTTACGAACACATCCGCCTCGCTTGAGTTGCGTGCCCGTTCCTACCTCGATGCGAATTGCGCGCAGTGCCATCGCCCTGGCGGACAGGGCATCACGTTCGACGCGCGCTTCGACACGCCGCTCGCGGGCCAGAATCTCGTCGGCTCACTCGCATCGTCGTCGCTCGGCATTGACAACGCGCACGTCGTGCAGCCGAAAGACATCTGGCGCTCGATGCTGCACGTCCGCATGAACACCGCCACGAACACCTACAAAATGCCGCCGCTCGCGCGCAGCTTGATTGACAGCAATGCGGTGCAAATCGTCGGCGACTGGATCAACAGCCTCGCCGGCACGCCCGCGCTTGCGCCGCCAAGCATCACTCCCAACGGTGGCACGTTCAGCTCACTCGCCAGCGTCGCGCTAACCGCGCCGGACACCAACGCAATAATCTATTTCACGCTCGATAGTTCGCTGCCGACGACCAATTCGCTCCTTTACGCCGCGCCGCTGTTGTTGACGAGCAACCTCACGCTTTCGGCCAGCGCCTACGCGACCGGCTACGTCAACAGCGTGACCGTCAGCGCGCTGTTCACGGTTCAGCCGATGAACTTTACGTCGGTCGGATTTATCACGAACGGGCAGGTTCAATTGGGTTTCCTCGGCGTGCCGGGCCGCACCTACGTCCTGCAGGGGAGCACCAACCTGTTCAACTGGATTCCACTTAATACCAACGTGGCGGTGACGAACCTGTTTCTGCTGACCGACCCCGGTGCGAGCAATTTCCCGCGGCGCTTCTACCGTGCGCTCCAGCAATGACGCCGCCGGCCGGACACAACCGCAGGGTCGACAGCGTCTGTTTGCTGCTGACAACAGGGGATGATTCTGGAATGAGTAAGCGCGTATGAAAACTTTTTCCCGACCGGCCGCGCTCGCGGCCCTGCTTTCCGGTGTCTTGCTGCTCGCGGGCCAGGTCGTGCGCGGAGAAGACGACGGTTATCACGTATTTGTTTCCAACGAAAAATCCGGCGAGCTGACGGTGATCAGCGGCGGAGATTTCAAAGTTACCGCGACGATTCCCGTCGGCAAACGCCCGCGCGGCATCCACGCCAGCCCGGACGGCAAGACCGTTTATGTGGCGTTGAGCGGCACGCCCATCGAGCCTCCGCCACAGCTCGACGCCGCCGGCAATCCGATTCTGCTGAAGCGCCGGTCCGACGACGACGACAGCGCCAAGGCCGACAAAGCCGCCGACGGGATCGGCCTGGTGGATGCGGCGCGGAAAAAGTTTCTACGCAAAATCCCTGCGGGCTCCGACCCGGAACAGTTTTGCCTGAGTCCCGATGGCGCGCGGATCTACATCGCCAATGAAGACGTGGGCGCCGCGACCATCCTGGACTCGGCGACCGGGAAGGTCGTGACTCTCGTCCCCGTCAGCCGCGAGCCGGAGGGCGTGGGCATCAGCCCCGATGGAAGATTTTTCTATGTCACCTGCGAGACCGCCGGAGATGTTTTTGCGATAGATGCGAGGAACGGCAAAGTCATCGGCCATCTGGAGGTGCACCCGCGCCCGCGCAGCGTGGCGTTTCTGCCAGATGGTTCGCGCGGGTTCATCCCGTCGGAATCCACCGGCGAATTGAACGTGATCGACACGACCAACCACACGCTCCTGAAAGTCATTGCGTTGCCGAAAGGCTCGCGCCCGATGACGGTGAAAGTTTCGCCGGATGGAAAAAGGATTTACGCCAGCACCGGCCGCGGCGGCACCGTGGTCGTACTGGACGCGCGCACTTATGAAGTTTTGAACACGATTCCCGTCGGCAAACGTCCGTGGGGCCTGGCGTTTTCCCCGGATGGGAAATTTCTCTTCACCGCCAACGGCCCGTCGGACGACGTCTCCGTGGTGGACCTTGGGTCGGAAAAAGAGATTGCCCGCGTGAAATCGCCCGGCAGCCCGTGGGGCGTCGTCGCCGTGCCCGACGTGAAGTGAAAATGGGGGGGGGCGATACTTTGATGAAGTGGAGGGCAAGTTGGTGGACGGAAAACCTGGCAAGATCAGTCGGGTCGGCCCCTCAGGTACACACTCGACGCAAAACGTCAAAATGATCAGCCCGTGCTGGGGCGGACTGGGGAGGCGCTATGGTCGGAAGTAGATCGGCCCGGCCCCATTTAGCCGCAAGGTGACCGGGCGTTGGACCATGCGGCTTTTTGTTGTCGGGCGCAGGGCGGGCAGGTAGTGTTCCGCATGATAAAAATGAAATGGTTTGCACTGGCATGCACGTTCCTCGCCACGGTTCAAATCGCAGCGGCACACGCGGAGAAATTAAACACACTGACCGACGCGGAGAAAGCCGCCGGTTGGCAACTGCTCTTTAACGGGGAGAACCTCACGGGCTGGCACAATTTCAAGAAGGAAGGCGTCCGCCCCGGCTGGCAAACCGAGCTCGGTGCGCTCGTCTGCGTTGACCCGCACGACGCCGGCGACATCGTCACGACTGAAAAGTTCGGCGCGTTCGAGCTCCAACTGGATTACAACATTTCGGAGGGCGGCAACAGCGGCATCATTTTTCATGTCACGGATGACGGTGGCGCCGTGTGGGCGACCGGCCCGGAATTCCAACTGGAGGACAACGCCAAGGCTGCCGACCCTGTCCGCTGCGGCTGGCTGTATGCGCTGTATCAGCCGCCGGTGGATGAGAAAACCGGGAAAGTTCTCGATGCCACCAAGCCGGCCGGTGAATGGAATCATGTCCGGCTGGTCGTCACCCCGGAGAAATGCGTGCATGAAATCAACGGGGTGAAATATTTCGAATACGTCATCGGCAGCCCGGATTTCAATGAACGCGTGGCGAAGAGCCAATTTGGGAAGATGCCCTTGTTTGCCAAGGCCGGCAGCGGTTATCTCGCGTTGCAAGGCGATCACGGGAAAATATCCTTCCGCAACATCAAGATTCTCCGCCGATAATAATTCCTCCCGACGAAAACCCCATTCTAAGCGGCATTCTCCCGGTCGCTTGCGTTTTGAGAGTTTCCGAATTATCTACACCGCTCATGGAATTGAATTCGAGCAGCCCAGCTCATCTCTTTCAGCCGCTGACGATCAAGTCGGTCACGCTGCGCAACCGCATCGGGGTCTCCCCAATGTGCCAGTACTCGTCGGAGGACGGCGTGGCGACCGACTGGCATTTTGTGCATCTGGGAGCGCGCGCCGTGGGGGGAGCGGGACTGGTGATCGCCGAGGCGACGGCCGTCGCCCCCGAGGGCAGAATTTCTCCGGGCGACGCCGGCATCTGGGCGGAGAAGCATCTGGAACCGATTGCCCGCATCAACCATTTCGTAAAACAACACGGCGCGGCGCCGGGAATCCAACTCGCCCATGCGGGCCGCAAGGCTTCCGCCGCGCGTCCATGGGAAGGCGACAGTCATCTGGCGGAGGATCAGGGCGGATGGCCGATCATCGGGCCGAGCGCCGTGGCCTTCGGGGGCAGCTTGACCAAAGTGCCACGTGCCATGCCCGAGGCGGACATTGCGCGCGTGCAAAAGGATTTTGTCGCCGCGGCGCAGCGGGCGCTGGCCACGGGTGTGGAGTGGCTGGAGCTGCATTTTGCTCACGGCTATCTGGCCCACGAATTTCTTTCGCCACTCAGTAATCAGCGCACGGATCGTTACGGAGGGGTCTTTGAGAATCGCATCCGTTTCGCTCTGGAAACGGCGCAGGCCGTTCGCGCCGTGTGGCCGGACAAACTTCCCTTGACGGTTCGGCTCTCCTGTACGGATTGGGTGGCAGGCGGTTGGGACATCGAGCAAAGCATCGAGCTGTCGCGCCGGCTCAAGGCCGAGGGCGTGGACTTGATTGATTGCAGTTCGGGCGCGCTCCTGCCGCATGTGAAAATTCCGGTCGCGCCGGGTTTTCAAGTGCCCTTCGCCGAGCGCATCCGCCGCGAAGCGGGCATCGCCACGGCCGCCGTGGGCTTCATCACCGAACCGCAGCAGGCGGATGACATTGTGCGGCAGGGGCGGGCGGATGTCGTCTTGCTGGCGCGGGAACTCCTGCGCGACGCCTACTGGCCGGCGCATGCCGCGGGTGTGTTGGGGCATCAAGACCGGCTTCCGCCTCCCGTTCAATACGCCCGCGCTTGGTGACCGGCCGCCGCACGCAGCGGCGACGTGAGAGACATCCGCGTGCGGTTTGTTTTGAAAAAGACAAAAAAAGACTAGAGGTTGTCCCCCGGGTTCAGGCAAGTTCGATGGACAGGTGCGCGCATCATTGCGGCGGGCCTGGGCAGACGACTAAAAAGCGCGCTGTTTGTCCGGTTGATAATTTTTAACATGAAAAACCTCATGACTTGGATTCAGGATGCTCCCAGGCTGCGTGCAGGGCTCTGGGCGGGGCTGGCGTTCGCCCTGGCTGGGTGTGATCGCAGCGAAATCGCCGTTTACAAAGTGGCCAAGGAATCTTCGACTCCGACCTCACCCGCCATGGCAACTGGTGAAGGCGTGGCGACGGCGCCACTGACCTGGACTTTGCCCGCCGGCTGGCAGGAAGTGACGCCGGGCCAGATGCGCCTGGCCCAGTTCGCGGTGGCCGGACCGGATGGCAAAAAAGCGGAGGTCAGCATCGTCATGATGGGAGGTACCGCTGGCGGCGAGCTGAGCAATGTCAACCGCTGGCGCGGGCAGGTGAGCCTGCCGCCGGTGGCGGCGGAGGAATTATCCAAACTCGGTGAAAAGGTGGAGGCCGCCAGCGCCGAAACCAAGCTGTATGACTTCTCCGGGACGACTCCGGCGGGGGACAAGGCGCGGATTTTAGTGGCCTCCATTCAGCGCGACGATGCGTCCTGGTTTTTCAAAATGACAGGTGATGAAAACCTCTTGGCCGGGCAGAAGCCCGCCTTCCTCGGGTTTCTGAAATCGCTCAAATTTTCCCCAGCGTCCTCGGAAGGCGAATCGGCCTCGGCTTCCGAAGGAACCGCACCCTTGCCGGCGGGGCATCCGCCCCTCAGCAGCGGTAGCGCGACGTTGCCCGCGGATCATCCGCCGATTGGCGGGGCGATGCCGCCGCCGCCGGGCGTGAATCCGACGAAACCGTCCTGGACAATTCCGTCGAGCTGGACTGAGGTTCCCGCGACGCAAATGCTGCTTGCGAAATTTTCCACCACCCAGGACGCCGCACCGGCGGAGGTCACGATCAGCGCGTTTCCGGGAGATGTCGGCGGACTGGCGGCTAATGTGAATCGCTGGCGCCGGCAGATCGGTCTGGCGGAGTTGGACGAGGCGACGGCGAAGCAAGCGGTCACGTCCGTTGAAGTCAGCGCGGAGAAGGGGTCGCTGGTGGATATGACCGGCACGGACGCAAAGACCGGCCGACCGGCGCGCCTCATCGGCGTGGCGGTGCCGCATGGGGGGCAGACCTGGTTCTTTAAAATCATGGGTGACGAAAATGTGGTGGCCCGCGAACGGGACGCGTTCCTCAAATTTATCCAGACTGTAAAACTCCCCCATGCTCCTTAACCGCTTCATCAAGGTCATCACGTCGCTGCGGCTTACCGTCGTGCTGCTTGCCTTCGGCATTTTGCTCGTCTTCATCGGCACCATCGCGCAGGTGGACGAGGGGCTTTACAACGCGCAGGCGCGCTATTTCCGTCAATGGTTCGTGCTCGGCCTTGGCGTGTTCGGGAAACGGATGCCGATCATCCTGCCTGGCGGCTATCTCATCGGCACGCTGCTGCTGTTGAATCTGGTGGCGGCGCACCTCTACCGGTTTCGGCTCACCACCAAAAAAATCGGCATCCAGCTTGCGCACGCCGGCGTCATCCTGCTCCTCGTCGGCCAGCTCCTGACCGACATGCTGGCGCGCGAAACCCAGATGCGGCTGACGGAAGGCCAGACCATGGACTACTCGATCAGCCCGCAGCATTATGAACTCATCCTCACCACGGAGGCTGCGGCGGACACCGAACAGGTGGTGGCCGTTCCCGCAGACCTGCTCGCGCACCGTCGCGAGGTGAAAAACGAAAACCTGCCTTTCACCATCAGGGTGAAAAACTATTGGAAGAATTCCCAACCAACGTTCCGCGCGCCGATGATGCAGAACACACCGCCGCTGACTACGAATGGGATTGCGGCCAGCTTTGATTTCAATCCGGTGGAGGAATCCAAAACGATGGATGACCGGAACATCCCGACGGCCTTGGTGGAATTTGTCGGCCCGGGCGGGACGCTGGGCGAGTGGGTGGTTTCGGGCTGGGCCGGTGACGAAGGCATGGTGGGCGCGCTGGGTGAAAGCTATGCCCGAAAAGCCGGGCCGCAGATGGCGCAGAACATCGTGGCGCGTATGACTGCGCCGCAATTTGTTTCCGTCGGCGGAAAGAAATTCACCTTTGTGCTGCGCCCGCAGCGGATGTACTATCCGTTCTCGCTGACCCTGCTGAAGGCGACGCACACGGTTTATCCCGGCACGGATATTCCGAAGGATTTCCGAAGCAATGTCCGGCTTTCAAATGCGGCCACGGGCGAAAAACGCGAGGTGGAAGTTTATATGAACAATCCGCTGCGGTATGCCGGGCTGGCGTTCTATCAATATCAAATGGGGGCAGGGGAGGAAGCCCGGGCGGCGGGTCAGCTGGCCACCTCGACGTTGCAGGTGGTGCGCAATCCCGGGTGGATCACGCCGTATCTGGGCTGTTTCCTGGTGGCGGCGGGCCTCGTGGTTCAGTTCATGTATCACCTCGTAGGATTCATTTCAAAAAGGAGCGTGCGATGAAAAGATGGTTGCCGATAATTTTAACCGCCGTGATGGCCTGCTGGTTTCTCGGTCAGTTGCGCGCCCCGGAAGAGCACGGTTTTGCGCTGGGTGAATTCGGCCAGTTGCCGCTGGTCTTCAACGGCCGGGTCAAGCCGATGGATTCGCTGGCGCGCAGCTCGCTCCTCCAAATCCGCGAGAAGCAGACGCTCAACACCGAGCCGTGGAAGGCGTGGAATGAAAAGCCAGCCATTATCTCCGCCACGGAATGGGTGGCAAACCTGATGATGAATCCCGCGGTGGCCGACGCGTGGCCGGTGTTTCGCGTGGACAATCCCGACTTGATCGCGCTGCTCAAACTGCCGGGCAAGGATCTGGCGGAGCAGCAGGACGGCAAACATTATTCCTGGAATCAAATCGAGCCGGCGCTGGAAAATTTTGACCAGGAAAGCCAGCGCATCGGGAAGATCGAGGCCGCGCAACGGAACGCCTATGAACAGGCGACCGTAAAAATGCGCGAGCGGCTGATGCTGTACACGCAGCTGAAATGCGCCGTGCAGCCGCCGGACGCGAAGGACTGGGCACAGGAAGTGGCCGCCTATGAAAGCCTAATTCCGGCCGGGGTTGCGGCGGTGCGGGCCAAACAGGCCGGAAAGGAATTTGACGAGGAGACGCTGAACCGCTTCATGGCATTTGCCCAGCGGGTGGATTCATTGACGCGCTTCGAGCCGCCGCTGCTGGTGCCGCCGCCGAACGGAGGACCGCATTGGTTGCGCACTGGCGAAGCCTTGCTGGCGGCGATGCGCGACGGGAAGGTGGATCCGTCCCTCAAGGCCTACGCCGTCATGGCCAGCGCGTTCAAGGCGGGCGAAGTCCAGGGTTTCAACCGGGCGCTGGCGGATTATCGAGCAACCTTGGTGCCCAATCTTTCGCGCGAGCTGCTAAAATCCCGG
>JANPGB010000066.1:0-20683 GCA_031423695.1 Verrucomicrobiota bacterium
TTGAGCACGAACCGCAACGGCTCCGGCCAGTTGACCGTCGAGGCGTGGCTCACGCCGCAGGCGGCCGGAAACTGGGCGCGCGTGTTTGAATGTGGCAGCACCTCCATCGGCAAAGTCAGTGCGCCCGGCGGAAGTTTCACCGGTGTGAATTACGCGGGACTCGTCGCCACGCCGTCTGGAAATCAAAATCTATCCGCTGTCGCTTTCGGCACCGGCAATAATTTTTTCAGCTCCACCGTCACCGGCAATCCAATGCACATGGCGATGACTTGGGATGACGTCACCAACACCGGCGTCGTCAAGATCTACGAAAACGGCGTGCAAGTCGCGGCGATGAGCGGCGCACCCCGCATGACCAGCATCAACGACCTCAACAACTGGCTGGGGCGCTCCTCATTTTCCAGCGACGCGAATTTGCAGGGCAGCGTGGCCGAGTTCCGCATTTTCAACCGTCTCCTGTCTCCGTCCGAATTGATCAATGATTATCAGCTTGGGCCGACGTTCGCTGGCAGCGTCATCAAATGGAACGGCAACCTCACTGCGAATTGGGATGTCAATACCACGTCCAACTGGCTCGCCGGAAACATCCCCGTGCGTTTTCAAAACAGCGTCACGGCGCAGTTCGATGACACGCTCGCCGGCGCGACCAACGTTACGATTGTCGCCGCTGTTCAGCCCGCTGCCGTCGTCGTCACCAACGCGGCGATGAATTATTTTTTCAGCGGCAGCAACGGCATCACCGGTTCGGCCACGCTAACCAAACTTGGCGCGGGAACCTTGACGCTGAATAATTCCAACAGCTACACGGGTGGCACTTTCGTCAATGGTGGTAGTCTGTTCGTCAATGGCTCGCTCGCGGCGGTGAGCGTGGCGATCGGCGCGACACTCGGCGGCAACGGCGTCATCAATGGAAGCGTCACGGTCAATTCCGGCGGCACCATTTCTCCCGGCACGGGCATCGGCATTTTGACTTTGGGTGCCGCGCCATCGCTCAATGGCCGCACGCTGATGGAAATCAACCGGGGCGCAGCGACCAACGCGGATAAAATCATTCGCGCCGGCGGCAGTCTTGCATACGCCGGAACACTCACCGTAACCAACCTCGGCGCGACGCTTCAGAGCGGCGACACGTTCGATCTATTTGACGCGACCAGTTTCAGCGGCAACTTCAGCAGCATCTTGTTGCCAGCCTTGTCGACTGGCCTGACTTGGATCACCAACAACCTCGCGATCAATGGCACCATTTACGTCACCAACATTTTCTACAGCCTGACCTACAACGCCGGCGTTAACGGCAGCATCAGCGGCAGCGCAACCCAATCTGTCAGCTACGCCGGCTCCGGCGCGGCCGTGACAGCGGTGCCCAATACGGGTTACGCGTTTACGAATTGGAGCGACGGGTCCACCGCCAATCCGCGCACCGATGCGAACGTCACCAACAATCTCATCGTCACCGCCAACTTCGTTCCGCTGATTTACACACTGACATACAACGCTGGAACTAACGGCAGCCTCACCGGCATTTCGCCGCAGTCGGTCAGCTATGGCAGCAGCGGCTCCGCAGTGACCGCCGTGCCGAATAACGGTTTCACGTTTACAAACTGGAGCGACGGGCTGACCGCCAACCCGCGCACCGATTCCAATGTGACCAGCCACCTGACTGTGACCGCTAATTTTGTTTCTGTCTTCACCGACGCGTTGCCAGCACCCTGGACCACGAATGCGGTTGGCAACTTTACCGCCGCGACTAGCGCGACATATTCCAATGGCGTATTCACGATTGCCGGTGCGGGGACCAACATCTCCGGCACGAACGACAATTTCTGGTTTGTGAACCAGCCGTTCACAAACCATGCGACGCTCGTCGCGCGCATCGTCAGCCAGGACGGCACGAATGCCTCCGCCCGCGCCGGGGTGATGATGCGGGAAAACTTCGGGGCCGGTTCGCGCTCGGTGTTTGTGGGATTGACCCCGGCCGCCGAGGCGCAATGGGTGCGTCGCACCACCTTCGGCGACAACAGTTCCATCACCACCGTGGCCGGAAAATCTGTGCCGTATTGGGTGAGATTATCGCGCAGCACAAACACCTTCACCGGCTACATCTCCAGGGACGGCGCAACTTGGTTGCAAGTGGCGAGCGTCAGCATCGGCGCGAACACCAACTACGCACTCGGCCTCGCTGTCTGCTCCGGATCCGGCAGCGCGTTAAACGTGTCCATTTTTGACAATGTCCTTGTGACCAACTCGACAAGCTATGGTTCGACGCCGACAACGACGCCCACAAATCCGGCGCTCATCGGCGCGTTGAACTTGAGCGTCGACTCGGTCAGCTTCACCATCACCGGCGAAACCAACAGCGTCTGGCAGTTGGAAGAATCCACGAACCTGTTCAATTGGACGCCGCTGCAAAGCGTCGGGTTTGCCGAAGGCATCTTGCAACAGCAGGAAGCCGACGACGCCCGCCCGCAGCGGTTCCTGCGCCTTCACTGGATTCCGTGAACAGTCACGGATGCTATTGGGATGAATTCCGCCACCCACGATTTGAACCCGGCCGCGCGCGACCCGCGCGGGTGGCGGCTGGTCACCCATCCCGCCGTGTACATAAACTCCCAATTGACCGTCACTCTGCCAGTAAACGCGAATGCCAGCGGTTTCCGGCTCCCCTTTCTTTGAACGATGCAGAACCAGACCCTTTTAAACTGCGCCCGACTTTGTTTCCTGCTCTTGCTCGCAAGCGTTCGGTTGAGCCACGGCGCGGGGTTCGCGGGCGACGACTTCGCTGCGAACACGGCCATCGCCTCGCGGGCACTCCAGCGGTGGTACAACCCGCAGGGACTGTGGGACACCACCGGCTGGTGGAACGCCGCGAATTGTCTCGAGGCCGTCGAGAACGCCATTGTCGCCAATAACGGTGGGGCGTATCTGGACGTTTTAGAAAAAACCTTCGACCGCAACTCCGCCAAGAATTTTCTCAATGAGTTCTACGACGACGAAGGCTGGTGGGCGCTGGCCTGGATGCGGGCCTACGACCTGAGCGGCGAGGTGCGCTACCTCGACATGGCCAAAATTATTTTTGCCGACATGCAAGGCGGCTGGGACGATCACTGCGGCGGCGGCATCTGGTGGGAGAAAAAGCACCGCTACAAAAACGCCATCGCCAACGAACTCTTCCTGATTGTCGCAGTGCGGCTGCACCAGCGAACTGTGGGTCCGGGTGAATCCACCCCCTACCTCGACTGGGCCTTGAAGGAATGGCGTTGGTTTCAACACAGTGGAATGATCAACGCCAGCCACCTCGTCAACGACGGACTGAACCGCACTTGCGAGAACAACGGCCGCACGAGCTGGAGCTACAATCAAGGCGTCTTGGTTGGCGGACTGACCGAGTTGTATCGCGCGACGGGCGACACCAACTATCTGCACCAAGCGGTTCTCATCGCGGATGCGAGCATCGCCACGCTGGTTGACACCAACGGAATTTTATCCGAGCCGGCCGAGCGCGAGCATGGCGGCGGACGCGATGTGCCGCAGTTCAAGGGGATTTTTATCCGTTATCTGGCGCAGCTCTACGACGTGACGCGCCGGCTGGAGTATTTTGAGTTCCTACTGCGGAACGCGCGCTCGGTCTGGGCCAATAATCGCGACGCCTCCGATCATTTCGGACTGTGTTGGAGCGGGCCGGTGGATGCCGCTGACGCCGCCCGCCACAGTTCCGCCATGATGGCCGTCAGCGCGCTGGCCGAACCGGTGATGCGGAATGCCATCGGGGCTGCGTTAGAAGGTTGGCTGGCGGGCAATCTGAACCATGACCTCGGAAAACCCCATGGCCTCAACGCCTGGACTGCCGACCCGGTTGAAATCAAAGTCTCGGGCAACCTCAGCAAAGGCGCGCGCATCGACGCCTTGCCGGTTGGAAAGTACGTCGCCACCTTTGAACTCAAGGTGGACAACTTCAACCGGGACAATTCCAAAGTGGCGACGCTTTCCGTTGTGGAGTTTGAAAGTGGCCAGGTGGTGGCGTCGCGTGAAGTGACGCGAAAGGAATTTTCTTCCACACTCTACCAAACTTTCCCGTTGCCTTTCCATGCCGTCGCCAATAAGCGCTATGAGTTTCGCACCTTCTGGCACTATGCTCCGCACTCAGCCCAATTGACCCAGCGCAGCATTGCGTTGCAAACCGAATGAATCATTTTGCCCCTGCAATTTTAAATCAACCCGCGTGCGATCCACGCGGGTGGTGGCTCGACCCGGCGGTGACGTTTCTCAACCACGGCTCGTTTGGCGCGTGTCCCCGGCGCGTGCTGGAATTGCAAAATGATTGGCGCGCCCGCCTCGAACGCCAGCCGGTGCAATTCCTCGTGCGCGATCTCGAACCGCTGCTGGACAACGCCCGCACGGCGCTGGCGCAATTCGTCGGCGCGGACGCGGACGATCTGGTATTCGTGCCGAACACCACGTCCGGCGTCAACACCGTGCTGCGCTCGCTCACGTTTGCGCCGGGCGATGAATTGCTCGTCACGAATCACGAATACGCCGCGTGCCGCAACGCGCTGGACTGCGTCGCTGAACGTTCGGGTGCGCGAGTGGTGGTGGTGAGTATTCCTTTTCCGTTATCAAGTGCGGACGAAATCATCGCGCCCATTCTCGCCGCCGTGACGCCGCGCACACGGCTGGCGTTGCTGGATCATGTGAGCAGTCCGACCGGACTCATCCTGCCAATCGAGCGGTTGGTGAGGGAGCTCGCGGCGCGCAGCGTGGACACGCTAGTGGACGGCGCGCACGCGCCCGGCATGGTTCCGTTGAACGTCAAAACAATCGGCGCGGCTTACTACACCGGCAACTGCCACAAGTGGCTCTGCGCGCCAAAAGGCGCCGCATTTCTGTGCGTCGAGCCATCGCGGCAAAAACAGATTCGTCCACTGGTCATCAGCAACGGCGCGAGTTCGGCGCGCAAAGATCGCTCGCGGTTTCAGATCGAATTTGCATGGACAGGAACGGGCGAGCCATCGACGTATCTGTGCGTGCCGGAAGTGTTGCGGTTCATGGAAGCATTGTTGCCAGGCGGCTGGCCGGAAATCATGGCGCGCAATCGCGCCTTGGCAATCGCTGCCAGAAAAATTCTTTGCACCGCGCTGAACATTGCCGAACCGTGTCCCGAAGAATTCATCGGCTCGCTCGCCGCCGTGCCGCTGCCCGATGCGTCGCCAGATGCGCTGCCCCGGCAGCCGCTCAACGAGTATCCATTCCAAGATTGGTTACGCGTGCAGCATGGCATCGAGGTTCCGGTCATGCCATGGCCCGCGCCGCCGAAACGGCTTGTGCGCATCTCGGCGCAGCTTTACAACTCGCTGCCGCAATACGAACGGCTGGCCGGTGCGCTGGCAAAAGCTGATTTATCCAAACTATGAAAACCAACCGATTCCTGCTCACTCTCTTGAGTTTAACCGCCGGCTCTGCTCTGGCGCTCAACGCCGCCGAAAATTCCTGGAGCGGCAACGCTACCAACTCCGAGGGAAAAATTCTCGCGCAAATTTCCGTCGACACTTCGGCCACCGAAAACCTGGCCGATTGGGGCAAGCAGGCCGGCGAGATTTGCGCGGCGTGGTATCCCAGAATAAATTCGCTGCTCGCCAGCGACGGCTTCGTCGCGCCGAACTCCGTGCAACTGAAATTTCGCAGCGACTGGCCGAATGCCGTCGCCAGCACCAGCGGCAATGTCATCAGCATTTCGTCCGACTATGTGACCCGGCATCCGAATGACCTTGGCCTGGTTGTTCACGAGCTGACCCATGTGGTGCAGTCGTATCCGCCCGGCGGCCCCGGCTGGCTGGTGGAAGGCATCGCGGATTACATCCGCTTGAGCCACTTTGAACCGCAGGCGCCGCAACCGCTCATCCATCCCGACCGCGCCAGCTATCGTGATTCGTATAAGACGGCGGCGACGTTTCTGGCCTGGATTGAAAAAAATCACGACGCGCAAATCGTGAAGCGACTCAACCATGCGTTGCGCGAACAAAAGTATAAGAGCGTACTCTTTCAAGATTACACCGGCAGGACGGTGGATGAACTGTGGTCGGAATTTGCCGGTTCACTGCGCGGGCAGCTGGCGATGGGACAGTCCGCCGCTGCGCCTGGAAAAAACTCGCTGGTTGCACTGGCCAACCCGCTGATGGGCACGGATTCCACGCACGAGTTCTCGCACGGCAACGAGTATCCCGCCATCGCGCTGCCGTTCCCGATGAACACCTGGGCGCCGTACACCGAGCCGCAGCGTGAATCGTTTTTCTACCAGTACCCGCACCATCATATCCGCGGCATCCGGCAGACGCACCAGCCCAGTCCGTGGATCGGCGACTACGCGATGTTCTCGCTGATGCCGGTCAGCGGCAAGCTGGTCGTAAACGACGAAGACCGCGCGTCCGAATTCAGCCACGAAAAGGAAATCGCGCAGCCGAGCTACTACAGCGTCTATCTCGACACCTGGAAGGCGAAGGCTGAAGTCACGCCGACGGAACGCTGCGCGCGTTTCCGTTTCACGTTCGATGCGCCCGGCGATTCGTATGTGATCCTCGACGAATTCGATAAGGGCGCGTCGGTGCAAATCATTCCGGGCGAAAATAAAATCCTTGGGATCGTCCGTTATCACTGCGGCCATGTGCCGGATATTTATTCGAGCAACTATTTTGTGATCGTCTTCGACCGCCCGTTCGCGACGAACGGCGTGTGGTGGGGGAGTAACATTCAACCGGGTGTAACTCATCTTGCCGGTCAGCAGGTGGGCGCGTTTTTAAAATTCGACACGAGCAAGGACAAAGTCGTCGGCTGCAAAGTCGCTTCCTCGTTCATCAGCCCCGAACAGGCGTGGCAAAATCTCCACCACGAAGTCGGCGACGCGGATTTTGAAACCATCCGCCAACGCGCCGACGCACGGTGGAACGAAGCCCTCGGCCGCGCCCGAGTGGAAGGCGGCTCGGACGAACAGCGCCGCACGTTTTACAGTTGCCTCTACCGCTGCATCATGTTCCCGCACAAATTTTACGAGGTGGACGCGCAGGGGAAGCAGGTTTATTTCAGCCCTTACGACGGCAAACTTCACGACGGCGTGCTCTACACCGACAGCGGTTTTTGGGACACTTTCCGCGCCGCGCAGCCCCTCTACAATTTGCTGTTTCCCGAAGTAAACGCGGAAATTTTGCAAGGAGTCATCAATGCCTCCACGCAAAGCGGCTGGCTGCCCGCGTGGGCCAGCCCCGGCCATCGCCCCTGCATGGTCGGCAACAATTCCTTCTCGCTGCTCGCTGACGGTTGGTTCAAAGGCGTGCGCTCCTTCGATGCAAGCAAGGCCGTGGACGCGATGGTTCACGATTCGCAAAACAGCGGCCCGATTCATACCATCGGACGCGACGGGGCGAAATTCTACAACACCATCGGCTATGTGCCGTATTCACCGGTGAAGGGCGAAACCAGTTTCGGTGAGGCCACGGCGAAAACCTTGGAATATGCCTACGATGATTTTTGCGCCGCAAAACTTGCGCTCGCGACAGGCCGCACCGCTGACGCGGAAATGTTCGCCCGCAGCGCGATGAACTGGACCAATGTTTTTGACGCCAGGATCGGGTTCGTGCGTGAACGCAAAGCGGACGGTTCGTGGGTCGAGCCGTTTTATCCGAACCAATGGGGCGGCGGATTTACCGAAGGCTGTTCGTGGCATTGGACGTGGTGCGTGTTCCACGACATTCCCGGCCTGATGCAACTCATGGGCGGCGACGACGCGTTCATCGCCAAACTCGACGGCGTTTTTACCGCGCCGAACGATGTGCGCACCGGCTCCTATGGCGGCATGATCCACGAGATGACCGAGATGGTCGCCGCCGACATGGGCCAATACGCGCACGGCAACCAGCCCATCCAGCACATGATTTATCTCTACGACTACGCGGGCCAGCCGTGGAAAACGCAGTCGCGCACACGCTGGGCGATGGGCAAGCTCTACGCGCCCACACCGGACGGCTATTGCGGCGACGAGGACAACGGCCAGACCTCCGCGTGGTATGTGTTCAGCGCCCTCGGTTTTTATCCCGCGTGTCCGGGTGACGACCATTACCTCATCGGCAGCCCGCTGTTCGACAAGGCAACCATCACGACGGCGAAAGGAAAAACCTTCAGCATCACCGCTGAAAACAACGGCCCGCTGCGTCCGTATATCCGCAGCGCCAAATTAAACGGCGAGAATTTCAACAAAACATTTTTAAGCCACGACGAACTTTTGAAGGGCGGCGAAATTGTTTTCCGGATGACCTCAGCCCCGGAAAAGAAATGGGGCAGCGCGCCAGAAAGCCGTCCGCCCTCCGGGATGTCCGCGCTGACGCGATCAACCGGCGACGGACGAAAAACTTTGACCACTCCCTGACGGCGGGAACATACTCCCGCTGCTTAAACCGAACCTCTAATAAAACCCAAACTATATGGCCAGCATCAGCAGCTCGACCGAACCAAGATCCGCTTCACCCGCATCAACAAACGGCCAGACCTATCGCGGCCCGTTTGCGATCATGACCTCGCTGTTTTTTCTGTGGGGATTTATGACGGTGTTCAACGACATCCTCATCCCGCGTTTCAAGGAAGCTTTCACGCTGAATTATTTCCAGGCGATGCTGGTGCAGTTCGCCTTCTTCGGCGCGTATTTCGTTGGCTCGCTGGTCTATTTCATCATCTCCGCAACCAAGGGCGATCCCATCGCCAAGATCGGCTACAAGAACGGCGTGGTGATCGGCCTGCTGATCTCGGCAACGGGCAGCGCGCTGTTCTGGCCGGCGGCGAGCGCGAATTCCTACCCGATGTTTCTGGGCGCCCTGTTCATTGTCGGCCTGGGATTCGCCATGCTGCAAATCGCCGCCAATCCCTACGTCACGATTCTCGGCCCGGAGCGGACGGCTTCGAGCCGCTTGAATCTCGCGCAGGGTTTCAACTCCATCGGCACCACGCTCGGGCCGTTGATCGGCGGCTATTTGATCTTCCAATACTTCGCCAAAACGGGCGCGCATGGTGCGGACTCGGTAAAGGTGCCGTACATGATGTTCTGCATCGTCTTCGTGGCGCTGGCCGTGGTTTTTTATTTCATCCATCTACCGCACATCGGGGAAGGCAAGATTGAAGCCGGCGCGGGTGCGTTGAAATATCCGCACGTCGTGCTCGGGATTATCGCCATCTTCATGTATGTCGGCGGCGAAGTTTCCGTAGGCAGCGCCATCATCAACTTCCTTGGCCAGCCCGGGGTTGCCGGACTGACGGCGGTGGAGGCGAGCAAATATGTTTCACTCTACTGGGGCGGCCTGCTGATCGGGCGTTTCATGGGCGCGGTGGAGTTGAGCGAGATGAAGGCGGCCAACAAGCGCCTGATGATGGTGGTGATTCCGCTGCTGGCCTATTTCCTCCTGTGGATTGCGCAAAGCGCGCCGCTGGACGCGATCCACGGCGGAGACACGTCGCAGATCTTCTCACTCTGGCAGGATCGGTTCATCCAGAACTGGAAGGTCTTTAAAAACTACCTGCCGTTTGTCGCGCTTTGCTGGGTGCTGTTTCAGTTCGGCAAATCGCTCGCCGACCGCACCCTGATGATTTTTTCGGGAACGGTCGTCGTGTTGTTGCTCACGGCCATTTTGGTCGGCGGCAAGGTGGCAATGTGGTGCGTGGTGGCGATTGGCCTGTTCACTTCGATTGGGTGGTCGAATACTTTCTCGCTGGCGATTGAGGGCACGGGCGTTCATAAGAGCCAGGCGTCGTCGTTGCTGGTGATGGCGATTCTCGGTGGGGCGCTCCTGCCGCCGCTGCAGGGCTTCGTCGCCGACGCGACCAAGAATCTGCAATTGTCCTTCATCGTGCCGCTCATCGCGTATGCCTATGTGGCGTTCTACGGCTGGAAGGGCCACAAGATCGGGCGGAAAAATTCCACGAACTGAAGTCGCATGCGAAGCGGCTCTCGCAAGATCAACGTGGCTGAAGGAGCGCGCGCCGGCGCGCTTCCCAAGCTCAACCAACCCGGCTGACCATCATCACCTCGTCATGAACCGAAGAGAATTCATCCGCCACACCACCCTGGCCGCCTCCACGCTGGCGATCACGTCCCCGAGCTTTGCCGCGCCGACGGAGTTTCCCCGCGTCCGTCCGCCGGAGAGCCAACGCAAGTTCAAGAGCGTAGCTGTCGAGCGAGCGATTGAGCGGGTCCAGGCGCACCACACCCACCCGGAACTGGCGTGGATGTTCGGCAATTGCTTCCCGAACACGCTCGACACCACGGTGGATTTCGCGGTGGTGGACGGCCGCCCCGACACCTATGTGATCACCGGCGACATTGATGCGATGTGGCTGCGCGACAGCTCCGCGCAGGTGTATCCGTATCTGTCGTTGATGAACGACGACGCGCCGTTGCAGCAGTTGATCGCAGGGGTGATCAATCGCCAGACGCGTTGCATCCTGAAAGACCCGTATGCGAATGCCTTCTACAAAGATGACCAAAAAGTCGGCGAATGGAAAAGCGACCTGACCGACATGAAACCGGGCGTGCATGAGCGCAAGTGGGAGATTGATTCGCTCTGTTATCCCATCCGGCTGGCCCACGCATACTGGAAACATTCCGGCGACACCGCGCCCTTCGATGCCGCCTGGCACGCGGCCATCAAGCTCACACTGCAAACCTTCCGAGAGCAGCAACGCAAGCATGACCGCGGCCCGTATCACTTCATGCGCCGCACGGAATATCAGACCGACACGGTGGCGGGGCGCGGCTACGGCAATCCTGCAAAGCCCGTGGGACTGATTCATTCGATGTTCCGGCCGAGCGATGATGCGACGGTGTTTGCGTTCTTGGTGCCGTCGAATTTCTTTGCCATCGTCAGCCTGCGGCAGGCGGCGGAGATGGTGGAACAAATCCGGCATGATGAGGATTTGGCGAAGCAATGCCGCGCGCTGGCCGACGAAGTCGAGCACGCGTTGCGCGAACACGCCATCGTCCATCATCCCAGGGCGGGGCGCGTGTATGCCTACGAGGTGGACGCCTTCGGGAATTACTACTGCACCGACGACGGCAACATTCCGAGCCTGCTGTCGCTGCCCTATCTGGGCGCGGTGATGGCGGGTGACAAGCTTTACCAGAACACGCGCCGGATGTTGTTGTCGGCGGAGAATCCGTATTACTGCATCGGCCGGGCGGCGCAGGGCCTCGGCGGACCGCATGTCGGGGTGGACATGATTTGGCCCTTGGGGGTGATCATTCAAGGCCTCACCGCGACGAGTGACCACGAAATCCGCGAATGCCTCGATACGTTGCGGCGCACGCACGCGGGCACGGGCTTCATCCACGAGGCGTTCCACCAGGACGATCCGAAAAAATTTACCCGGGCGTGGTTCGCCTGGGCCAATACCATCTTCGGCGAATTTGTCTGGAAGACCTTTCAGGAGCGTCCGCAGCTGTTAAGCTAGCGCGCGACCAGCATAACTCACCACCCCAGCCCTTCGCAAAACGCCACCGTTCCGCAGAAATTATTCCGACGGGACCTGATGGTTCACTGGCTCAACGATTCCAGAAAACGCTCCGCTTCAATCGCCGCCGCGCAGCCCATGCCGGCGGCGGTGATCGCCTGCCGATACACCCGGTCCGAGCAGTCCCCGGCCACAAACACTCCGGGAATATCGGTGCCCGCCACATCATTGCGGATAAGGTAACCCCCTTCGTCCATCTTTAGCGCGCCCTTGAACACATCGGTGTTCGGCACATGCCCGATGGCCACAAAAACACCGGCGCAATCCAGCACGGATTCCCCGTTGGTCTTCAAGTTTTTGAGGCGCACCCCCGTGACCTTGTCCTGTTTTATGTCGAGCACTTCCGTCACGGCGGAATCCCAGATCGGTTTGATTTTCGGATTGGCCAGCGCGCGATCGCTCATGATCTTGGAGGCACGCAGCGCGTCCCGACGGTGCACCAGATAAACGACCGAGGCAAAGCGCGTCAGATACAAAGCCTCCTCGCACGCCGAATCACCGCCGCCCACGACGACCAGCGGCTGGTTGCGAAACATCGGCAGCGCGCCGTCGCAGGTGGCGCAATACGTCACGCCTTTGTTCTCCAATTGGTGTTCACTCTCCAGGCCAAGATGGCGATGGCCCGCGCCGGTGGCGATGATGAGCGTCTGTGTTTCCACTTTCTCGCCGTCAATCGTCAGCGCGAACGGACGCCGGCTCAGGTCCGCCGCCTCGAGCATTCCGAATTGCACCCGCGCCCCAAAACGCTCAGCCTGCTTCTGCATCCGGGTGACGAGTTCATAGCCGTCCACGCCCTCGGGAAAGCCTGGAAAATTTTCGACGATGCTGGTCGTGGTTAGCAGTCCGCCGGGCTGTTTGCCGGTCAGGACGAGCGGGGTGAGGTTGGCGCGCGCCGCGTACAAGGCGGCAGTCAAACCCGCGCAACCCGTGCCGATGATGACAACTTTTTCCATATTAGGATGCGAAAGCTAGATTCAGCGCGGTGACTTGGCAAGCTGCGACTGTGACCCCTCCCTCTCCCGGCCCGTTTGAGAAGTAAAGTTGTCCAGAAATATGCCGATACTGGGCCTGAAAGATGACACCTTGGACATCGATTTATTTGATTGCGTCCGCGGCGTACGCCTTGCTCAATTGAATGACGGTCAACAAGCCGCCTCCGGCGGCGGTTCCGCTCCAGATTTTAATGCTGCCAATATTGGAAACCAGAAATTTGCGGGTCGAGTATCGAACGCGCGAGTTGAAGCAGGAGACGAAGGTCGCCTTGAAGGGCTTGAACCTGCGCGTTCACGCCGGCGAGGTCTTCGGCTTCCTCGGCCCCAACGGCGCGGGCAAGACGACCACCATGAACGTCCTGCTCGGCTACGTGAACGCCACCGCCGGCGAAGCGCTGCTGTTTGACGTCAACGTCCGGCAGCCCATCGCCCGCCAGCGGATTGGCTATCTGCCGGAGCTGACCTACTATTACAAATTCCTCACCGCGGAGGAGCTGCTCCGGTTTTACGCCAAGATTTTCGGGATCGCGAAAGCCGAAACGGAAAAGCGGATTGACCAGCTGCTGAAGCTGGTCGAGCTCGAGCACGCGCGCAAACGCCCCATTCGCAGCTATTCCAAGGGCATGCAGCAGCGCGTCGGGTTGGCGCAGGCACTTATCAACAATCCGGACCTGCTCCTGCTCGACGAGCCGACGAGCGGACTGGACCCGCTGGGCCGGATGAAGGTCCGGGAAATCATTCAACGCCTGAAGGACGAGGGCAAAACCGTTTTCTTCTCGTCGCACGAACTTGGCGAGGTCGAGACCGTCTGCGACCGCATCGCGATCCTGGACCAAGGGGAGCTCAAGGTGGAGGGCCGCGTGCAGGACCTCGTCGCCCAACATCAATGCAACCTGGAACAAATCTTCCTGAAAGTCGTCGGCTACCGGCCGCAAGCGTGATATGAACAAGATATTTGCCGTGGCGGGTGTCGTGATCAAGGAGCTTTACCGGCGCAAGGATTTCTACGTCCTGTTCACTCTCACCGTGCTCGTCACCGTCGTCATGTGGAGCGCCCGTTTTTTCAATGACGATGGCATTGTCCGGGCGCTGAAGGAAATCTGCCTGATGCTGATCTGGCTCTCCATGTTGGTGATCGCCATCACAACCACGGCGCGGCAGATACCTTCCGAGCGGGAAAGCCGCACCATCTTTCCCCTGCTGGCCAAGCCGATTTCGCGCTGGCAGGTGGTGGTCGGGAAATTCCTCGGCTGCTGGCTGGCTTGCGGACTGGCGTTGCTGGTGTTCTATGTTTTCTTCGGGCTGCTGAGCGCGTCCCGGGAGCACACGCTGCCGCTTGCGCAATATCTTCAAGTCCTCTGGCTGCACTGGCAGATGCTCGGTATCGTGGTCGCCCTGACCCTGCTGGGCTCGGTGCTGTTCACCTCCCCCGCAGAAAACGTGACTATCACCCTGATCGTAAGCGCGGGGATTCTATTCATCGCCGAACATCTGCACAAAGTCGCGGGGCGGATGAGCGAGCCGTCCGCCAGCATTCTCACGGCGGTTTATTTTGCGGTGCCGCATCTGGAATTCTTCGACACGCAAAAGCTCATCATCCACAACTGGCCGGCGATTGCCTGGCCGTACATCGCCGGCGCCACCCTCTACGCCTGGGCCTACGCCGCTTTTTTCCTGCTGGCGACATGCCTGCTGTTTCACCGGAAGGCGCTGAACTGAGCCTATGACGCGGGCGAAACTCATCCTGGTTTTGCTGCTGGTGACGTGCTTCAGCCTCGCCACCTTTCTGCAACCCCGTCAACCGTCGCCGGCGACCCGCTCCCAGCCGACCGGCAACGTCCTTGCCTTGCTGCTCGGCGACGCCCGAAAAATGTTTGCCCAGCAGATGTTCGCCAAGGCGGACGCCTATTTCCACCGCGGCAACTATCCCTCGATCTTCGACCAAACCCCGCGCCGCGAGGAGAACCACATGGCCAGTGAAACCCGTCACGATGAACCGGGCGACGGCGACCACGACGAGGAGCACGGGGAAGCACCGGCACCGGCGAACGATTGGATCGAAAGTTTTGGCCGGCACTTTTATCCCACGATCCATCTGCATTTGAAGGAAGGCGAGGAGCGCGAGATGCTCCCCTGGTTGCGCATCGCCGCCGACCTCGATCCTCACAGCATTGAAACCTACGCCGTGACCGCCTACTGGCTTCGCGACCGACTCAACAAGGTGGACGAGGCGGAGCAGGTTCTCCGGGACGGCCTCCGCGCCAACCCCAACTCGCCCGAACTGCTGTACGAACTGGGCCGGCTGTTTTACGAGAACCGGAAGGATTTTTCCCGCGCGCACAATGTCTGGATCTTCGCGCTGCGCCGCTGGCACGAAGTCGAGGAGCCGAAACCGGAGCCGGACAAAATCCTGCTCGCCCAACTCCTGGGCGGCCTCGCCCGGATCGAAAACCAGGACGGGCATTATGCTGAAGCCATTGGCTATTTGAAGCAGCTGAAAGAACTCTCCCCCAGTCCGGAGCAGATACAAAAACAGATTGACCAAATCGCTGCCAAATCACCCCTGAAATGATGCTCCGACCTCACACCACCGAATTGTTTCGATTGCTGCTTTCCGTTTCGCTAGGCCTACCCTCGGTTCTTTCCAACGCTAATGCGATGGAATATCTGCCGGATGCCGCCGCGCATTTGGGCACGGTGTTCATCAACCAGAACGATCAATTCACCACGAATCAACCGGTGACGCTCAGCATCAGTGCGGTCAATAACGGCACCGGGCTGGCCCAGATGCAGTTCTCGGATGACGACCAGAATTGGTCCCCGGCAGAACCGTACGCCAGCACCAAGCAGTGGCAGTTGCCAGTCCAGCCGGAGGACTATCCGACGAACATGAACACGGTGCTGAAAACCGTTTATGTCCGCGTGCGGTACGGCGACGGCACTTGGTCCAAGGCGTTCAGCGACGGCATCGTCTTCGCTAAAAGCCCGCTCGACGTTCCCAAGTTCAAAGAAATCTGGATCCGGCAGCAGCGGCCAACGCCCTATGACGGCACCCAGCCGCAAGGTTCCCAATTAAATCCCTACATCGTCGCGGCCGGCGCCAATGAAGTGGCTTTCGATACGTTGATGCATACTTTGGCGACCAATTATTCCAGCTACCGCGCGTCGCCGGGAGCGTTTCAAACAGAGCCTCCGCCAGTCAACAACATCGAAGTGATGTTCCTGCACATCGGTCCCGGCACCTACGAAACGCACGGCGATTTCGGCGGGCGGAGCGGCAACCTCGCGTGGAGTCCCACCGCTGGCGGGCGCATCATGGGCGCGGGCAGGGATCTCACCATCCTAAAACTCGTGGGTGGGAATTCCAACGGCATGGCCCGGGTGATCGGTAACTACGGAGGCACTGGACTGGGAGTCTATGACAACCTGGAAATTTCGGATCTCACGGCGGACGCCAACATGCATGAAGGCGGCAACAAGACCTCCAGTTGGGCGCGCACGGGTGTGACGCTGGTGGGTAATAACGCGCAACTGCGCCGCCTGCGGGTCAAGGGATTCGGCTCACGCATCGCCGGCCTTGAACCGGGCGGCATGAATGGTTACAACGCCGGCTCCGGAAACATCCGCAATTTTCACATTGAAGACTGCGAGGTGATTGCCCCCCAAAGCATCAACAAATACCGCCCCCTGATGATTGGCTATCAGGGCGGCGGCCTCGATGCCCGGAGCAATGCGCTGTATATGATCAATGTGGTCATCCGAAACAATTATGTGCACGGGGGCTACTATGACCAGAATTTGCAGCTCAATCCCTACACCAACGCATTTACGGAACGCGGCTCACACGGCGTCACCCTCGGCGGCTGTAAAAACAGCATCATCGAGGACAATTTCATCGTGCATGTGCTGAGCGGGTACTACAACGACACGTTCGACTTGAATGATGTGCTGGTACGGAACAATCATTTCCGGGATGTCATCGGCGGTGTTGATTTCGGCACCGGTGCGGCGCTCGCCCTGCGCTTTGAAGGCAACTTGGTGGAACTGGATCCGCATTATTACACCACACCGGCGTCCGGCGGCACCGGCCCCAGTGATTACGGTTGGCGCAAGGGAGTCATCCTGCACGAATCAATGCGGGCACCGATCCAGCAGGCCATCATTCGAAGCAATGCCTTCCAGTTCTCCGACCGCAGCGTACCGACTGGGCCCTTGATCGGCGCCTTCGGAGATGCCTGCCTCTCCGGCAGCGCGACCTTTGAAAACAACACCGCTTTCGGCTTGAATCACGCGCCGATCCGATGGTATCAATGGCAGGGACTGCCGCTGACTTTCTTCGACCAGCAGGTGGACATTCTGGATCCGTCCAAACCACCGCCAGTCGTCACGGTCAACAATCGTCATGAGGACGGAACCATCATTGAAGTGTCTCCCTACATCCTTGACCGCACCCTGCCCCGGCCAGTGGTCGTGCCGGGACAGCGGGTTGAATTTCCGGCGCCGCTGATCAATGGTGCCGTGCCCGGCATGGTGACCGGCTTGCCGCTCACCAATGTGATTGACGCGAACGGAATTTTTTCCTGGACCCCTGCCACCAACGATGTCGGCGAATACGTGGTAAGCTTCTACGACTCGGTCAACCGCACCCAGGATCCCCGCCGCACCCTGATCACCGTGCAGAGCGGCTTGGCCGAGTCAGATCCGTTCTTCTTCCTGTCCGGTCTGGCGGGATATTGGAGACTGGGAGAATCCACCGGGAGCACTTTCGCCGATGCTTCGGGCAACGGCCACGACATCACGGTGCCCGGCGCCGCTCAAACTTTTCTCACGCTCGGAACACCCGGTCACCGGCCCGGGCAGAAAGCGCTCCATTTTAAGAATACCAACCCCGTCAAAAACCCGACCCTCGCCCTGCCGAACATCGGACGGGTTCTCAGCGACTTTCCCCTGGCCTATCACCCCTACTTGCAACGCAGCACCCTGCTGGCCCGGCCTTTCACCGCCTCCTATTGGTTCAAGGCGGACCACCAACCCGCCCACGACGAGGTGATCGTGGATTTTGGTGCGCTGGCCTTTTGCGGCGTCGGCCCCGCCGCCGGTCTGGCCACGAACCTCGCCCGCGTCTTTTGCTATTATTCCACCTCACCGGACCTCAACGCCTACGGAAGCTACCACCCGCAAAACATCAACATCACTATCGGCCAATGGCATCATCTGGTTTTCGTCTATCAAGGCCGGGCCACCAGGCTTTACGTGGACGGAAGCCTGCAGGCCGAAATACCCTGCGGCCAGATTGAAGATTTTGATGGAGGCCGAGGCATCAGTTTTGGGGGCGGCTGGGGCGGGGATAATTATCTGGGCTCGCTGAGCGACCTGGCCCTCTGGAACCGGCCGCTTTCCGCCACCGAAATCTCCCGCCTGTACGCTGTCCAAACGCAAGATTCAGTCTTCCCCAGCATGAGCCGTCCGTCGCCGGTGCAGAATTTACGGATCGGGAACTGATAGGCCCGCGATTCAATAACAAGACGGCTGAGATTGCAATCAAGAGTCAATTCCTTGGCGGCTGTTGAGATATTTTGAGCCACTACTGGCCATGCCCCCTGTTCCCGAGCCTTGATGGTTTACGTTCTCTCGCTGCGCAGGCTAAATGCCGGCTGAAGCACCGGCTCGACCAGAATCATCCGCGCAATTTGTTCACTGATGGCAAACCGGGAATTGCAAACCTGACAAATGAAATTATCCCGGCCGGCGACGAGCTTGACGATCTGATCCTCGAACAGCCCCAGTTCGCGCAGACGATTCTGCATTTCTGGCGCAGCACAGAGTTGTTTGATGCGCATGGCCACGCCCGTTTGGACACGGCTCAACGGACATGCCTCGCAGCGCGGCCCTTCACCAAGACCTGGCTGAATCGTTGGAAATGCGTTTGCGTTCACGGACTTAGTCTTCACTTCAAGACAGCATGTCACCAATCCAATTTTGCCAATTGCTGCGCATCCCTTGAGCGGACCGGGAGGTCAAGTCCCGCTTTCAAGAGAATTCCCATTCCTCGGAACAGGCCCACCCGCCGGTCATCCTCGCCGGCCTCGGTCAGGGTCACGTCGCCCCGGCGCGCGCAGGATCGGATCTGGTTAACCGTTGTGTTCGGAGGCGCGGCCTTTTCCAGAATCAAGTCGACTGCGTGCGCGGCCACGACGTCGTCAAAAGTTTTGTCCTCAAGAAAACTGTTCACCGCTTCAAAATGGTAAGGCACGAGCGCGACCGAGCCTAAAACCATGCAAAACACTGTGAGTGGCAACACCCTCGACGCCAGCCGCGAACGGCTGGTTACGGTTCGCCGGCGCCTGCTCCCAGATAGCGCGAGAAACCAAGTGGCGAAAGAATTATTGCAAGCGATTACTGACGGCCTGTCCGTCCGTGGTCGCGACTTGGCGTTTGTGCCGACGACGAACCCTGCTTGACTTGACTGGCCATCTCCCGAAGCTTGGGCGCGCATGAAGTCCAAATCTTTGCTGACCCAGCTCGCGGCGGTGTTTCTCGCCGCCCTGACGGTCTATGTCCTCGCCTACCAGGGCATCGAATGGCGGCGTGTGCGCAGCGGACCGTGGCGGTTGTCGTTCATCCGCGATGCCGCTGGCGCTCCGGCGGTGCTCATCAATCAGCCGATGCTGGGCATCACGAATGTGCTCATCCTTTTTCCCGGCGAAACCTTTCCAGTGCCCACCAACTCCGGCACCGTGCTCGCGCTCGAGCAGCCACAGCCGGTGCCCTTCGCGGTGCCCTTCGGCCGGTGCGTTTTCATGGATGCCACTTCGCTGCCTGGCACGCTGGCCTTTGAGCTGTTCGGGCATGAAATCCAATTGCTCCCGCGCGTCCTGACCATTGACAAAGCCGAACAGCCCTGGCGCTCGGAGGCCCGCCTGTCACTGACACCCGCGCCGGGGCGGCGCCAGAATTGAATTGCCCCCTCATGAACACACGCTTGAAAAACAAATGGGTACTGATCACCGGCGCCTCCAGCGGCTTCGGCGCCGCCGCCGCGCACGCGTTTGGCGCGGCCGGCGCCAGACTTCTGCTCGGAGCCCGGCGCGTGGAGCAGTTGAAATCCGTCGCCGCCGCCGCGCTCCAGGCCGGGGCTGCCGGGGCTGAACTTCATTTTCTCGACGTCTCCAAAACCGCGAGCGTCAACGAATTCATCCAATGGACCCGAACCCGGACCGATTGCGTGGATGTGCTCATCAACAACGCCGGCGGCGCGCTGGGGCTGGACACCGTGGCCGAGGGGAAGGATGAGGACTGGGAAACAATGCTGCAAACCAACGTGCTCGGCGTGCTCCGCATGACGCGCGCGGCCTTGCCACTGATGCCCCACGACACCGGCGCGTCCATCATCAACATTGGCTCCGCCGCCGGGCATGTCGCGTATGAGGGCGGTGCGGCTTACTGCGCAGCCAAGGCCGGGGAACTGCAGATCACCCGCACACTACGACTCGAGTTGAACGGCACCGGCATTCGCGTCAGCACGGTGGATCCCGGGCTGGCGGAAACGGATTTCTCCCTGGTGCGTTTCAAAGGCGACGCGCAGCGTGCCAAACAAGCTTACGCCGGTACTCACCCGCTGGTGGCGGCGGATGTCGCGGAAATTCTGGTCTTCGTCGCGAGCCGTCCAGCGCATGTGAATATCGATGAGCTCATCGTCAAACCCGTGGATCAGGCGGCGATGCACAAGATTCACCGGCGGAAGACCTGATCAGATACCGCCCCGGTTCGCCCGCCACAGCAGCACCGCGCCCACGGTTTGGAAGAGGAAGTTCGGCGCCCACATCAGCAGATGTGGCGCGAGTTCCGGTCGCATGTTCAAGGCGTCGCCCACGATGATGAGCGCAAAGTAGAGCGCCACCAGCCCGAGCGCGATGCCGATGCCGATGTTGGTCTCGCGCCGATGCACGCGGATGCCCAGCGGAATCCCCACGAGCGTGAAGCCGAAGCACGCGAACGAAAACGCCACCTGCCGGTGAAGCTGGACGCGCGCCGGCTCGCCCAGCTCCTTGAACTGCTGCTGGAACTGGGCTTTCTTGAATTTTATTTCCGCCGTGGAAAGCTTGTTGGACGGAAAGGAAATGTTGGAGGCCAGCTCCAGTTCGCGCAGTTCG
>JANPGB010000067.1:0-18193 GCA_031423695.1 Verrucomicrobiota bacterium
ACCAATCTCGCCGGTCGCGCGCGTGTGCGTGCCGCCGCAAAGTTCCATGGAATAGCCGTCGAGCTTCCCGGCCCCGCCGCCGATTTGGACGACGCGGACGGTGTCGCCGTATTTGTCGCCGAAGAATTGCATCACGTCCTTGCGGTTCTTCACGTCGGCGTGTGCGACTTCCGTCCACGAGACGCCGGCGTTTTCGAGGATGCGTTCGTTGACGAGCTTCTCGATGTCGGCGACCTGCGCGGGCGTGAGCGGCGCGCTGTTGAAGTCAAAGGTCAGCTTGTCGGGGCCGACGAAGGAACCTTTCTGCGACGCTTCCTTGCTGGCGACTTCGTGCAACGCCCAATGCAAAAGATGTGTGACGGTGTGGTGGCGTTGAATCGCATCGCGGCGCGACTTCTCGACGGCGAGCGTGACGCCAGCGCCGACGGCTGGAGCATCGCCGCCTTCGACGAAGTGCAGGAAGGTGTTGCCTGACTTTTGCGTGTTGGTGACGCGCCAGAGCTGGCCGCTGCCGGTTAACTCGCCGGTGTCGCCGACCTGGCCGCCCATTTCGGCGTAGGCGGCGGTGGAGTCGAGGATGACAGCGGTTTTGTCTTTGAGCGACACAACTTCCAAAACCTTGGCCGACACCGCGAGGTTGTCGAAGCCGACAAACTTCGTAGGCGTGGTGGTCTCAATTTGCGAAAGCGAAATGACTTCCTTCTTCTGCGCAGCGCGAGCGCGGGCGCGCTGCTCCTCCATCAACTTTTCAAAGCCAGCGGTATCCACAGTCAAACCCCGTTCACGCGCCATCAACTCGGTGAGGTCGATCGGAAAGCCGTAGGTGTCGTAAAGCAAAAAGGCTTCCCGCCCACTAAATCCGTCGTCACTCCATAATTTCGCCTCCGCAATGCCCGCCTTGGCGCTGGCGAGGTGTTTTGAATATAATTTAAGAAACTTCAGATAATTTTCCTCCGATGAAGCGGACGGAACAAAAGCTGAAACAAACAACGAAAATGTGTTTACTGATGAAGCCGCGTGAATCGGATTGTTTGGAGCAAATCCATTTGTAAGCTCGGAGAGTATGTTTGCATCGGCTTCCATTTCTTCGAGACGCTTGCTCCCTGCTGAATAGCTGTCTGGAAGGGAGTTAAGCCTCTTTTCTAATCGCTCAATGATTTCGGCAAATTCACTGAGTTTTAACTTAAAGAATTTTCGAGTGTTCAATGTTGATTCGAAAAGATCCAATCCTTTATCAAGCGTCTTATTAAACGCCTCTTCCTCGCGCTGAATAGTTTCCTGCACTTGCTTTTTCTTGGTGAGGATTTCAGGGAAGACATCGCCCATCGTTTCGGCGAGCACGTCCACGAGTTTGTAAAAGAACGGTTCGTGGAAACCGAGCGTGCGTCCGTAACGCACGGCACGGCGCAGGATGCGGCGGAGAACGTAGTTGCGGTCGTTGTTGCCGGGTTGGATGCCATCGGCAATCGCAAACGAAAGCGTGCGGATGTGGTCGGCGATGACGCGGAACGCGACGTCTGCTTTTTCCTGCTCCGTGTCGCCGGTGCTGCCGGCTTTCGGGAGTGTGGAGCCGTATTTCTTGCCGCTCAATTTTTCGATGGCGTCGAAGATAGGGCGGAAGATGTCGGTCTCGTAGTTGGAAATTTTCGCGGTCTGAAAATCGGTCAGGTTCTTCGTGCCTTGGATGATGCTGGTGACGCGCTCGAAACCCATGCCGGTGTCCACGTGCTGCGCGGGCAGCGGCGTGAACGTGCCGTCGGGATTGGCGTTGTATTGGATGAAGACGTTGTTCCAGATCTCGATGCAGCGCGCATCGGAGCCGTTGACGAGTTTCGCGCCGGAGATTTGCGCGTCGAGGTCTGTCTGCGCGGGTCCGGGGCGGAGGTCCACGTGGATTTCGGTGCAGGGACCACACGGACCGGTCTCGCCCATCATCCAGAAATTATCCTTCTTGCCGCCGTTGACGATGTGGATGGCGGGGTCGAGGCCGACGCTGCGGAATCTTTCCGCCCAGAAATTATATGCTTCGTCATCGCGATCGGCGGGGTCATTCTTGGATTTGTCCGGCTGGTAAATCGTGGCGTAAATGCGTTGCGGCGGAAATTTCCAGACTTCGACGACGAGTTCCCACGCCCAGGCGATGGCTTCCTTCTTGAAGTAATCGCCGAAGGACCAGTTGCCGAGCATTTCGAAGAACGTGTGGTGATAGGTGTCGAGGCCGACGTCGTCGAGGTCGTTGTGCTTGCCGCCGGCGCGGATGCACTTCTGGGTGTCGGCGGCGCGGCCGGGCGTGTAGGGACATTTGGTCTGGCCGAGAAAAATCGGGACGAACTGGTTCATGCCGGCGTTGGTGAACAGGAGGTTCGGCGAATCCGGCATCAGCGAGGACGACGGGACAATGGTGTGCTGCTTCGACTTGAAGAAGTCGAGGAACGACTGGCGGATCTGCGTGCTGGTCATCATTTCAATTCAAATTTATAAACATAAAATGCAAAAATAGATTGACGCGGAGGATCGCAAAATCACAAAAGATTCTTCCGCGACAAGGCCAATAAGCTAGCTCAACACGAATGCGCTAGGCGAGATGGAAGTTTGACGAAAATCGGCTGCTGCACTCCGTGCGCGCCGCCGGGCAAGTGAAGTGGGCTCGCCGACAGGGGGCGGCGACTCTCGTGCTGCGCGTTCGGCGCAAAGTCGAGTCGCAGGTTTATCCCCGAATTGGATGGTCACTCATAGTCTGTTGCCGGTCGGTTGCAGCATTGGGTAGCATAAAAATCAATTTAAGCGTATGTGCTATAGTGTTGAACCAAAAGGCCCTGAAGATTTTTGGAACCATGCAAGACCCTGACGTAAGAAGATTATTCGGCACCTCGCTCAAAGCCTGCAGAAACCGGCTCGGCCTCTCCCAGGAGCAGCTGGCCGAACGGGCGGATCTGCATCGCACGTACATCTCGGATGTCGAGCGCGGCGCGCGCAATCCCTCCCTGCAAAGCATCACGAAACTGGCCGCCGCGCTGGATATTTCGGTGTCCGCGCTGTTCCCCCAAACCGGGGGGCTGCTCTTGAAAGCCGGTCCCGCCGGTGACGGCGAGGCCGTGAGAATACTGTTGGTGGAGGACGACGCCGATGACATCGTGCTGACCCTGCGGGCATTCAAGATGGCGCGGTTTACCAATCACATCCAGGTGGTCACCGATGGCGCGGAGGCGCTGGATTATGTTTTTGGCCGGGGCAATTTCGCCAAGCGCGATTGGAGCGCCGGGCCGCAAGTGATCCTGCTGGATTTGAACCTGCCCAAAGTGAGCGGCCTGGAAGTGTTGCGCCGCCTCAAGGCAAACCGTCGGACGCGAAAGATTCCGGTGGTGGTTCTGACCGGGTCGCAGAGCAGCATGGATGTCGCGGAATGCCGGCAGTTGGGCGCGGAAACGTACCTCATCAAGCCGGTGACGTTTCAGACGTTGAGCCAGGCGACGCCGCATTTGAATTTTAACTGGACTCTGCTCAAACCGTTGAAAACCGCTGCGGAGGTGGGCCGAGCATGATTTATTCTCGCGAGTCTTTCTCCAAGTCTCGCCTGACCCGTCCTCGGGGATGGTTGAATCGCGGACTTTGTGCGGTGCGATCACCTCTAAGTGCCGCGCTCGAAGCATCTGCCCACCGCCAGGCCTTGCTGGGCGAACCCGCCAGCATCGCCATTACGAACCCGCAGGTGGAGAAGGCCTGCCTCAGCGACCGGTGCCGCTGCGCCGTCGGCCGCAAACCCGCTGCTCGAAGGATTTAGCAGCATGAGCAATTTCAGCAATGCATTCGATTCCGGGCCGTTCATGCCGCATGGACATTGTTATTTGTGGACCACCGGCTTGGTCGCCCTGCACGCGCTTTCGGACGCGCTCATCGTTCTGGCGTATTATTCGATTCCCATCACGCTGCTGTATTTTGTACGCCAACGAAAAGATCTGAAATTCCACTGGATGTTTTTGTGTTTTGCGGTCTTCATCCTGGCCTGTGGCACGTCGCATCTTCTGGAGATTTGGAACATCTGGCACGCGAATTACTGGTTGTCCGGCGGCATCAAGGCCGTCACGGCGCTGGCGTCCGTGCCGACTGCGATCCTGCTGGTCAAACTGATTCCCAAGGCATTGGCCCTGCCCAGTCCGGATGCGCTGCAAAAATCCCGAGACCAGCTGGAGCAGCGCGTCCAGGAGCGCACGGCGGAGCTGGAGCAAACCGCCGGCCGCTTGAAAGCGGAGGTCGCCGAGCGCGGGCAGGCTGAGGAAAGGCTCAAGGCTTCGTTCAAGGAAATCGGTGATCTGAAAGCCGCCCTGGATCAGCACGCCATCGTGGCCATCACGGATCCGCAAGGCAAGATCACCTACGTCAACGACAAGTTCTGCGCGATCTCCAAATACTCCCGCGAGGAATTGTTGGGCCAGGACCACCGCCTGATCAACTCCGGATACCATCCCAAGGAATTCATCCGCGATCTCTGGACCACCATCGCGCAAGGCAAAGTCTGGAAGGGTGAAATCAAAAACAAGGCGAAGGATGGTTCGTTTTACTGGGTGGACACGACCATTGTGCCGTTCCTGAACGAAGCCGGCAAACCCCGCCAATACGTCGCCATCCGTGCGGACATCACGGAACGCAAACAGATCGAGGAGGCGTTGCGGGAATCCCAGGCGCTTTATCATTCCTTCATCGAACAACTTCCCAATGCGGTTTTCCGCAAGGACGTGGCGGGACGTTATGTCATGGTCAATGCCCAGTTCTGCCGGCTTAAGGACGTAAAAATCGACGATTGCCTGGGCCGGCATGCCAGGGAAGTCGCCGCAATTGATTCTGTCAGGCAGGCGACGGGCGGCCAGGCATTCAAGTATGTCCCGCAAGCCGAGGAAATCCATGAACAGATCATGCGAACGGGAAAGATTATCGTGGCGGAGGAGGAATATCTTGGCGCGGACGGTGGAAAGCAGATCTTCCACGCGGTCAGGATGCCCGTCTTTGGCCCGGACAAAACCATTGTGGGGACGCAGGGGATTCTCTTCGACCTCACCGAGCAGAAGCAGGCGGAGGCGTTGTTGCGAGCGACCGAGGGGCGGTTGCGGAGCATCCTCGACACCATGTTCGTGTTCGTGGGGTTGATGAATCTTGAGGGTGAAATCCTCGAGGTGAACCACGCTCCCCTGAAGGCCGCCGGGTTGAAACGGGAGGACGTGCTGGGAAAGACTGTCGCGGAGTCATTTTGGTTCTCCCATTCTCCGGCCCTGCAAGCGCAGGTTGGCCGGGCGCTGGCGCGTGCCGCCCAGGGGGAAACCATCCGGGACGATTATCTCATCCGCGTCGCCGGAGGCGGCTGCATCACCATTGACACCACCTTCGCCCCGTTGCGGGACGCCTCCGGGCGCGTCACGCAAATCGTCGGTTCGGCTGTGGACATCACCGAACGCAAGCGCATGGAACTGGCGCTGCGAGAAAGTGAAGCCTCCTTCCGCGGCCTTTTTGAACAGGCGGCTGTCGGCGTGGCGCACGTCACCCTGTCCGGCCGGTTCGCCCGGGTGAATCAACGTTTCGCCGACATTGTGGGCCGGACCCGCGAACAACTCCAAGCCTGCACTTTCCAGGAAATCACGCACCTCGACGACTTGACCACGGATCTGGCCCAAGTGCAGCTCCTGCTGGCGGGGCGGACCCAAACTTACTCCATGGAGAAGCGCTATCTGCGTCCGGACGGAGGCGTCGTCTGGGTCAATCTCACCGCATCGCTCGTGCGCAACCCGGCGGGCGAGCCGCAACATTTCGTGGCTGTCGTCGAGGACATCTCCGAGCGGAAACAGGCGCAACGGAAATTGCTCGAAAGCGAGGAGCGCTTTCGAACCATGGCAAATTCCATGTCGCAACTGGCCTGGATCGCCCGCGCGGATGGGTACATTTATTGGTATAACTTGCGCTGGTATGAATACACCGGAACCACCCCGGAACAAATGGAGGGCTGGGGCTGGCGGAGCGTACACGATCCGGCGGTGCTCCCGAAAGTCCTGGAGAACTGGAACGGCGCGATTGAGGCCGGCCGGCCGTTCGAAATGGAGTTCCCCCTGCGCGGGGCGGACGGGCGGTTCCGCACCTTCCTGACTCGCGGGCAGCCATTAAAGGATTCGGCGGGGAAAGTGATGCAATGGTTCGGCACGAACACCGACGTGGAAGTGATGAAGCAGGCCGAGGAAAAAATCCAGCGGCTCAACGCCGAGCTGGAGCGGCGCGTAATCGAGCGCACTGCCCAGCTCGAGGTCGCGAACCAGGAGCTGGAGGCGTTTTCCTATTCGGTGTCGCATGATCTGCGTGCGCCGTTGCGGGCCGTCAACGGATTCGCCGGCATCGTGCTTGAGGATTTTGGAGCGCTGCTGCCCGAGGAAGGCCGGGGTTATCTGCAGCGCGTTCGCCACGGCAGCCAGCGCATGGGCCAATTGATTGACGATCTGCTCGCGTTCTCGCGGCTCAGCCGGCTGTCCCTGAAGCGGCAACCGATGAATTGCACCAGCCTGGTGCAGGAGGCCCTGGAGGAATTGAAACCGCAGCGGGAGGGGCGCCCGGTGGAGATCCGCATCGGCGAATTGCCGCCGTGCTCGGGCGATCCCGTGCTGGTCAAGCAAGTCTGGGTCAACCTGCTTTCCAATGCGATCAAGTACACCCGCGACCGGACCCCGGCGGTCGTGGAGGTCGGCTGTTTGATGCAGAACGGCAGCCACGTTTATTTTGTGCGGGACAACGGCGTGGGCTTTGACATGCAGTATGCGAACAAGTTGTTCGGCGTGTTCCAGCGGCTGCATCGCGCGGATGAATTCGAGGGCACGGGCGTGGGACTCGCCATTGTGCAGCGCATTGTCCATCGCCACGGCGGCCGGGTCTGGGCAGAGGCCGCGGTGGAGGGGGGCGCGACTTTTAATTTTACCCTGGAGGAAAAACCCAAAACATGAGCGAATCCAACCCGATCGAGATTTTGCTGGTCGAAGACAGCAAGGACGACCTGGACATGGCGTTGCGCGCGTTGCGCAAGGCGAATCTGGCGAATCACATTCAGGTGGCCCGCGATGGCGCGGAAGCGCTGGACTTCATCTTTTGCGAAGGTGCTCACGCCGGTCGCAAGATGGCGGACGTGCCAAGGCTGATCCTGCTCGACCTCAAACTCCCGAAAATTGACGGCAAGGAAGTGCTGCAACGCATCAAGACCGATCCGCGCACGAAAATGATTCCCGTCGTGATGCTGACCTCCTCGCAGGAGCAGAAGGATGTGCTCGAAAGTTACCGGCTCGGCGTCAACAGTTACATCGTCAAGCCGGTGAACTTCGAAGGCTTTGCCGCCGCCGTGCAGGAATTGGGAATGTACTGGCTGCTGCTGAACCATCCGCCCCCGAGCGCAGCACCGCGAAAAGAAAAACAAGCATGACTGAAACTTTCACCGAAATCTTGCTGGTGGAACACAGTCCAACCGAGATGTCGTTCGGCGTCCATTCGCCGGTGAAAGCGGCACTAGCCGCCCGTCTGGAAGTGCCATCCGATTGTGCGGAGGCGATGGCGTTTATTGGTTGCACTGGACGCCACGCCCAACGAAACGGGGCGAACCGGCCCAAGGTCCTCGGCCTTGATTTGGAATTTTCCCAGGCGCGCGGGCTGGAAATCCTGCGACGTTTGAAAACGAATGGACGCACGCGCGCCATCCCTGTCGCGGGGTTACGGTTTTCGCGGGTGGAACGCGGTCCGAACAAGAGCGGTCCACCCGGGCTGGAAAGCCACCTCGTCAAGCCCAGGGCAATTGCGGAGTTTGCCAAGCCCGCGAGCCTGCTCGGCCGGCGCCGGCTGCAACATAACCGGACGGTGAAACCATGAAAACTTCACTGAACATTTTGATTGTCGAGGATTCACCGGAGGAGTTTATGCCATTCAACCTTATCTCCATACCCTGAACGATGCCAAGACCCCTCAACCTCCTGATCGTGGAAGACTCGCCGGATGACGCGGAATTGCTCGTGTTGGAACTGCGGCGCGCCGGGTTCGCCCCGAAATGGAAACGCGTGGAGACGGAAGCCGATTTCCTGAAGGAGCTCCGGCTGCTGCCGGACCTCATTCTCTGCGATTACTCGATGCCGCAATTCAGCGGATTGCGGGCGGCGCAGCTCTCCCAAGAGAGCGGTCTGGCCATTCCGTTCATCCTGATTTCCGGCACCGTCGGCGAGGAGGTTGCCGTGGAGGCCATGAAACGCGGGGCCACGGATTATCTGCTCAAAGACCGGATTGCGCGTCTGGGCAGCGCGCTGGAGCGGGCGCTCGAACAGAAGCAGCTGCAGGTCGAGCGCCAGCGTACGGAGCAACGCCTCGCGGCCTTTTCCAGTTTGGGGCAGAAACTCAGCGCCGCCAAACTCCCCAGTGAAGCCGCCGAAATTATTCTGGATGTCGCGGATCAGCTGTTCGGCTGGGACGCCTGCAGCCTGGACTTGTACTCCCCGGAAACTGATCTCATAACCCCCGTGATGAACCGGGACACGATTGCGGGGCGGCGGGAAATGTGTCCGCCCGCCTACGACCAGACCGAGCCTTCAGCCATGGCGCGGCGAGTGATTGAGCATGGGCCGCAGCTCGTTTTGCGGCAGGAACCTTACGCCATGTCAGACGCCGTTCCCTTCGGCGACAAGTCGCGCGCGTCCGCTTCCCTGATGTTTGTCCCCATCCGCGACGCGGCAAAAGTCATCGGGATCCTGTCCATTCAAAGTTACGTCCCCAGCGCCTACAGCACCCGCGACTTGAGCGAGCTGCAATCGCTGGCGGATCATTGTGGCGGCGCCCTGAACCGGATTCAGGCGACCGAGGCGTTGCGTCAGAGCGAGGAACGATTTCGTCAACTGGCGGAAAACATCAACGAAGTCTTCTGGATCACGGATCACGCCCGGCAGCGGATGCTCTACATCAGCCCGGCCTACGAACAGATTTGGGGACGGACTTGCGCCAGCCTTTACGCCGCGCCGCAGACCTGGCCGGACTCGGTTCACCCCGAGGATCGCTCCCGGATATTGCAAGCGCGGGTGACCCGACAGCCCGAAGGCACTTATGATGAGGAGTACCGCGTTGTCCGGCCCGACGATTCCATCCGCTGGATTCACGAGCGAGCCTTTCTGGTTCGCAATCAGGCCGGCCAGGTGGAAAGGATTGTCGGAGTGGCGCGTGACGTCACCGAGAATCGGAAGCTGGAGGAACTGCTCCGCCAGTCTCAAAAAATGGACGCCATCGGCCAGTTGGCCGGGGGCGTGGCGCATGACTTCAACAATATTCTTGCCGTCATTCAGATGCAGGCTGGCATGTTGCGCGTGGAGCGCAACCTCCCACCCGCGCAGCTGGATTTTGCCAGTGAGATTGAAAAGGCCGCCCTGCGGGGGGCGAACCTCACCCGGCAACTGCTCCTGTTCAGCCGGCGTCAGACCTTGCAGCCGCGCGACCTCGACTTGAACGAGTTGATCGCCAACATCACCAAGATGCTGCAGCGCATCCTGGGTGAAGACATTCAGACGCGGTGCACATATGCCGCGCAGCCGATGTTCATCCACGCCGACGCGGGCATGATGGATCAGGTGCTGATGAATCTGACCGTCAATTCCCGCGACGCCATGCCCCAAGGCGGCCAGCTCCACATTGAAACCTCGCCGGTGGATTTTGATGCCCCCGCGGCGGGGCAATCCCCCGACAGGCGGCCCGGCGCCTATGTCTGTCTCAGCGTCAGCGACACCGGTTGCGGCATTCCGCCGGCGGCCCTGTCCCGAATTTTCGAACCGTTCTTTACCACCAAGGAGGTCGGCAAAGGAACCGGGCTCGGGCTGGCGACCGTGTTCGGCATTGTGCAACAGCATCAAGGCTGGGTCGAGGTGTCGAGCGAAACCGGCGTGGGAACAACCTTCCGGGTGTATCTGCCGCGGCTGATCCATTCCGCCGCCGTAAAATCCGTTTCCCTCGCGTCTGGCTCGGCGCGCGGCACCTGCGAAACCATCCTGGTGGTGGAAGATGACCCCGCCGTGCGCGGGGTGATGAGAATCACCTTGTCGCACCTGGGCTATCGTGTGCTCGAGGCTGCCACCGGCGCCAGCGCCATGGACGTATGGCGCCGGAACCGCGAACACGTTCTTTTGGTCCTGACCGACTTGGTCATGCCCGACGGCATGAGCGGCAGGCAACTCGCCGGGCAACTTCTGCTGGAGAACCCCCGCTTGAAAATTATTTACACCAGCGGCTACAATGCCGAAATCACCAGCTGGGACTTCCAGTTGGAACCGGGCGTCAATTTTATCGCCAAGCCCTTCCAGGTTCATGAACTCGCGCAAACGGTTCGCGCGCGACTGGATTTGCAGAATGGATGACCGTCCTCCGCAAGTTCGCCCGACGCCGGGCGCAAAAAGATCGGCCTCATGCCTGCCCGCTCATCTCGCCTGGGGCACAGGTGATTCCGATCGGGCGGCGCCCGCACGCGGAGAGCTTCGTGCGAAGGGCTCAAACCCCGCGCCGGAATCAGGATTGATATCCTCTGAAGCCCGTTTCAATATTCCGGCATGAAAATCGCCACTCTCCTTGTCCGCGTTTTGCTGGGACTGATGTTCGTCGTCTTCGGCTCGAACGCTTTCCTGCACTTCCTCCCGATGCCGCCCATGGAAGGCCCCTCTGCCGCGTTCATCGGCGCGCTGGCCGGGACGGGCTATCTCAAAGTCATCGCCACGCTTCAGGTGGTCGGTGGGCTGTTGCTGCTGCTGGGGCGCTTCATCCCGCTGGGGTTGACGCTGCTCGGCCCGGTGATTGTGAACATCCTTTGCTTCCACATTTTCCTTGATCGCAATGGATTGGTCATGGCGCTGGTGGTCTCGGCCCTCGCGCTGTTCCTGCTTTGGCGACATCGGACAAACTTCGCCGGCCTGGTGAAGCCTTGACCCGCGCGTGGCGGCCAAGTTGCGCGGTTGAGTTCTGGCGCGGAATCGGGCTAACCTGTTTTTCTATGAGCAAACCTGCCTGTCCGATGTGTGAGATGACCGAAGTTTTGGACCACTCCGAACGCTGGGAATGCGTCACCTGCGGTCACGAATGGCCGCGCCAAGCCCAGGCGGAATCCCCGGACGCCGCCCGCGTCGTCAAGGATGCCCACGGCAACGTGCTCGCCGACGGCGATTGCGTCATCTTGATCAAGGACTTGAAATTGGGCGGCGGCAATCAGGTGCTCAAAGGCGGAACGAAGTCCAAACCCATTCGCCTGGTGGATGGCGACCACGAGATTTCCTGCAAGATGGACGGCATGGCCATTGGCTTGAAAGCGTGCTTTGTGAAGAAGGGCTGATTTTCAACGCGTGGCCGGAGTGACGGCACTCCATCCGCCCGGCCCTGCTCCATCACCTCCATCATTTACAATGAGAGCCTGGGCAAGCACACTGAGCGTACCTTCGGAGAAACTTACATGCCGCAGGTGAGTGAACCCGTTGAAGAAATCAAAACATATGGGCGATAAATCCCCCAAAGCCAATCAGAAGAAAACGTCACAGAATCAAGTCAAGGCCAGCAGCGCCGACCAGAAGAAAAAACAGGCCATTGCCAACAAACAGTCCGCGGGCAAAAAGAAGTAAGCCGGCCTCCATGGCTGTCTCTCCTGCGGCACGGCGGGAGAGGCAGTTTTTAGTCGTCCGAGGGGTTGTTTCGGCGCGACGGATCTCGAGTGCTCAAAGTTCCAAGGAATGGCCATCGGACTTCTCAAGGCCGCTCCGCAGAGCAGGATTGAGCCGCACGAGCTCCGCACTTCGGAGGACGTCACCGGAAACGCGCCATCTAGCCGGAGGATATTTGATTCCGCTGGACCGCAGTTCCATCTGCTGCATCCTTGGAGCGCCACCCCCGCCAGCGCCCTCACCAGGGTGGACAGACTCGACTGGCCGACTTGCTTAATTCGGGAAACGCCGCAGAGTGGAGCGCCCGGATCCACCGACTCCGAACATGACTCGTCACGAACCATTCCATTTCACTGTCTGGCCCCGGCTGATCGCGGCCCTGCTGGCCCTCTGGCTCGCGCCTCTCGCCACGGCGGCGGCCTCGCGTGAGCCGCCGGCTGCCGGCGCGCCGAACCGCGCGGAAAAATATCTCCTTGATCAGGTGGCGGCCGGTAACGTGGCGGACTTGACCGCCGCCTTTCCCGAGGAGGGCACCCGGCTGATACGCGGTGTATTCCTGGAGGAATTGCTCACGGGCAGCCGCAAGGACTGCGTCATTCATCGGAACGGGGTGCAGGTCGAGGGTGCCATCGTGCGCGAGGGGGTGGATCTTCGAAACACCGAGATCACGCGCGAAACGCGGCTGGTGCGCTGCCGGTTCGAAGAGGGCGTCAATTTTTCCAGGTGCGTTTTCGCCGACGGCCTCTCGCTGGCCGAAACCGTTTTCCTTGGTCCGGCCAATTTCTCTGAAATGAAAGTCAGCCGCGGATTCAACCTTCAAAAGACCGCGTTCCAACAGAGCGCCAATTTCGAACAGCTCGAAGTGTCCGGCGTCCTGCAGGCAGGCGGCGTGATGTTTGCGGATGAACCGGGCACCGTGACCTTCAATAATTTGAAGGCCGGCAGCACGGTCTATTTCACCAACGCGCTGTTCGCGGGCGCCGTGGACTTCAAAAACAGCCGTGTGCTGGGCGACCTGCGATTTGATGGTGCGCGCTTTACTCACCCGACCGCGTTCGTGAGCTTTGAGGGTTTGAAGGTGGAGGGAAGCACCTTCTTCTCGCAGGCCCAATTCGCGGGCTATGCGTCGCTCAAGGACGGCCGGTTCAACGCGCTGGACCTCACGCAAGTCCGGGGGCCGGATCGCGGCTACGGCGAATGGCTCTGGCTCAACGGGGCTGGGTACCAGCGCATCTCGTCCGGTGAAGATCGAAGTTCCTCGAGCAACCTGCTCGCGCTGGTGGATCGCGCCGCCCACCGGTCCGCCTACAGCTCGGACATCTATTCGTCCCTCACGGAGTTTTACCGCCGTGAGGGCTACCCGCGCGAAGCCAACCAGTTTTTTTTCGCGCAGAAGCGCCGCGAGCGGGACGAAGCGCTGCACGGCATGCAATGGTGCTGGAGTTTGTTCCTCGACTGGTTCGTCGGCTATGGACGCAGCCCGGAACGCGCCCTTCTCTGGAGCATTGCGATTGTTTCGGCCGGCATGCTGGTGTTTCGGCCGCATCGCATGGAGCCGCGCACGACCAACCTCAAGGCGGATGTTTACAGCCCGCTGTGGTATAGCGTTGATCTGTTTTTGCCGCTCATCAAATTGCAGGACGCGGAACTGTGGAAGCCCCGCGACGACTTCCGGTTCGCGCGAGTTTGGAGCCGGCTCCATACCATGCTCGGCTGGGCGCTGATCCCCATCGCCGTGGCCGCGTGGACCGGCATGTTCGGGAAGTAGCCTCCATTCGCCGTCGGGCTGAAAGGCTGCTGCGCGAAGTGCGCCGAGACCGGTCAACTTTTCGGCGGCCACTCCATGCCTGCCAATTCCTTGGGCAATTGCCTCGGGTCAACCGGGTAGATGAGCGAGAGGTCCATCTGGGACTTCGAGCCTTGCAGGAATTCCAGTTCTTCGGGCGCGCCGATGATGAGCCAGAGCACCTCGGCGTCGGTGTCGTTGAACACCTGGCGCAACTGGTCCGGCCCCACCAGCACCCCGCCGTGGCGCGGCACGGTCAACGTCTCGTCGCCCACGCGCAGCCGGCCCGTGCCCTCCAGCACGAAATAAAATTCCTCGGCGCGGATGTGCTGGTGCAGCGTGTTCGCGCTTTTGGGCGGCAGCCGCCAAAGCCGCGCGCCCAGGTTCTCGCTCCCCGTGCGCTCCAGAAAATCCGCGTTCGGGATTTGCATCAGGTTGGAGGGGCGCCAGTGGAGGTCTTCCGGCTTGATGAGGGTGTAACCTTGGATGGGTTTCATGGTTTCAATGGTGAACCTTTCGCTGCGAGCAACGTAACCCAAGTTTCAGAGTGGGCGAAACGGCAGCGTTGCCCTGCCAATGAAAATGAAAGCCCGGAGGTGCTCCTGCGTCCAAACTTCATTCCTCCCGAAAGCTGAATCTCATGCGCACCACCGGAATACGGCCAACCCTCCGGTTGCCTGCCCTATTTTGAAATGGTCCGGTGATACATGAACCAATCGTAGCCGTTGAGGCGAAAGTTGGGGACGAGAACACCCACCGGCTGGGCCGCGCCACCGTTGATGTTGACCGGCTTGAAACCATTCTCCTCGGGCAATTCCACCGAACCCATCACGCGGCGGCTTGAAAAGTTGATCAGCACCAAAAACTCATCCTTCGCATCCCGTCGCAGGAAGCTGATGACGTCCGACGGCGCCGAGTTTTCCACCCAGACGACTTCGCCGCTGGAAAAGACGGGGTATTGTTTGCGCAGTTTGATCAGGTCGCGGTAAATGTCGCGCAACGGCGGACGTCCGGCGGGCTGCCAATAGACGGGAATTCTTTCAAACAAAGCCGGGTCCGTGGATTCAGTGGCGTCGCCCACCTCCATGCCGTTGTAAAAAAGCGGCACGCCGTCGAGCGTCAGCATCAGCACCTGCGCCGCCAGCGCGCCCTCCACGCCGTAACGCGCCACCGCGCGCGATTCATGATGGTTGTCCGTGTAGCGCAGGTGCAGTGCGCCCTCGGGAAATTGCTCGCGCGTGTGTTCCCAGGAAGTGCGTAGCAAAGTGGCGGATGATTCGCTGCTCAGGACTTGGTTCATCGCGTAAAACAGGCTCCACGAACTATCCATGTCGAAGGCTTTGGAAAGCAACGGTGGCCGGCCGCCGGCTTCGGCGAGAATGATGATCTGCGGATTGAGCTTCTCGAGTTCGGCGCGGGCCGCTTCCCAAAAATCCACCGGCACCGTGTAGGCCACGTCGCAACGGAACCCGTCCACGCCGAAGTCGCTCAGCCAGTATTTCATCATGTCCATCATGTAACGTCGCAGGTCGGCGTTATCGTAATTCAAGGCGGCGACATCCGCCCATTCAGGCCGGGGCGGGATGATCTGGCCGTTGGCATCCTTCTTGTAAAATTCAGGATGAGCCATGAGCACGCTGTCCCAGGCGGTGTGGCCGGCGACGAGGTCAATGAGGACTTTCATCCCGCGTTGATGCGCGGCGGCGATGAGCTGCTTGAAATCGTTCGTCGTGCCGTAGGCGGGATTGATGGCGTAATAGTCGCGCACGCAATACGGACTGCCGATGGAACCCTTTTTCAACTTTTCACCAATCGGATGGATCGGCATGAGCCAGAGAATGTCCACGCCGAGATCCTTCAATTCATCCAGCCGCGCGGTGATGCCGTTGAAATCGCCGGCCTGGGAAAAGCTGCGCGGATAAAGTTCGTAAACCACCGCGCTGCGCAGCCAGTCGGGTGATTTGCGGGCGACGGCGTTGGTGGATGGCGGCTCTGCGGCGGCCATGTTGAGCAAGAGCGAAGCAAAGAGAGTCACGGCCAGCAGGCAGGGGAGTTTTGATTTGAGAGTGTTCATGGTGTTCCCAGGTGTTGCGGATGTTTCGGCGATGATCATTCGCCATTTTCGGCCATGATTATTCTGAACTGCCGGTGGTGCAATCGAAAAATGGATGCGCGTTTGTTTATAGCCGGTGCGCCGCGCGAAGCGTCTTGGAGTGCGGTGGCAAAGCGGTAGCGGCGACACCGCTTTCGGGCGGACGATGCGCTTTGGAATTTGAATTCGTTTCGTGCGTGCGAAAGCGGCGTGGCGCTGCGCTTCCCACCGCACTCCAAGACACGCTGGCGCGATGTTAACGACTTGCGGCCGCACGGAGCGTCTTGGAGTGCGGCAGCTCTCTGCCGCTTTCTTTGGAGTTTGCAGACGGATGGAGCGAAATCTTCTGGCAAAGGACGGATGATGCCGCCCCGACGGGGCTGGGGAATTTTTGGTTTGGGTTTCTACAAAGATGTCGCGCCTACGGGGCTAGTAAGTATTTTCCTATTTTTTGATTGTCAGAAAAAAACTTGCTGGGAATCGTTCTTTGAAGCTGGAGCGTTTGAGTGCGCTTTGAATTAAGCCAACCGCACCTGTCGCAGCCGCAGCGGCGAGAGCTGGAGCAGACGGAAGAAAACCGGTGAGGCCAGCAGAAGAAAGGGCTGCTCCTGGAGTGCCGAACCATTTTATTAAGTCATGATCAATTTTGTCCCATTCGCTTTTGGCTTCGCGAATGCGGTCGTCCAGCTCGGCAGTGAGATTCATAGCGTTCGCTTCCGAATAATCTGCGGAATCGCGACAAGTTTTCCAAACTCGATGAAAGAAAAGCCGCAATGGTTCAAGACGATTTTCTTGTCTAAGAGTCAGGGCTGCATTTAGAGAAATGTTATTCAGCACTTTCAGTTCTGAGTTCTGGAGGGCCTTTGCAAATGGTGTCCAGCATGCTGAATTAATGCCGACATTTTTTCTATCGAGTTCAATTTCTTTCCAGCGAGTTTTGAGGTCTGTGATTAAATGTGAGCCGGTGATTGAACAAATTCGTTTTGCCAGTTCATAATTCGCCCCAGATGTTTCGTAAATAAGTTCAGAGTGTTGTCCCGGATTGTGTTCTACATAGTACGGGTGACTGTCTCTCCGCGATTGTATGTATTTCAAAAAATCGTCAGCCGTTGGAAACAAATCAGCTTTAGGCATTTCTTGATAAAATTTTAAGAAAAATTCGTCTGGGTGAGATAAAAACCAATATTCAGAAACTCCTCTATCAGTCGGTGACATTTCTGACACTCCCTCATCAGCATGCGTTTCCAAAAGTGATTTAAGCTCTGGCGATGAATCATAACGAGCGCGCGATAGGCGAATAACTTCTTCATGCAAGCCGGGGATGAAATCAATCGGTGGTCGTATAAAATTTACGATCCCAGCTTCAATCCAAGGTGAAAGGTTCAACCAAAGAAAAGTAAATTTAATGGTGTTTACTCGATGTTGTTCAGGATGAACTACGGGATTAAATTGTGCTGCTATTCGAGCGGGATGTAAGAATGGGTCAACTAAATATATTTTTTCTGAATAAAGTGAGTGACGTGTGACGGCCTGAAATATTGCTTCGGGTTCGTAGGTGCCGGTATAAAGTCCAGAAATACTTTCTCTGCTCTCAAGATGGCAACGTTCGTAATCATCCAAATCAGGCCATATTTGGAATAACGCTTCGTGAATTTCACGGACGACTGAAGGTGTGAATGCTTTTTTGACCGTAGCAAAAGGAATGTCCTGACGCCAAGTATCTATCTGTAATGCGTCCAGAATTTTATGGAGAAATAAAATATTTTTCCCGCGCAGTGAAAGGTGGCGGTTCTGTTGGCTAAACGGCTCTTGAAGGATTTCATCCCAAGGGCGTTTGCCTAAACAGCATCTTTTGTGTTTCAGCCCAGAACCGCAGGGACAGGTATCGTTCCTTCCAACTATTGACATGAGTTCAATTGCAGAACTCTTTTCCTAAAGTGTCAAGCTACACTATCTGCAAATTGCGTCCTCGCCGGTTCAGTTTTGCACTTTTCTTTCCCGCAGCCGCAGCCGCCTTCTTCCTGATCGCTGAAATCGTGGCTGTCCCAGTTCGGATCGAGGCCGAGGTCTTTGAGCATCTGGAGATCTTTTTCGACGGGCTGGTTCAGCGTGGTGAGATAATTGCCGACCATCAGCGCGCTCGCGCCGGCCATGAAGATCATACTTTGCGCGTCGCGCAGGTTCACGGTGCGGCCGCCGGCGATCATGATTTCCTGACGCGGCAAAACGAAACGGAAGCACGCGATGGTCTTCAAGATTTCCATGACGGGCAAGGGATCGAGCTTGGCGAACGGCGTGCCGGGAATCGGATTGAGGATGTTCACGGGCACCACGTTCGCGCCGATGGCTTTCAATTCAAACGCGAGGTCGCAGCGGTCGGCGCGCGTCTCGCCCATGCCGATGATGCCGCCGGAACAAATCTTGATGCCGGCTTTTTTCAGGTAGCCGATGGTTTCGAGCCGGTCGTCGAACGTGTGCGTGGAGCAGGTCTGCGGAAAAAAGCGGCGCGAGCTTTCGAGGTTGTGGCCGTAACATTCGAGGCCGGCTTCCTTGAGTCGGTTGGCGACTTCCTGTTTCTTGATGATGCCGAGCGAAGCGTCGGGGCGCGTCTTGCCGCCGGCTTTCAATTCGCGGATG
>JANPGB010000068.1:0-2365 GCA_031423695.1 Verrucomicrobiota bacterium
GCTATGACGCATCTCTTGCCTATGCCGGCTTGCGCAAGAACGCCTTGCCCGGCGGCATTCGTGATCACGCAGGCTATGAACACTCCAGCCATGCGCTGGGCGGAGGAATGAAATATTACGTCGAGCGCGGCTATGTGCCCGAGGACATTGAGGGCACCGGGATGCACAAGGACGGCGCCGCCATGACGCTCGAATACGCCTACCAAGATTGGTGTCTGGCGGAGTTTGCCCATGCTCTGAACAAGAACGATGATGCGAGCTGGCTGCGGAATCGCGCAAACAACTACACCAATCTCTGGGATGCCTCCGTGAAATTCATGCGCCCGCGCAACCGGGATGGATCGTGGCTCGAGAAATTTGCGCCGGTCAGCGAAGGGGGCGCGTTTGCGGGCAAGGGTTACTGCGAGGCCAACGCGGCGATCTACACTCATTTCGTGCCGCAGGACGTCGCGGGATTGATCCAGCTTTTTGGCGGCCGGGAGAAATACGTCGCCGCACTGAACCGGCAGTTCGAACTCGCCGCGCCCGCCGACTTCAAGGTGCCGCACGGCGAACACGGCGGTGCCTGGGTGGACTACGACAACCAGCCGTCCACCGCGATGGCTCATCTCTTCAACTTCGCGGGCGCACCGTGGCTCAGCCAGAAATGGGTGCGCGCGGTCAAGGCGCAGACGTTTGGCGACATCACGCCGTTTGGCGGCTACAACGGTGACGAAGATCAGGGCCAGATGGGCGCGCTCGGCGTGCTGATGGCCATCGGCCTTTTCGACGTGGAAGGCGGGGCGGCCCAAAAGCCGACATACCAGATCACCTCGCCACTCTTTGACCGAGTGAAGATCAAGCTCAACAATAAATATTTTTCCGGCGGCAAATTCACCATCATCACGCGGAACAATTCGGCGGCCAATGCCTATATCCAATCGGTGAAGCTGAATGGGAAGGCCTTGAAACAGTTTTGGTTTCCGCACGCTGACTTGGTGCGCGGTGGCTCGCTGGAAATCGAACTTGGCCCCCAACCCAGCCGCTGGGCCGCTGAATCGGCTTTGCCCAGCGCGCCTAAATGACTTGAGAGTACTTTGAGCGCTGAGTTAAAACGAACGATTTGCAAATCGGATTACTGCGAAGTGATCGCCGCGCCGATCTTGGTGCCGGTTGGCGGCGTGGGCAGGAAATACGTGGCGAGGAATTTATTAAGGTCCGCATCGAACATCGCGAGGGCTGTCTGAATGGGTTCGGCGACTCCCATGTTTTGCTGATCCTTGACCAGCAGTGCGCGCAGTTCCGTCACGTTCTGCGGATTGACAGTGAGGCCTTGCTTGGTGGCTCCCCGGATGAGGTCGGCCAGATTCGTTTCGCGGAGGTGATAAGCGAACGACAACGCGGTGCTGCGGAAAGCGCTCAATTCTTGGATGCTTTTCCTGAATGTATCCCGATACGCCATCGGAACTTTATCCTTCACCGACCGGGCGACTTTTATGGCTTCCTCCATTTTTGTGGCCGCTTGTTCAAGGCACAATTGCGTGTTTTCGCGGGTCCAAAAATTCGGCGGCTCCGTTTGGTCGGTTCTTAGGAACGCAGTGCGGCGACTCGACTGCCATCCGGGCGTTTGCCAACTCGCCCCTTTGATCGTCGCGGCGGAGAGCAGATGGACGGGATCCACTTTCCCTATTGTGCGGGCGAGCCATGAAACATCCCACGGATACAACTCCACGGCTTCCGAGGTTAGCTTCCAATAGGCCGCGACGGCGGCGCATGTTTTTCCGTAGGGCTTCGCAAGTTCTGTCAACGCGGCGTCATCGCTGATGTCAGGGTTTTTGAAAAAGAGCCCGGTCATGCGCAGGTTAGGGTCTTCTTTGTCGGGGACGTTGCCGTAGTATTCCTTGATGCCTTTAAGTTTGCCGGCGTTGTTCACGGCTCGCAGTGCGCGCAACGTGGCCACGGGTGTTGCAATATGGGTGAATGGTTCCATTTCTTCTGTGAGACTGCCGGTCCATAGTTCTCCGATGACAGGCATGTTCCGGTCTTGCGCTTTGGTTAGAACATTCTTGAACCACCGGTCCGCGGGAAAAGCGATCTGCACTTCCGCGATGCTGGAATGCAGCGAAAGTCCAACGCACGACGCGTCCAGCAAGTCGATGCAACGATATGTTTCGCCAGCGGAAAGTTCCCAAGGCTCCCAGAAAAGGACGCCTTTCGGGTTCAGTTCGCGCCAGGTGCGGGCCATCGCATTCACAAATTTTGTGACCCGATCGTGCAAGGGCACGCCGTGGCAGCGCGGGCACGATCCGGCTTCTGCGCAAAGCCACGCGTGCTGGTCATAGGTGTAACAGAGCAGATCGTCCACGTCCGGAAACTTCGCATGAAA
>JANPGB010000069.1:0-6548 GCA_031423695.1 Verrucomicrobiota bacterium
CTTTCACCTTGGCGAGCATCCAAACCCGTTCGCCCTGCCCGAGGGCGCCGGCGGTTTCATAGGTGACTTGTCCAGTCTCGATGATCGGATCAAAGAAACTGAATGCCTTCCGGTTCTGGAGGACTTGGTAATTTTCGCCCACCAGCCCGAACGGTTTACATTCCGGCGTGCCCCAAAGGTCTGCCCGCACCGTGGCGTAGTGCCCCGGCACGGCACAGCCAGTTCCGCCATCAAACGCATACACCGGCTGTTTCTGGACCTCCCAATCCAGGTGGGCGGCCTTGATGGCCGCCTCCGCCGTCCGGGGTGGCGCACCCAGATGGGTGCCAAGTTTGTGCCAGGGTGTTTCGCCGACAAACATCATCATCGGCTTTCCATCTTTCATCGCTATCGCGTGCGGCATAATCGTGTTCCTTTCCAGGTTGGTTTTATTCGGTGCTGATGAATCCGGCGTCCGTCAACGGTCCCGCGCCGTTCCAGCGGTAGGCCACCAGCGGTCCGCCCTTGGCCACGCTAAAGTCAACGCAGGCGACATTGCCGGTCAGCGGCGACATCGGATAATCGGAGGTCAACCAGTAGTGGCCCACAAAGACCGGTGCCGCCTTTTGATCATATCCGTTGAGAGCCGGCCCTTCATCGGCCGGCACCGGAATGGCGGGGATGGCGTCGCATTCGGGAAAGACCAGCTCGCGGTAGGTCCGCCCCGTCCCTGCCAACCACCACTTGGTCCGGATTTTGGAGCGGGAAAAGCCCGACTTGTCCGAGAACCGGTAGCCGTCGGGCAGTTGGACTTCCCGCCCCTTGAGCAAGAGTTCCACGGCTTCATACTCGGGCGTGCCCTTGCGGGCGGCCTTGTGCATGGTGGCTTCATCGAGCCGGTCACGGCCGTTCAAATCCGCGATCCGTGCTTTATCCCAGGCCGCATGAACCACCCGGAAATCACCCATCTCAAGGTATAGCGGCAACTTCAGAAACCAGGTCAGATAGTCCCGCCATTCTTCCGGGTAATCCGCGAACGCATCCAAAGTGGCGCTGTGTTGATTGCGATTTTTTTCAGAATTGGGTCGCAAGGGAGCGCCATCCGCGCCGGCGGTGTGATAGCAGAGGGCGTTGAACTCGTGGTTGCCCATCACGGCCAGGGCGGCGCCTGCATCAACCATGCTTCGGACAATCCGCAACGTCTCCCGGATCTCCGGCCCGCGATCGATGAAATCACCTAGGAAAATCACCCGGCGTTCAGGATGCCGGTAGCAGCCGTCCTTTTCTTCGTAGCCGAGCCGGGCCAACAATCGCCGAAGCGGAGTGGCGTAGCCGTGAATATCCCCGATGATGTCAAATCCGCCGTTCAGTGAGTTTTCTTTTTCCTTTTTCATGACACCTGAAAGTAGCACAGAACGTTGGTCTTTACAGTATTGAAATAGCAAGTAACATAACTATATGAACAAGTATAAAGCCCTCTTTGACCGGGGCGGTTTGTCGCTCGACCGCCTCCGCAACTTCGTGCTGATCGCGGATGCGGGCGGATTCAGTCGTGCGGCGGAGCGTGATCCGACCCGCATGAGCCTGTTCAGCAAACAGGTCAAAGAACTGGAAACTTTCTTTGGCACGGCGTTGACACGCCGCCAAGGCCGGACCATCTCCTTCACCGAAGCCGGCAACCAACTGGCCCAGCTTGCCCGCGGCTACCTCAGCGGCTTGGAGGATTTTCAGCAAACCTGCCAGGGTGTACCACAAACGCTGAGCATCGCTTCGGGCAATAGTGTGCTTGAATGGTTGTTGCTGCCGCAGATGGCAAAGTTGCGCCAGGCTTTGCCCAATACGCGGTTTGAACTTCAGACTGGCCGCACGCAGGAACTCGTCCAGCGGCTGACGGACATGAGCGTGGACCTGGCATTGGTCCGGGAGGATGAGGTGTTGCGCCGGCTCAAATCCAAACGACTCCGGCAACTGACCTATTCGCTCTTCATCCCGCAGCGGTTGGCCGGACCATTCAGGTCGGGCAAGTTGGAGGCGGCGTTGGCTGGGTTGCCACTGGCCACCTCGGTTGGGGGGCAATTCCGCGATTATCTCGAAGCCGCGGCCGGCAAAGCACGCTGCCCCATCCGCATTGAACTGTCCTGCTCGTCCTTCACCCAGGCCGCGCGCGCGGTGAAGTCCGGCGCTTACGGCGCGGTGCTGCCGAGTCTCGCGGCGATTGAGTTTACCCACAGCGAAGTGGTTGAGGTGCCGTTGCCCTTTTTGAAATCCTACGCACGACCAATTTGCTTGGCGTGGAATCCCCGGCTGACCACCATCCGCCCGGTGGTCGAGAGGGCAATCAATAGTCTGGAACTGTTTTTGAGTCAGCCTCACCAAGGTTAAGTTTGGGATGGCTGATAAATCGAGCATTCAGTTTTCAATCCCGACCAGAACATTCGCTGTTTAAGGCTAGGTCGTCTCGTGCGCTGGTGGAGTCAATCATTGTGAAATCTTTATTATGATGATTGCCCCAAGCAGGATGAGAATGATCATCCAGAGGATGTACGAATACGCCTTGTAGCTGCTAACGCGCTCGCTTTCTTCGTTCCATGCGAGATGTAGAGCTTTGATGTATTCTTCCAATCTTCCAATATATTCATCGGCGCTTATTTGCTTCAGAACATTATCCGACTCCAGTGGTTGCCCTGACCGCAGCTGATTGAGTGTCGTTCTAATAATATCAATCGCACCGTCCGAGTGGCGCACAACGAACTCCGGCTTCATTTGTGCGGCCAAGCGTGTTCCAAAGTCGTCCGGCGCCACTACTGGTTTTTGAATTTGAGAATATTTTTCTTCAACGGGAATCGGATGTTTTTTCATGGCAGTGGTTTCTTGTTTATCCACTAGCCCAGCGGCGAAATTGAAAAGGGCGCGAACCTGACGCACCCCCACCCAAGGCACCGCCAGGCGCCCGTGCAGAGAATACGACAAGCCGCGCCCGATGGGCGCGTGCTCGGTCGGTCTCTGCACTTGTAAAACTGGCGGTTTTTGGGTGAGACTCGCAGCCGAAGCTACGCAAATTTATTTTGGTTAATTTTTCTGGTCAGTGTTGTTTTCTAGCGAGACGAGATTAGGCCGGTCCGCGCGGCATGACAATTCCGATTTGCGTCCGCCGGTGTTGCTTACGGAGTGGAATGAATAGACTGGTGAAGATTGGTGTGGTGTTGGGTCAAGTTTGTCATGACTTGCTCCGTGATGGTGCCAGCGCCCAGCGCGGCAACCTCATGGAGGAAAAAACTTCTGTTGGGTAGTCTCTTCATTTCACAATTAAGGCTACTATCGGGCAACACGCTGAAACCGTGGCGCGGCGCGCTTTTACGAATAAACACTGCCAGGCTCTCGGTTGAATCGTCATGTCGCACCACGGGACCAAACACCAGCAGTCCCCGCAAGTTGGGACAGAGTGGCAGCAGGCGGAAGAACCATGCCACATCGCGGTCAACCATGTGGCTAAATTCCCTGCGATCAGTAGTCGGATTCCTCAACATCGCCTTGGTGGCGCGATAGGAAACGTCAACGTGCGCCGCGGTTCCTTCCTCGTAGGAACAATCCAGCAACGCCAACCGCCGGCGGTGTTTGCGGCTTGAGGTGGGAAGCAAGTTTTGCGCGAAGCTCCCCGCGCTCTTCCGCCAACGCGATCCACAGATCAAGGTCGGGTGCCAACTGATTCCATGGGGTGGTGGCAAAGGCGGCACCCACCGGCTGTGGAGTAAGTAAACGATCCGCCAATGCTCGAAAGTGGAGGAGTTCAGCGCGCGCGGCAAAGGTGTTGGAAGCCCCGGCCCAAGTGAGCAACTGACTGGCAGCGGCACCCGCGCCTTGGGTCAATGTGCCGAGTTTGCGCACCTGGTCGAGCATGCGATCGGCCCAGGCTGGTGAGGACTCTTCGCACTTCAGGGCAGCCAGCGGGTGGTCTGCCAGCGGCTGGAGCGGACGTGATCGTTCTTGCAGCAGCCGCGCAAGCTCCCGCGCCCGCTCCAGAGTTTCCGCCGGGGTTTGAAGCAACTCAGGCCAAGCGTCCAGGCGCACGGTGCGCTCGCTCTGACGAGGCAGGAGGTAATCCAGACACTGAAAGGCACTCAGGCCACAGGGATGACGGAAGTGCAACGCGCGAGTGTACCCGTTCAGGTTGGCGCGGAGCTTTTCCAACTCTGCCGCCCGCCGCTCCCAATCGTGAGGCTCGGAGTCCGTGAGAAATTTAAGGCTGCGATCGAATTGAGCCACCACATCCGCCTTGCCCGTCTTGTTGGAGTGCAGCTCCAGGCAGAACGGCTCCAATCCTTCCTCGCGCAAGCGGCGGTGGACAACGTCCAGCGCCGCCCGTTTCTCCGCGACAAAGAGCACCCGCTTTCCGTTGGCCAGACAATGCGCAATGATATTGGTGATGGTCTGCGACTTGCCCGTTCCCGGTGGGCCTTCAAGGACAAAATCATGCCCGGCGGCGGCGGCCAGCACCGCCGCCAACTGGGAAGAATCCGCACTGCGGGGACAAAAGATGTCGCGGGGATGATAGCCATCATCCAGTTGTTCCGGGCGGATGTCATTGGGTGGGTTGGGATACTGGTGGCCCGCGTCATGAATCAGATGATGCACCACGCGGTTGCGCGTGAGTTGGTCCAGACGATCAGACAGGTCCTTCCACAGCAAAAACTTCGTAAACGAGAACTGGCTCAACCAAATCTCCGGCTTCACCTCCCAGCCGGGCAGGTCGCGGACCGCGTCGCGGAACAACTGGAAAACCTGGGCCACATTTACCCCGCTTTCATCCCCGGGCAGCGGATCAAGACCCGGGATCTCCTTGTGAAACTGCTGCCGGAGCATTTCCATCAACGTGACGTTCAGTCGGGTTTCCTCATCAATCCGGCGCAGGGTAAAACCCTCCAGCACCGATTTGCGTTTCAGCTCCACCGGCACCAGCAGAAGCGGGGCGCGAAGCACCCGATCACTGTGCTCCGTCTCGCGCCATTCCAACACCCCAACGGCAGCGAACAGGGTGTTGGTGCCGTTTTCTTCCAAAGCGACGCGAGCGGCCCGGTAAAGATCGGTCAAGCGCGGACGATGCTCGGCTTCATCCAAACCGGAGTGAAGCCGGCGATGCTTGAGTTCATCGCGGAGATGGTCCGCGAGCGCATCCGCGCGCTGCTGCTTGGTGTAAGTTTCGGCGTTACGAGGATCTTCAATCCCCATGAGCTTCGGCTTGGGTTGAAGCGAAAGTTCGTTTTCGGCGGCCAGTTCGTCTTCCACCTGCTCCGGCGCCGCCGACAGAATTGGGATCGTCAGCTTCGTGGGCTTGAAATTTAGCAACCGGTTACGAAGGCTGAGATCCAGCAGCTTGCTTTTCCACTGGTCAATCCGGGTGGCGGGCTTTGGCGTGGCGTTGGGGTTGAGGGTTACCACTTCGGCAAACTCCCGGTTTCCCAAACCGACATCGTTCGTGGCGGCGCGCTTTGCATCGGGAACCGAGGGCATCTCCGCCGCCTGGCCCGCGATTGGATGGGGGTGAATCCGCGCGACGCGGGAGCGGCGCACGTCGAGGGCCATCCGAAACGGCAGTTCGGTTTCCAGATGAGGACGCGCCAATCGCTCCGCATCGCTTAGGTTGCCCGGGCGTTCATCCGTCACCATCGTGGTTTCAAAAACTGTTATGAGAGTATCGGTGGCCAACTTGCGGATTTGTTGCAGGTCATCGACCGAAGGCTCGGGCAGGGTGCGTTCCTCCAGCCAACACCCGGCATACATGTGGCCCTGATGCATCAGCAAGAGCGGGTGCAGGCCAACCTGCTCGCAACAAGCCGCGAACAATAATGCGAGGTCCAAGCAGGTGCCAAAGCGTTGCGAAACAATATCGGACGGGAAGCGAACCTTTTGGCCGGTATTTTCAAAACTGGCTGGCGGATTAATGTAACGCAAGCGCAGTTCGGCGATGGCTTTATAGATGGCAGCCACCTGTTCCCAGGCACGCTTACGGCTCTTGTCCTGATAACCGTTGAGGGCAGTGCGTCCCGTGTTGGCGGCGAGAATCTCTGCGGCCCGCCCCAAGAGCGGCATCACCGCCGGGTCATTGGGGAGCACAAACGCCGCGAGAATTTCGGGGAGGGCCACCAACCCGCACCACTCGTTGTGCGCCAGCAATGAAATTGTCTCAGTCACTGATTGCACCACAACGGTCTGCTCACTTTCCCCGTGCGCCTCGATTACTTCGACCCGCAACAAACCAGCCACCCGTTCGTTCAGATCAGCGAGAAAACCAGGATTGAGTTTCAGGTCGATCGGAGCAATGCGGTGTTCGCCCAAGGCGGCCAAACTTTGCAAACGGATTTCGGTGGGAGCGCCAAATGAAGGCTCGGTCGTGATGCGGATGGTCAGATCCTTGCGCGGGACCGCGTTGTTGCAAATCAGGAGTTCCTTGATCACGGGAATCGCGTTTTGCTGAAAGGCGTAATTGATTACCCGATCAAAAATCAGCGAGACCGTCAGAGTTGGGGCTGCGTTATCTTGGTCGCTCATAGTCGGGCTCGCTCACTTGGCTG
>JANPGB010000070.1:0-11700 GCA_031423695.1 Verrucomicrobiota bacterium
TTCACCACGATTGAACAAGCCCACCGCCTTGCTGCCATCCTCCATGTCCTTCGCCCAGACCTCGACATTCTCGTCTTTGGAAATCCGATGCGCCTGTTTGCCGAGCGGGTCCTGGCTCACTTCGATGACTTCGTCATTCGTCAACAAACTCAAAGTGAACTCGTCGAGCTGCGTCATGTCGCAGCCGATCAACATGGGCGAAGCCAGCAAACTCCAGAGGCTGATGTGCGTGTATTGCTCGTTTGGCGTCAGCCGTGAATCGCGCTTGCCACCGCCCAGCCTGCCCACCACGAACATGTCGCAATCATTCCAGTGGCCAGGCCCAGCCACGATTTCGCGGCCGTTTTGAGTGAACCCGATCTCATCCATGCTCGACCAGGTGTCAGTGATGTCGCCCGTGTTGCGCCAACTATTTGCGCCGACTTCCTTCGCCCACGGCCAAACATCCAGCGTTTCGCTCAAGCTGTAAATGATGTCGCGCTTTGCCTTACCCAGGGCTTGCGCCATGGTCAGCCAGGGAATCCGCTGCGAATGCAAACTGATGTCCCGGGTCGAGTAGGTCGTGTAACACCAATCGTATTTCAGGTAGTCAAATCCCCACTCCGCGTAACGCTGCGCGTCCTGTTCCTCGTGTTGATAACTCCCCGTGTGACCCTGACACGTGTAAACGCCGGGCGACGAATAAATACCCGCCTTCAATCCTTTGCTGTGGATGTAATCGCACAGCGCTTTCATGTCCGGAAACTTGTTGTTTGATTGGATGATGCCGTTGGCGTCCCGCCCGTCGCCCGCGACCAAGGGATCTTTGGAGCTGTGCTTGCTCTGCCAACAATCATCAATGTTCACATAAGCCCAACCGTGATTGATCAAGCCGCTGTTTACCATCACGTCCGCCGCCGCGCGGACCTTGGCCTCATCCACACTGCAACCAAAAACATTCCAACTGTTCCAGCCCATCTGCGGCGTCAGTGCGAGCGTGTCGCCGCAAACGATTTTAAAATTGCGCTCCGTCTCGCCCAGCGAGTTCTTCGCCTTGAGCATGACGTTCCACTCGCCTTTGCGTTTCAAGACGCCGGTGATCTGCCCCGAGTCCGCATCAAGCTTCAGCCCGCTTGGAAGATTCTTCGCAGAGAACTTCATCGGGCGATCGCCTGTGGCAGGAATGGTGAACAGGAACGGCGATTCGGGACGCACGCCAAAAACTTTCGCGCCATTGATCTTCGGTTTGGGAGAAGTCTTTGGCGTAAGGATGAAGGCAGCTTCGCGCGGTGGCGGAATGGTTTTCGGCTTCGCGCCCGTGACGACAAATTTCGCATCCACCCAGTCCGCATGATCAGAATCAATCGGGTCGCCCATGCTGCTCGCGACCATGACCATGGTTTGAATTCCAGTCAGATCGACATCCACGGGCTCGGCTGGCATTCCGGGCCGCATCAACTTGCTTTTCCAGAGTAATTTTCCATCGCCATAAATCTGGAAGATGACGCGACCGTTCACCCGCGTGTATTCGTCGTTACCCTTGTCGAACGCGGCGCGCAATTCCCGCAACACGATGCGCGGCACCACTTCGTCATCAATGCCCACCGCCGCCGTGAACTTCTGCGAGCCCCCTTGGAGTTCAATCCACATCACGCTGCGGGCATGCGTGCCGAAGCCGGTTTCGTACTTCTGCCCGCTGATGGTGAGCGGCTTTCCACCAAAAGATTTGTTCACCTGTGGATAATCCGTCTGCAAAGTTTCATTCAGTTTCAGCGAGCTGAGCGAGACGATTTCACCTGCGGTGTGCGATGTCGCGATGCTGGCAGCAATTGAAGGCTGGCTTCCCGAAGTTGTTGCCGCAGGGGTCTGCGCGCCGCCGGGTGAGGCAGCCAAGGCGAGGCTTGGCTGCAGCAAAATGAAAAGGTTAAGCAAGCTTCGCGACCGGGTGTAGTTCATAGCTAAGATTTCAGCCTAGCAAAGCGCCCACGCCAGCCCTATAGCTCATTTGAGCGTGCGGGCGGCCAGCGCGCGTGGTGGCAGGTGATGTCCGGCGCGCGCCGGAGCAGGAACCTTGGGTGAAGGGCGCCACTGTCAGTGCAGGCGAGTGGACGCGGCCGACCCTGATGAGCCGCCCTTGTCGGCCATGAACTTCAACATGGCCTCGGCGCGGGAGCGCACGTGGAGCTTGTCGTAAACGTGTTTCAAATGGACCTTCACCGTGTGGTAGCTGATGGAAAGCTTGTCCGCGATTTCCTTGTTCAACATGCCTTGAGCGAGCAGCTCGAGAATCTCCTGTTCGCGCGAGGACAAGATGACCCCGGCATCGGTTCCAGGCGCGGGTGCCTGAAAGGTCATGATCACTTTGCGGGCAATCTCGCCCGTCATGGGAACGCCGCCCTGACGCACCGACGCCACCGCATCAAGAATCTCCGCGGGTGAGGAGCGCTTCAGCAAGTAGCCACACGCCCCCGCCTTGAGCGCGTTGAAGATGCTGTCGCCATCCTCGTAAACCGTCAGCATGATGACCTGCAAAGCGGGCATCAGTTGTTTCAGCCGGGCAGTGCAGCCGATGCCGGAGATGCCGGGGAGGTTGACATCCATCAGGACGACGTCGGGAGCGGCGGCGGGAATTTTTTGCAGCGCCTCCTCGGCGCTGCCGCAATCGCACACGCACTTAAAGCCGGGCGCGCGGCTGACCAGATGTTTCAGCTGCCGCCGGAGCGGGTCGCTGTCCTCCACCAAGGCGAGCTTGATGACCGAGCTGCCCGCAGGCGCCCGCGCGACGCTGGACTTGCTGTGCACGTCCTCTTTCATATCCAAAATGGGCTCAGGCGAAAACATAAATCGGCTCGCAAGGTGGCAGGGTTCCTCAGGCGGAGAATTGCCGCAATACCTCGAAGGGATTAGTGCGCGACTGCGGAGGCGGCTTGGTGCAGGGGAAATTTGAAGGTCGCCGTTGTGCCCGTTCCGAGGCGGCTGACCAGCTCGTGGCTGCCGTTGATCTGTTGCAACCGCCGCCGCATGTTCCCCAGGCCGTCGGCCTCGCTCCGCGCCGCGGCGGGATCAAAGCCGCAGCCATTGTCACGGACCACGATGGCGAGCACGCCGGCTTCAACCGCAATCGACAACTGAACGTCGGTGGCCCGGGAGTGTTGAACCACATTATGCAGCGCCTCCTTGATGGCGAGGAACAGGTGGTGCCGCTCGTCGGCATTGAGCGGCGCCAGCGGCAGATCCCGGGCGACCTGCAGGCGCAACCTCACCCGGGTCGGTTTGAGAAAGCGTTCGGCGTATTGACAAAGATAGCTGCCCAGCGACGCCACGGTGTCATTCTTGGGGTTCACGGCCCAGACGATTTCATCCAGCGCGGCCACCAATTCGCGGGCGCGATTGCCGATCGCCTGCGTGTGCTGCCGCGTCTCCGGCAGATCCAGCCCCGGGTCCTGGGCAAACTCGCTGCCAAAGCTGATCTCGGTGAGCCCCGCCCCGAGTTCATCGTGCAGATCCTGGGCGATGCGCGCGCGTTCCCGGTCCATGGCGCGTTGCTGTTCCAAGAGCTTGATCCGGCGGCGATGCCGCAACCGGACCCACCACGCCGCCGAACCCGCCAGAAGCGCGCCGATTGCCACGGAGATCAAAATTCGAAACGTCCAAGTCTGCCAGTAATAGGGGAGGACATGGATGGAAATTCTTCCTTCCGGTTCACTCCACACGCCGAGCTCGTTACAGGCGGCGACGTGGAAAGTGTAATCTCCGGCCTGGAGGCGGGTGTAGGGCGCCTCCCGCTTTGTGCCGGGATAAACCCAGTTCTTATCCAGTCCATCGAGCCGATATCTAAACGCAAGGTTGCGCGGGGCGGTAAAACTCAGGGCCGTGAATTCAATATCCAACCGCTGGTGATTCGGCGACAGTTGGAGACTGACCTCCCCCCGGCTGAGATCTGCCACCGATGCAGCGTTTCCGTTGTTCGTCAGATTGCCAGGTTCGTAGGCCGCCACCAACCTGCCATCCACGGCCACGCGCGTGATCACGATCGGCGGCCATCGCAGGCTTTGCTTGAGTTCGTGCACATTCATGACCGCTAGCCCGGTCAACATGGGAATGAACAGGTTTCCGTTCGTGTGCTGAAGCGCGCCGGGCCAGAAACCGTGGCTGGCTTGCAGGTTCGGCAGGCCTTCATCTTTTCCATAAAGGACCGAGCGCACCCGCGGTGTTCGGCCCTCGGCCACGGCCTCGAATTCCCTGACCGGCACATAAAAAACACCCAGATTGCCGGCAAACCAAAGCCGGCCGCTTTGATCGGCGAGGAGCTGGGAAATGTAATCATCATGCAGCCCCTGCTCCGTGCCAAACTGGGTGAAGCCCTCCCCTTTGAGCCGGCCCACGCCCCGGCCGCCGTAGCCAATCCAGAGACTGCCGTCCGAGGTCGCGCACAGACTGCGGATGGCCTCTGGGGGATCGAGGGTGTTGGAGGTCTCATCGACAAGGGTTCCATCACTGCATTTGAAGAGCATCCCGCCAGCGGTGCCGGCCCAGACATCGCCGGATGAATCCAAGGCCATGGCCGTGACAAAACCGCTTCCATCGGGCAGTTCAAACGTTTGCAGCCGGCCGGCCCGCAGTCTCTGCAACGCGTTGGAAGATTCCGTCCCGATCCACAGGTCGCCGGCCGGAGTTGAAAGCAGCGAGCGCACCGACTGGGCCGCGAGCCCGTTGGACTTGGTGATGCTGGTGGTGACGCCATTTCGCCAGGCGAACAGGCCAAGGTATTGGGTGCCGATCCAGACGCCCCCCGCCGGATCAGCCGCCACACATTGGGCATATTGAATCCGCCAACCGGCGTTGGTGGACAGGTTCAGCCAGCCGTGTCCCTGGTTCCGGACGACCACACCACTCTGCGTCACGGCCCACAGATCGCCCGCCGTATCCTGGCAGACCGAACGAACGGCCTCCGCGAGCAGGCCCGAGCCGACGTCCACCAATTCCAGGGAACGGGGCTGGAGCCGGTTCAGGCCACCGCCCCGGGTACCCACCCACACATTGCCTTCGCGGTCTTCAGTAATGCTGAGGATTTCATGGTGGGACGTTTCCACACTCGTAAAAGCGGAGCCATCATAACGGAACAATCCGCTTTCCGTCGTGCCGATCCACAACGCGCCGGTGCGGTCTTCGTAGAGGATGGTTGCGTTCGCATTGGCGCGATTCATCGGCAAGTCGCCTAACTTCACCAGGCCTCCCGCTTCCGTGTATCTGAAAAGCTGCTTCTCAATGTAGATCCAGACGCCCCCGGAGCGCGCCGGTTCAATCCGCTGTGCTCGAAGGTCCAACAATTTCAAAAACCTGCCGTCCCGGCCCACCCCGAACTGACTGGCTTTCGAAAACCACAACTGGCCTGCCTTGTCGGTGACCAGTTGGCAGGTGCCACCATCCGGCAAGCCGTCCTTGACCCCGAACGCGCGCACGGTGCCGCCCAGAATCCGGATGACCCCGCCACCAATGTAAGTAATCCACAGAGCGCCCTCCTTGTCTTCTGCCATCATCCGCACCGGCAGCAGCGGCAGGCCGTCGTCCGGGGTGAGCACGGTCAACCGGCCACGATCCAGGCCGATCAATACTCCGCGATCCTTGGCGATCCAGAGGCGGTCCTGCCGGTCGTGGAACAGCGCATGCACCAGGGTGGAAGGCGTGCGGGCGACATTGATTCCCTGGAATTCGCGAAAACGCACGCCGTCAAAACGGGCCAGACCCGACTGCGTGGCCACCCACAAGAAACCGTCGTTGGACTGCGCCATCCCCACCACAGTGTTATCAGGGAGCCCTTCGTCGGCCTGCCAGGAACGGGCCGACCATTCGACATTGGTTCCCGCGACCCGGCCCGCCAGTCCGAGCATCAAAAGAATACCCGTCCACCACGGCCCCAACATCTGGCAACTCGTCCTGAGGGTCACGGTAAAAGTCTATTCCCGCACACCTCTGACGCAAGATCAGAAAGCGCGCAGGCCAGACAACTTTTCCCGTTAGGCCGAGCCGGGGAATAACCGGCGAGAGAAGTCGGATCATACGTCGCCATCATTCACGATCCCACAACCACCGGGCATCGCTCTGTCCGTTGCCGCCCCATTTCGTGCTGCCAGTCGCGGCCGCTCTTCCGCGCGGGCTGTCATAAACGCCGGGAAAAAATTGCAACCCCAACACGCTCACCCGGGTGGCCACAGCATGACCGTCCGCAAAACCCATGTTAGCGCGGCCGCTGTGGCGGTTGATGGGGCGGGTCGGCGCGCTGTCATAATACCCAAAATTGTTCGGGGTGCGGTAAACGATGGATTCCCGATCTTTGATTTCCGTCCAGCGGTCCGGATCCGCTTCGGTTGGATTCGCAATCCACCCGCTATCAGCAAAGGGCACAGTGTCAGCGGGCCGTTTGATGCTGCTGAGTTTGTCTGGGTTGCCGATCCATCCGCCGATTTCGACATGGTTGAAGCCGATTCCAAAACCTTTCGCGACCAGCGGACAGGCGACGCTGTTGCTCACCGACATATAAGGCCGCAACAGGTCAGGCCAGTACATCACGTCGCCCGGAAACCAGGCGCCGGGCGGGGCGGTTTTGCCGAGCCCCACGAGGACAATTTCATCATTGTTGTCCTGCCCATATAACACGAAGCCGAGACCAATCTGGCGCAGGTTGTTGACACAATTGATGGCCTTGGCCCGCGCCTTGGCCTTGGACAAGGCCGGCAGCAGCAGCGCCGCCAGAATCGCGATGATGGCAATCACCACCAGTAATTCAATTAGCGTAAATCCCCGCGACTTAAACACCCGAGGTGGCACTGCTTTAGTTTTCATTTCTTTGTGACGTAACGGGGGCTTGATGCGTCAATGATAACAGCCAGCGGCAAACTCTCGTATACCCCGAAGGAGGTATGGGCGAAAACCGACTTTGGGATCAAAACAAGTTGTCGAACCAAATGGGGTTCTGCACTGTATCAAAAATGAATTTCAAAAAGCGAATGTCCCCTCCCCTGCCGAAACTGATGAAAATACTTTTACCGCTCGCGCGTTGTGGACCAAAAATCATCCTCCTGGCCGCCCTTGTGGCGATGCTTTGCACCAACTCGCAAGCTGAATGGCAAAACTCGCTCAAGCCCAGCGGGGATCCGGCAAAGCTGCCACTACCATTGGTGCAGGATGGCAAACCCGCCGCAGGAATACTTTGCACCGAGGACGCAACCGCCCACGACAAGCTTGCGGCCGCAGAACTCCAGAAGTGGGTCAAGGAGATCACGGGCGCGACGCTCCCAATCTACTACGGCCGCGCTCCAGGCCGAAACATCATCATTAGTTCCGATTCCCGTCTGGGGGAGGATGGCTATTGGCTGCGTGCCAAAGACACCCAGGTGCTGCTCGGGGGCGGGACAAAGCGCGGCCTGATGAATGGGGTATTCAGCTTGCTGGAGGAGGAAATGGGCTGCCGCTTCTACACCAAGGATTCGATCCGCCTGCCAATGACCAACACGCTGATCATCGCGCCGGTGGAGCGCCGCTACAGTCCGCAGCTCAAATTGCGCGACCCCTTCTATTCCAGCGCCTTTGATCCCGAATGGTCATTACGCAATCGCACCAGCGCGCCGCACGCCAAAGTTCCTGAGGAGTTCGGCGGCCACATGGATTACGACGGCATGTTCGTCCACACCGCCGCCCAGATCGTGCCCCCCGACAAATACTTCACCACGCATCCGGAATATTTTGCGCAACTCAAGGACGGCAAAAGATCCAACACCCAGCTCTGCGCCACGCATCCGGAAGTCGTCAAGTTGGCCATCGCCTACGTCCGGAATGTCTTGAAGCAAAACACCAACACCGAGCTCCTCAGCATTTCCAAGAACGACAACACCACGGTGTGCCACTGCGCGCGGTGCGAGAAATTACGAACGGAAGAAGGCTCGGACATGGCGAACCAGCTGGTCTTGGTGAATCAGGTGGCCGAGGCCATCGCGGGCGAATATCCCCGCGTGACCATTGATACGCTGGCCTATTTGGTAACGATCAAAGTGCCCAAGACCATGCGCCCGCGAAAGAACGTGGCCATCCGCCTGTGCAACGATGATGTGGGATCTTGGCAGCACCCCTTCACCCCCGCCGAACAATGCGACATCGCAAAACTGCTCACGGCCTGGAGCGCCGTGCATGACCGTATCTACATCTGGGATTACAACGTCAACTTCAGCCACTACCTCGCCCCCATGCCCAACCTGGATGTGATGGCGGCAAACATCCGGTTCTGGATCACGAATCATGCCGAAGGCGTGATGTTGCAAGGTGGTTATCAAGGCCCCGCCGAACGCGATGAACTCAAGAGTTGGGTCACGAGCAAATTATTGTGGGATCCGTCACGCGATGAAAAAGCGCTGACACAGGATTTTATTTGGGGGCATTACGGCGTCGCCGCGCCGGCGCTGGCGGAATACGAGTCGTTACTGAATCAAATCCGGGCGGACTTTGCCGAGCAAATGCAATCGCCCAAGGGTGGAATCCGTTATCGGATGGATGCGCCTTTCTTCACGCAGGAATTCCTCGAGCGGGCGATGGAGATTTTTGCGCGCGCGAAAAATCTGGCCAAGGGGGACGAGGTTTTGACCCGGCGGGTGGAGCGGGCCGAACTGCCGATTTTATATGTGCAATGCGTCCGAGGTCCGGATGTCGTCGGCGGACATTACGCGAAAGCGGTGGAGGAATTTGAGCGCATTGCGCGCCGCGAACAGGTCACCCACCTGCGGGAAGGCGGGCCGGATTTTGAAAAGAAGCTCGTTGAATACAAAAGCCGGATTGCAAAGCCCGCTGCCGGACCCTGACGAAGTTTCGTCGCGGTAGTCGCGACTATCTCGCGCCCTTGGGGTCCAGATTTTTTTGCAGATCCCCAGCCGTTATTTGCGACTGCACACCGCCCGCAGGCACTTCCGCTTTGGCAACCCAGAGAATCGCATTGAGCACCAGCTTGCGCACATTGTCATCGCCCCAGTTCTTGTGGAAATGGCCGCCGGTGAAACCAAAACCACGTCCGCCGCCAGCGCGCTCGCTGGCCCAGGCCACGTGCTGAAACTCGCCTTTGGCCACCAGCTCACGCACGACCGCGTTTCCCTCGTGCGGTCCGTTGTTGCGATTGGTTGTGCTCGCCGCAGGCACGGCAGAGAGGATTGGCGTCACTCCCTTCATGCCGTCGCGGAAGCGCATGTGAAAGTACCATTCATCCTGGATGTTGAACGGCATCACCCCGCGCGAAATCGGATGGTCCGGCAATTTCTCAAACGCGGCCGGCCAATGGGGATTCACCGACCAGTTGATTTCGAACGCGCCGCCGATCCAGTCCAGAAATTCCTGCTGCCCTTTCTCAATTGTCGGCTCGACGGCATAGTGCAGGCACACCAGACCAACGCCCTGATCCATCAACGACCCGAGGGTTTTCAAATGATCGCCCTGCAGCAGCGGATGATTACCACCACCGTCGCTGTAAACCACCATCGCCGCCGCGCCGTCAAGCGCGCCGACATCTTTCGGCCAGCCGTTGGAATAGACCACCGAGGTAATGCCCGGCACCTTGTCGAGGCATGACTGGAGCAACAGGCAGCCGGCGCGATGTTCATGCTCCCCAGGACCATGGCTGGGATTGCCGGCAATGAAGACAATCTTTTTATCCGCAGCAGAAACCGTCATCACGGTCACGACCAAGGCACAGAGAAATAAGCAGGGTCTCATGGTTGAGGCTATTGTTTGATACGAATGTTTTTGAACTCCACCGTCATCGGCTGGCCGGCGTGCAGTTGCAAAGCCAGCACGCCTGACTTGGCCGCCTTGGCCTCGCATTCATCGGTGACATCCACCGTCGGCATGCCGTTGATGAAATGTTGCAGGTGATTGCCCTGAGCAATGATGACGTAATCGTTCCAATCCTCTTTCTTGATGCCAGCTTGAATTTCATCCGACTTGCCGACCGAACCGGCCACCTGCTTTTTGCAGTCACTGCCCCAAATCACCTTTTCGCCGCGCGCGGCCATGATGCCACGCGTCATGCGTTCCTCGTAGAGAATGCCCGAGTAGGTGGTCCCCGCCTCAAAGTCGGCCTGATAACCGCCGACGACCCAGTTCGCCGGGTCAAGCACCTTGCTCCGATATTGAATGCCGGAGTTGGCGAAGCCCTTGTCGTTGTTGGGGGTGATGCGATAAGACGCGCGCAATTCGAAATCGGCCGTGGTGCCATTGGTCCAGATCAAAAACGTGTTTCCTTTGGCCGGATGTTCCAAGGTGGTTTGCCCCATGATCGCGCCCTGCTTGACCGACCATAGTTGAGGATTACCCTCCCAACCCTTCAAATTTTTACCGTTGAAAATCTTCTTGAACCCCGCTTCCACCGGGGCGGCCGGCGCGGTGCCATGGGAATTGAAAAAGACAGTGCCGACCAGCAGCACGCAAAATACTTTTGATTTCATGCTTGGAATTTACCGATGTTTGGTTCGCGCGTCAGCATCAAAAGAAACCCGTTTGAACTACAACCAAGTCTTTTTAATCAGAGATTTTCCCTGCCTTTTGCAAAAGCGACGGCTAACATTTATCGCATGAAGTTTTTCGCTCACTTGCTGGGCCTTGCTTTGGTCGCGCCCATCTGCGCGATGGCTGCGCTTTCCCTCGAGCAACTGCAACAGTTGCCGCCACCCGCGACTCACCCGGTCAATTTTGCCACGGAAATCAAACCTGTTCTCGAGGCGCGGTGCATCACCTGTCACGGCCATGGTCGCTCCAAGGGCGAGTTTCGCATTGATTCGCGGGAGACGATTCTCAAGGGTGGCGAAACGGGCGCGGCCATCGTGGAAGGCAAAAGCGCGGAGAGCTATTTCATCGAACTCGTCGCCGGCATTGATCCCGATAATGTGATGCCGAAGAAAGGCACGAAGCTCACGCGCGAGGAAGTTGGCCTGATGCGGGCATGGATTGATCAGGGCGCGAAGTGGGACGCAAACATCACCTTCTCCCGTCCCGAACCGCTGAATCTCAAGCCGCGTCGCCCCGAACTTCCTGTGAGGGGTGGCAAAGCTGTGAATCCCATTGATCGTTTGCTTGCGCCCTATTTTGCCGCGAACAATTTCAAGCCCGGCAAACCCGTCGGAGATCGTCTGTTCGCGCGGCGCGTTTATCTCGAGGTGGTCGGACTTTTGCCGCCAACGGCCGAACTGGAAATATTCGTCTCCGACAAGGATCGCGACAAACGCGCAAAGCTCGTTCACCGATTGCTGGCCGACAACCAGAACTACGCCCAGAACTGGCTGTCGTTCTGGAATGATCTTCTGCGCAATGATTACAAGGGCACGGGCTACATTGACGGCGGGCGCAAACAGATTTCCCAATGGCTCTACACCTCGCTCGAAACAAACAAACCCTACGACCGCTTTGTCGCCGAACTCGTGAATCCAACCCCGGACAGCGAAGGCTTTGCCAAAGGCATCGTGTGGCGTGGCGCTGTGAATGCGAGCCAGAAGCCGCACATGCAGGCGGCGCAAAATATTTCACAAGTGTTCATGGGCGTGAATTTGAAATGCGCGTCGTGCCACGACAGTTTCATCAACGACTGGACGCTCGCGGACGCTTACGGTCTGGCCAGCGTTTATTCCGAGCATCCGCTTGAACTCGTAAAATGCGACAAGCCGCAGGGGAAAACCGCCGCGGTGCAGTTTA
>JANPGB010000071.1:0-1933 GCA_031423695.1 Verrucomicrobiota bacterium
CGATCACCACCACGGCGCTGCCCGAGGCGATTGTGGGACAGCTATACGACGGGCAAATCTCAGCGACGAATTCGCCAACAGGATTCAGCGCGCAAGGGTTTCCTGCGGGAATGTCGATGGACCCGAGTGGTCGTATCAGCGGCAGTCCGCAAGCTGGTTCGGCCGGCATACGGAGAATCGCCATCACTGTCACCAATGTCGGTGGTGATGCTGATCCGAAGGCTCTCGATCTCGTGATACGCGAACCGGGAATATTCGTCCTCGACTATGATTCCACGCGCGGTTCTGTCAGTGGAAAGCCAAGGGTCGTCAAAGGGAAGAATGTTTTGGGACAGGAGCAACATGTTGCCCTTTTCGCAGCGCCCAACCTGCCGCAATTTATTTTCGCCGATTGGACGCTGACTGGTGCCGCGCCGCTTGCCACAGTTAATAATCCCAAGCTGAAATTCATCATGACAGAGTCGGCCTTCGCCAAGGCGAACTTTGTGCCGAACCCGTTTCTAACGCGCTCGGGTAGCTACACTGGGTTGCTGCGTGACGCGACAATACCAGCAGGTATCGCGACCGTTAAATTGACGAAGACCGGCCCATTTTCACTCCAACTCATGCTGGGCGACGGTACCTACACGCTCGCGGGAGCTTTCAATGCGGAAGGTAACTTCACCGGCAAGATTTCTCGTCTTGGGCGCTCGAAGATCGACGTTACATTGCAGATGGACCTATCTGTGAGCGATTCACCGATATTAGGTGCCATCGTGGCCGATGGGACAACCACCGACCTCGTACTTTTTCCCGCGGAGAAGGCTGCTCCAGCGGTGGGAAGATTCACGCTCACTCTGCCTGCCGATCCTACCCAAAGCGATCCGGTGGTCTATCCCGCGGGACACGGCTATGCGCTACTGAGAATAGTGGACGCCAAGGGCAATGTGCGAGTGACAGGCCAGCTCGGCGATGGTCAAAGCTTTTCGCTCGGTGGCAGGATCGCGTCGGAGCAGCGATGGGCGGTTTACGCACAGCCTCACGGCAAACGAAGCCTCCTCGGTGGTGTGCTCACCTTCACCAAGACCACTGCTCCGGCCAGTGATGCCATCACCGGCACGTTGCGCTGGGAAAAACCTGTAACGACCACGGGCCGATACCGCGGCGGGTTCGTGGGTAACATTGCGGCCGAAGGCTCCCGCTATCAAAAACAAGGATTGGCTGCCCTCGGCATCAATCCGTGGAACCTATCCATCGACGCTGGCGTGCTTCCGTCGCCCATTACCGGCACGGCGGTTCTCAACGCGAACTATAGTTTTACGCTCAGTGGTGCGGCGGCAAGCGTCACTTCTATGGAACTCAACAAGGCAACTGGCTTTTTCAGCGGCAAGGTGCAGATAGGAAGCGGTGCAGTCCGACACTTCAATGGCGTTCTGCTTGAAGGTCCGCGCTTCGGGCGTGGCGTGCTGCTACTGCCGGGTAGCACCGGCCCGATCACCCTGGATCCACCTTGATTCTCAAAGCCTCTACCGCAGAGATACCCGGATCGTCTCCAGGCACAGAAGACACCGGCCCGGTGCTTCTTGAAAAGAAACCGTAAAGCCAGCCAGGCAATCCGTGGCAATCTTGGAGACATCCGGCGTTCCGGGAAATGGCCAATAAACGTCATTCGCTTTTTCCAACATAGTCGATGAGCGCGGCGGCGAGAGCTTGTGCGATTTCGGCACGAATGATTTTCGCGTTCGGGCCGCCGATGAGCCAGGCTTCGATTTCGGCGTTGTCGATGAATTCGATTTCGAGAAAACACGCGGGAATGCTTTGTCCATCGGGTTTCGCGCGCAGGTGGTGGAACAGGAAGGAGCCGCGCCCATCCTTGAGTTGGAGGTCGGTTTGAAAATTGTGACGCTGGCTTTTCAGATCGTATCGCCGCGTGACGGTGCTCACCGCGTCGGCC
>JANPGB010000072.1:0-8267 GCA_031423695.1 Verrucomicrobiota bacterium
GGCGGCAAACTGATCCTCACCGCGCATCTCGGCCGCCCCAAGGGCCAGCGTGAACCCTCAATGTCCCTGCGACCAGTCGCCGTGAAGCTGGCCGACCTGCTCGGCTGTAACGTGGCGTTCGTGGACGATTGCATCGGCGAAAAAGTTGAGCAGACCGCCGGCATCATGAAGCCCGGCGATGTCTTGCTGCTGGAGAATGTCCGTTACTACAACGAAGAGGAGAAGAATGATCCCGCCTTTGCTGAAAAACTCGCGAAGGTCGCCGACGTTTATGTGAACGACGCCTTCGGCGCGGCTCATCGTGCTCATGCTTCCACCGAAGGCGTGGCCCGCATCGTCGCCAAACGCGGCGGTCAATGCGCGGCGGGCTTGCTGATGGAACGTGAATTGAAATTCCTCGGCGACGAACTGGAAAAGCCGGCACGGCCGTTCGTGGTCATCCTCGGCGGCGCGAAAGTTTCCGACAAGATCAAGGTCATTGACCGTCTGCTGGAAAAGGCCGACACCATCCTCATCGGCGGCGCCATGGCCTACACCTTCAAGCTGGCGCACGGCGTCAAGACCGGAAAATCCCTCATCGAACCCGACCACAAGGAAACCGCACTCGCCGCCGAAGCCAAGGCCGCGAAACTGGGGGTGAACTTCCAGCTGCCGACCGACACCGTCATCGCCACGCCGGTGGACACGGGCAAACTCAACAAGAAGGGCAAACCGGTTTACGATCTGACGAACATCCGCACGATCAGCGGCGACATCCCCGATGACGCCGAAGGTTTCAGCATTGGCTTGGAGACGGAGAAGAATTACGCCGCCATCATCCGCAGCGCGAAGACGATATTGTGGAACGGCCCGATGGGCATGTTTGAAGACCCGCGCTTTGCCGCCGGCACCAACGCCGTGGCGCAGTCCGTGGTGGATGCCACGCAGAACAACGGTGCCGTGAGCATCATCGGCGGCGGCGACAGCGTGAAAGCGATCAACAAGGCCGGTCTCGGCAGCAAGGTGACGTTCATGAGCACCGGCGGCGGCGCGAGCCTGGAATTTCTGGAAGGCGCGGTTCTGCCCGGTGTGGCGGCGCTTTCGGACAAGTAAAATAATGTTTACGCGAATTTCGCTAATTCACGCCAATTAAAAAACTATTCGCGAAAATTCGCGTAATTCGCCTCAAAAAATTTCACATGAACAAAGAACGAAAACTGATCATTGCCGGAAACTGGAAGATGAACAAAACCGCCGCCGAGGCGCTGGACCTCGTGCGCAGTTTGAAGCTTGAGCTTGCGAACGTGAAGGAAGTGGACATCGTCGTCTGCCCGCCCTTCACCGCGTTGAGCGAAGTTTCCAAAGCCGTCCTCGACTCCAACCTCCGCCTCGGCGCGCAAAACATGAGCGAGAACGGCGCGGGCGCCTTCACGGGCGAGATCGCCGCCGGCATGCTCAAGGAATTTTCCGTGCGCTACGTCATCCTCGGCCATTCCGAGCGCCGCCAGTATCAAAAAGAATCCGACGCTTTGATTTCCAAGAAAGCCCTCGCGGTTCACGCCGCGTCGCTCAAGCCGATTGTCTGCGTGGGCGAAACTTTGGCCGAACGTGAGGCTGGCCAGATGGAAAAAGTCCTGACCACCCAGATCAACGGCAGCCTGGCCGGGCTGACCAAGGAGCAGATGGTCGAGACCGTCGTCGCCTACGAACCCGTCTGGGCCATCGGCACCGGCAAGACCGCCACGACGCAGCAGGCGCAGGACGCGCACGCCTTCATTCGTAGTTTGCTCGTGCAGATGTTCGACGAAAGCGTTGCCAAAAAGGTGCGGATTCAATATGGTGGCAGCGTGAAGCCGTCCAACGCCCGTGAGTTGATGAGCCAGCCGGACGTGGACGGCGCGCTGGTCGGCGGCGCCGCGCTGGAAGCCCGGAGCTTCGCGGATATTATTAAAAATTCGATTTAAGAAAAAAGTTATGATGCTGCTAATTGGTTTCCTGACGGTGGTGATGGTGGCGAACTGCCTCTTTTTGATTCTGCTGGTGCTGATGCAACTGCCGAAAAAAGAAGCGGGCGCCGGGCTCGCGTTCGGGGGCGCCGCCACCGACGCCTTGTTCGGCTCTGGCTCGGGAAACTTCCTGACCAAGGCCACCAAATATTCCGTCGTCGTCTTTTTTGTTCTCGCCGTGGTGATCTCCATCATGCAGAACCACTACACGCAGCGGAACCTTTCTGAGTTTGAGCGCCAGCTCAAGGCGCCGCAAAACCAGCCGGCGATCCTGGCAGCGGCTACCGCGCCGCAGCCAACCGCCGCCGCAGCCGTGGCTCCGGCCACCAATCTGACGCTGATCGCCCCGGCCCCGATCTCCAACGCCGCCCCGGCGACGCCGAAATAGACGGCCATGAATCCTCCGGCGAGCGCCCCGAACGAAACTCGGAGGTCGCTCGCCGTTTGCTTTTCCACCGCGGCGTTCTTGGCGCTGTGCCTGACCGGTTGCGCCCGCCGCGAGCCGCCGGCTGACCTCGTCATCATTAACGGCAACGAACCCGAATCCCTGGACCCCGCGATCATCACGGGCCAGCCGGAGATGCGCATTGCGCAGGGATTGTTTGAAGGACTGACCCGCGTGGACCCCGGGACGGGCGGCGCGATGCCTGGCCTCGCCGCTCACTGGGATATTTCACCCGACGGCACCGTTTATACTTTCCATCTCCGCAGGAGTCTCACCTGGTCCACCGGCGAGCCGATCTCGGCGGATGACGTGGTGTACTCCTGGTTGCGTGCAATGGTCCCGTTGACGGCCAGCGATTATGCCGGGCAGTTCTACTACGTAAAGAATGGCGAAAGCTTCAACACGGGAAAGCTCAAGGATGCCGCGCAGGTGGGTGTAAGGGCAATGGATCCGTTGACGGTGCGGGTGGAATTGAACCAGCCGACGGCTTTCTTTCTCGACCTTTGTGCAATGCCGGTGATGAGCGTCGTGCCGCGCCAGTGCATCGAGAAATACGGCGACGCATGGATCAAGGCCCGCCCAATGCCCGTCAGCGGGCCGTACGAACTTGCTTATTGGCGGCTCAACGACAAGGTGCGGCTCCATAAAAACCCGCGCTACTGGGATGCTGCGAATACGCAGACGGAAATCATCGACCTCCTGCCCGTCGGCTCGCCCAACGTGGCCCTCAATCTCTATTCGCGCGGCCAGGCGGACATCGTCTGGGACAAGGAGCTGGTGCCGACGGAATTGATGGATGTGCTGCTGAAGCGACCGGATTTTCACACGTTCAATTTTCTCGCCACGTATTTTTTCCGTTTCAACCTCACGCGCAAACCGTTTGACGACCCGCGCGTCCGCCGGGCGCTGGCGCTGGCGGTGGACAAGAACCGCATCGTCAGCCGCATCACGCGTTCCGGCGAAAAGACAGCGGCGGGCCTGGTGCCGCCCGGCACGGCGAATTATCCGCCACTGCCGGAGCCGTTGGGATTCAATCCCGAGCAGGCGCGGAAACTTCTGGCTGAAGCGGGTTACCCCGGCGGCAAGGGCTTTCCGCATTTTCAATACACGTTCGATGCGGCGGCGGGCGGGGCGGCCAAGCTGCACGCCAAAATCGCCGTCGAATTGCAGCAGTTGTGGCGTGACACCCTCGGCATTGAGATGGAGCTGCGCCAGCTCGAATGGAAGGTGTATCTCAACGCGCAAAGCCAGCTTGACTACGACCTGTCGCGCTCCAGCTGGATCGGGGATTACAACGATGCCAACACGTTTCTGGACATGTTCATGAGCGACAACGGCAACAACCGCACCGGCTGGAAAAGTCCGCGGTACGACGAGCTCCTCCGCGACGCCAACCGTCAGACCGATGTGGCGACCCGCGCGAAAATATTGCAGCAGGCCGAATCGCTGCTCGTGGGCGAGGCGATCCCCATCGTGCCGCTGTTTTATTACGTGGGCGTCAGCTATTACGACTCGAACCGGATTCAGGGCATCTACCCCAACATGCTCGACCAGCACCCGCTGCAGTTCATAAAGAAATCGGCGGCACTCGATCCCACACCGGCGAGCCGTCAGGGGCACTAAGCCCGTACTCCGAAATTCGTGGAGCGCAAAAAACGGTAGCGCAGGCTTTCCAGCCTGCGGGTGCGGGCGACTTTCCAGTCGCCAGTGCCGGCGGCTGAAACACGGGACTAGAAAGTCCCGTGAACCCGCAGACAAGAATGTCTGCGCTACATCATAATTCGATATGCTCCAAGCAAACCGCCGCTGGAATACTCCAGCGGCGGCACGGCAAGGGACGGGTTGTGACTATTTCGGCGCCTTGCCTTCGTTGTAGTAATTCTTTTCCGCCGGGGAGAGCGTGTCTTTGCGTTTGAAAAGCTCCTTGCGCGTGCGCTCGGCCTCCTTCTTTTCATCGATCTCCACTTCGGCCTCGGCGCGCATGACGCCGGGCATGTGCTTTTTCATTTCGGTGGTATGCTCCGCCGCAAGCTGGGGCGTGCGGAGAACCGTCGGTTGCATCATCACGAGTAATTCCTTGCGTTCTTTTGCGTCCGACTTGCTTTGGAAGAGCAAACCGATCAGCGGAATGTCCCGAAGGATCGGAACGCCGGAACTGGATTTGTTGTCGGAGTTGCGGATGAACCCGCCCAGAATGATGGTTTCGCCGTCGCGCACCGCGACTTCCGCCGAGAGTTTCCGGCTGGTCGTGGTCGGAACCGCGCCCACATTTTGAATGGAGATGGAACCACTGATTTCGTCAATGGTTTCGTCAATTTGCATCACGACGAGGCCATCTTGATTGATGTAGGGAGTAACCTGCAAGCCGATGCCGACCTGCAATTGCTGATAAGTATTGCCCGCGCCGTAGGCACCGCCGTAGCTGCTGCCGGTGACGTACGGCACCGTGCTGCCGACGAAAATCGAACCGGGCGTGGCGTGTGTCGTCAAAATCTGCGGGCGCTGAACCACGTTGACCCGTGAATCGGAAGCCGCCGCCTGAACCGCAACATCAATGCTGCCGTTGTAACGACCGAAGTAATTCAGTCCACTCGCCGCCGGGAAAGCTGAGACGGCGTTACTGCCAACGTTCCCGCCGAAGAAGCTAGCCAATGTGTCCAGCGCATTTCCTTGATTGTTCACTACTCCACCGACTGCGCCGAGCGCATTTGTCAGGGCGGGTTGTCCAGCACTAATGCCGTAATTCCAGCCTTTGCCAATCTGCACATCCAGAATCAGCGTCTGGATCAGGACCTGCGCCAGCACCACGTCGAGCTTGGCGATGACATTCTTGATCATTTCCATGTCCTGACGCGTGGCGAAAATGAGCAGCGAATTGGAACGCTCGTCGGCGATCATTTTCATCTGGCCGAAAAGCTGGAGGTCGCCGGAGGAGGACGCCTTGCTGATGAGCTTGGACAGGCGGTCGGTGAAGCTGGTGGGCGCGCCGGGCTGGCCGCCGATCCCGCCGGGCTGGCCGCCGATGCCGCCCTGGCCGCCGTAGGGCGAGGCACCGCCGCCGAAACCGCCGCCCATACCGCCGGGACGGTTGAGGGCGCCCGTGGTTCCGGAACGGGTCGCGCCGCGCGTGGTGCTGGCGCGCGCGCCCACGCTGCCGCCACCGCCGCCGCCGCTGGCCCCGAGACTGTTCAAGGCATCCGCCATTTCACCGGCCTTGGCGTACTTGATCGGAATGACTTCGGAGATGAATTCGGAGGGAACGTTCACGTCGATTTGATCCACCATCTCCAGCATGCGCTTCACGTTTTCCGTGTAGTCGCGGACGATCAGGATCATGCTGTTGTCCATCGGCAGGAGCGAGTTCAACTTGGCGAAGGGCTGGAGGGCCGGCACCATTTCGCTGGGCTTGGTGTATTTCAACTGGATGACATGGGTGACGTACTGGCCGAGGTCGGGGAGTTCGGCCGCCGTGCGGGTGTCGTTGACCGCGCCTTCGGTGTGCGCCTGCGCGGCGGGGACGACCTTCACAAATTTGTCGCCGACGTTGACCAGGGAAATGCCATTGAGCGCGAACACGGCTTCAAACGCCTGGAGCGCCTCCCGCTTGGTGAGCGGCGTCTGGGTCTTCAAGGTGATCTGCGGGGAGGGCAACCCGGCCGGCTGCAGGATGGTGCGGTTCACCAGCTCGGAGTAAATTTTCAAGACCTCCTTCAAATCGGCCGCCGGAAAATTGATCGTGCCGGCGGGAATCATTTCCTCGGCGGCGGCCGGGGCGGGCACCGCCACGGTCGCATTCAACAACGGCGCGTTCGTGGCCGTGCGGGCGGCGGGAACCTTCTCATCGGCGGGGATGACGGCCACGACATTGGTGCGCACGCGGTTAAATTGTTCCTCGGTCGGACTTGCTGGCGAGGTGCCGGTGGGACTGGTGTTCGGCAGCAGTCCGCCGGACGTGGCGAGGGACTCTTGGAAAGCCGGCTTGGGTTTGGTCTGCGAACAGGAAACCACGCAGAGCAGGAGCAGGAAGGCGAGTAACTTTTTCATTATTTCTTCGGAGTAGCGGGTTTGGAGGCGGCCGGCACGGCGGGCGGCGCGGGCTTGAGCGGCGCAGCCGCGGCGGGCGCGGGCTTGGCGGCGGGCGCCGCCGCTTTGACGTTCTTCTGGTAGCTGGCGATCAGGGTGATGTTGGCCTGCAACTGCTGGCGTTGCGGATCGGGGCGGATGGACAAATCCCGGACGCGCACCAGCGAGTCGCCCGAGCCGAGGTTGTAGAGAAAATCCACGAGCTGCTTTTCCCCGGCGCCGACGGTGATGGTCTGGATCTGCTCCATGAAAAACTGGTTGGTGCGGGTGATGAGCCGGCCGTTGCCGCCCACGGCCACGCCGCTTTGGGCGGCCTGCGTCTGGATGGTCCGCAGGAACGACACGGCCTGGTCTTCGGGCGGCACGTTCGCGCCGGCGCGCTGCATTTTGTCCACCTCCTTGGCGATGTCATTGGTCTTTTGAAACATGGCGTCGAATGTCGCAAGGGTGGCGTTCGCGGTGTCGAGCCGGCCCCGGATGGCGCCCCAGTCCGAGAAATGCGGCCAGACCCAGAAAATATTGATGACGAGAAAGAACGTCAGCGCCACGCCGACGACGAAGCGCCGCTCGCTGGAATTTAATTTTGAAAGATAAGTGCTCAATCCGCCTCCCCTTTTTTCAGATCCAGCCCGAAGCTCCACCGCACGGTGGCCTTGTCGGGATTGACGGCGGTCTGGAGCGCGTCGCCGCCGCTCCGGTTGAAGAGCTCCTGGCCCTCGGCCGTAGTGGCTTTGCGGACGTCGCCGCTGAAATCAATCACGCCGTTCACCTGGGCGGAGGGCGCCGTGCCGTTGAGCATCATCCGCTTGCCGTCATTGAAGTTCATCGAGTCCACGGTGACGCCGGACGGAATTTTTTCGGCGACGGCCTCCCAGCAGTCCAGCGCCGCGAACCGCAGCGCCTGCCGGTCCTTGAGGACGTCGTAGCGCGCCTTGAGCTGGAGCGAGTTCGTGTAGCTGTAGCTGAGGTTCGCCACGGTCTGCTCCCGGGCGGTGGTCTGATGGTCAAACACTCCCGCCGCCACGAAAAAAATCAGGCAGCCGGCCAGATAGACCCCCAGCACGGCACCCAAGCCGCGCATCCACAGGCGATCCACGAACTGCTGGTGGTAACGCTTGGCAAATTCCGGCGGGAGCAGGTTCAGGCCGTCGGTGGATTCGGCCACGCGTCTGGCGGTGCGGGCGGCGAGTTCCGCAGTGGCGACCGGGGCGATGAGCTTGACGGGCGCGGCGAGGCCTTCGCGCAAAGTGGATTCCCATTCGCCGGCGGTGGCCGCGTCCGCCACGAGGTGCCAATCCGGAGGCGAAGTGATCCAGCCATCAAGTTCGCCCGCCCAGGCCATGTGCACGAGCTGATCCTTCAGGCTGGCCGCGCGGTTCTCCCCGGTGCCCACCGAGATCAAGCCGACACTTTGCAATGCGCCGCCATACCACCAGGCGACGAGCGCGGAGTTCGGGCCTTCCGGGAAAATCCACGCGCCGTTGCCTTCCACCTTGGTGGCCTGCAATTGATCGAGCATCGGCAGTTCCAGCCGGTCGGCCATGAAGCCCTGGCCTTCGAGCTGGCCGAGAAATTTTTCCACCGCATTGCGCTCGGCGACGATGAGGATGACGGTTTGCAGGCCGTCGGGTTTCGTCGTGGGCAGCAGGTGCATGCTCCAGACGGCTTGGGTGACGGGAATGGGCGACAGTTTTTCCAACTGCAGTTCCACCATCGTCCGCGTCTCGGCGGGCGTGGCCGGGGGAAATTGCGCG
>JANPGB010000073.1:0-2211 GCA_031423695.1 Verrucomicrobiota bacterium
TCGACAAGCTCAATCTGGTGCAGCCCTATCTGGGTGATTTGCTCAAGCGCTCCACGGCGCGAGTGGCCACCAACAAGGACTTTGACTACGTGCGCGACGAGATCGAAAAGTTCCGCAAACGGCAGGACGACAAAACCATTTCGCTGAACGAAAAGCAGCGCCTCAAGGAGATGGCCGAGGACAAGGCCCGCGCCGAGGCGCAGAAAAAGGAACGGCTCGCCCGTAAAGAGACGGACGAGAAGGTCTATGAGATTTCACTCAAGCAGGCAGACCTCCCGGGCCTGCCGCCGCCCGTGCAGAAAACCAACTCCCTAGCGAAAGCTGCCGACGCGGCAGGCAAGACAAAATCCGTCAACCTGCAGGCAGACATCCATCTATCCCCGGCGGATTCTGACCCCGCCCACACCGGGGCCCCCAAAGTCAACGCCGTGACGGTGGCGGACGAAGAACCGTCACCGGTGGACGTCAACCTTGACGAAGCCGAGCGCATCCTGACGGATTATATTTCATTGATGCAAAAGCGCGGCCTGCTGACCGCAACCCGCCCCACCCTATGAAACGCTTCCTCGTTTTGTCCTGCTTGTCCGCCCTGGCCGGCTCGGCCTTTGCCGGCGATCCGATGGTCATGGTGCGGGAACGCGCCAAGGAAACTTCGCAGGCCGTCAGCGCTGGCCAGCCGCCGCCGGGCCGGGCTGCCGCCCCGGCCCAGAACATCCCACCGCCACCCAACCCTGCGCTCATCGCGATGCAGAAAAACGTCGCCAGCCTCGCCGGCGATCTGGCCGCCCTGCAGGCTGATCCGCTTAAAAAGCAGCCGCTGATCAACGATCTCAACGCGGCGGCCCAAGGCATCAGCCCGTCCAAAGCCTCCGTGGAGAAACTGGCCAGCGATCTCGGCACCGCTCTTTCGGGGAAAAAGCTGTCGCCCGAGCCTTGCGCCAAGATTGCCCAATACCTGCGCGCGTTTTTCAACAGCTCGCATGTGACGCCCGCGCAGCAGCGCACGATTCTAGATGACCTCCAGAAGCTCCTGTCGTCCGCTGGCGTTACTGCCGACAATGCCGCCAGGGTTGTGGCTGACTTCAAAGCGATCGCCGCCGAGGTGAAGTGAGCAAGCTCTCCAACATTCCTTGCCCCGTTTGCAAACAAAGAGGCGATTGGTTTGCCGGTGGCTTTGGTCCGTTTTGTTCCAAGCGCTGCCGGCTGGTTGACTTGGGCCAATGGTTCAGCGAGGAACACGCCATCTCTGAACCGCTGCGCGCGGAGCATCTCGATAAATATGCGGAGCTCACGGCGGGCAAGGATCTGGATAATCCGGCGGAAGACTCGGCGAATGCCTGAGGGGAAAACACGATTGCGGCGAGTCTGATTACTCCCTCTTCTTACTCGGGGGAGGAGCGGGAGAAATTTGCGCGTAAGGTCTGGCCGACTTGCCCGACCTCTAGTTAATCTAACTATGTTAAAAAATTTGAAAAATTTTGTGTTGTCCGCCAGTTTCATGCTGGCCGGACTTTCAGTCACCCCGGCTCAAACTATGAAAACGAATCACACGGAACTTGCCACGGTCGGTGGCGGTTGTTTCTGGTGTACGGAAGCGGTCTTTCAACGACTGCCCGGCGTCATCTCCATCGCCAGCGGATACGCGGGCGGGAAGACGGAGAATCCCACTTACGAACAAGTCTGCGGCGGCAACACCGGTCATGCCGAGGTCATCCAGATCGAGTTTGATCCGGCGAAAATCTCCTACCAAAAACTGATGCACTATTTCTGGGACGCGCACGATCCGACCACGTTGAACCGGCAGGGCGCAGACAGCGGCACGCAGTATCGATCCATCATTCTTTACAGCAGCGAGGCGCAGAAGCTGGCCGCCGAAAAATCCAAGCTCGAGGCGCAGGCGAATTTCAAGTCGCCCATCGTCACGGAGATCGTGCCGCTGAAGAAATTTTACAAGGCCGAGGCGTATCACCAGGATTACTACAATCAAAATTCCTCTGCGGGTTATTGCCAGGCGGTCATCCGCCCGAAGGTGGAGAAGATTGAGAAGAAGTTGAAGGAAGGGAAACCGTGAAAACACACCGCTCTGAGGATTGCCGATGAGGTAGTGGTCGGCGCGCTTGCGCCGACCAAGCGCCGCTCAAAGCGGTGCAACGGATTTACGGAAGGCGTGAGATTGTTGAAAAGGGTTCCGGCCCTGAACGGGCCGGTTGG
>JANPGB010000074.1:0-3308 GCA_031423695.1 Verrucomicrobiota bacterium
CGGCGCGAAGATCGAGATCAAGAACATGAACAGCTTCTCCGGCGTGCGGCGCGCGGCGGAATACGAAATCGCCCGGCAGATCGAAGTCGTGAAGAGTGGCGGCAAGCTCATCCAATCCACGCGCCGCTGGGACGACGTGGCCGGCATCACCGAGCAGATGCGGACCAAAGAGGACGCGCACGACTACCGCTATTTCCCCGATCCCGACCTGATGCCTCAGGCGCCGACCGATGCATGGCTCACCGAGGTGAAGTCCCGCGTGGTGGAACTCCCGCTCGCGCGCAAGCAGCGGTTGATGCGGGATTACAGTTTGCCCGCCGGTGACGCGGAAGTTTTCAGAAGCAACGTCGCACTCGGAGATTATTTTGAAGGTATTGCAAAGTCGGCAAAGAATCCGAAGGCCATCGCCAACTGGATCATCAACAACCTTCAGGCCAAGCTGGCCGAGGCGAATCAAAGTAGGGCAGGCTTCCAGCCTGCCCAAGAAATGTCAGCGGATGGGCAGGTTGGAAGCGCTGCCCTGCTTTTGACGCTCACCGACCTCAAATTTTCACCCGCCGCGCTGCTCGAACTGGTTGGCCTCGTGGAAGCCAAGACCATCAGCAACTCTGCCGCGCAACAGGTCTTCGCGGAGATGTTCGACACCGGTAAATCTCCTGCCCTCATCGTCCAGGAAAAAGGCCTCGCCCAGATCAGCGACACCGGCGCGATTGAAAGATTCTGCGATGACGCCATCGCCGCGAATCCCGCGCCGGTGGCCGATTACAAGGCCGGCAAGCTGGCCGCGCTCAATTCGCTCAAAGGCCAGGTGATGAAACTCTCCAAGGGCAAGGCCAACCCCGCGCTCGTCGGCGAGATTCTGGAGCGGAAATTGAAAGCGTAATCATTACGACGACCGGCGAGCGCGTCTCCGGCTGAAGCCTGCCCGGAAGTTTTGAATCCGGCGTGTCAGCTTCGAAGCTTGCAGGGAAAAACCGGGCGTGCGGGGCGGGCCCTCACACTCCAGGACTCCAGGACCACAACCTGCGATGCCTCTTTACAAACCGATTTGGTTTTGCACAATCATCCAGACTGATTGTGACTGCTGCGCTTCCCTGAAAAGATCGAAGCGTTCCGCGGAAAGAAGCATCATCAAAAGGAAAGGACATGGCTATGGAATTATGGCTTCCGATATTATTCCGCTCAATGGAACGGCTGATCGGCCTGGGCATCGGCGGATTTCTCGTCTGGCTCGGGTACCGGCTGTTCTTGGAGGTGCAGGCCAAGCCCGATAGCTCCGGCAAGTTCGTGCTGCCTGGTGGCACGGCCATTCATCTCACTCGCGTCGGTCCGGGCATATTTTTTTCCCTGTTCGGCACGGCCATCGTATTTATTTCCTTTATGCAATCGGTGGACACCAAGTATGCGCGCTGGCTGCCAGCGGGTGGCCGGCCGGCGGAGCTCGCCACCAACCTCGCGGTTGCAGCAACTCCACCCACTCCAATCGAAACCGTCACCTGGCACGGCGCCAACGCTTCCGGCAGCGAAGCGCCGGGTGCCCTCGAGACTGCGCGGGTGCAACGCGGCCAGCAGATCGCCTGGTTAAACCGCTTGGACGGCCAGTTGCGCACTGATCTCAGCCAGCGCGAGCGGAACGAGCTGGATTACGTCCGAACCCAGATCAAGCTGACCCTGATGCAAACAGTCTGGGCCGCCGACTGGGGAGACCGCCCACGCTTCGAAGATTGGATAAACAGCGGCCAGACCAACGTGCCGGCGGATTTTCTTAGGGCGGCCGCAATCTTTGTCCAGCCGTGAAAACGATCCTCCTTCTCACGGCCGCCTGGCTTGCCCTCGGATTCAACGGTGCCGCCAAGGACTTCAGCAACCTTTACGATGACGCCATCCTGCAACATTGGCAGGGCATTTTTGAAGAAGATTTGAACGCGGCCTTCAAGGAGGAAATCCTTCCCCGCCTGACCGTCGATGAAAAGCAACGGCTCGGAAAGTTGCGCATCGAGGTGCCACTGCGCGGACTGGGCAACGATGTCTTCAGCTTTTACTCGCCGGCCAACAAGAGCGTGGCCATGCCCGCGCTGTCGATCCGCTTTTTCGCCGACCTGCTCACGGCCCAATGCTGGCTCGTCGCTCACGGCTACAATCCCGCCACCGTGGATCAATACCTCGGCATGATTTATTATCGCGAAGCTGGCGATTTCCAGGAAGCCCGCTTCCCGCGGCCACTCGAAGCGCTGCAAATCCCCGCCACTGCGCGCCAGGAAGCCGATGTCGCGAAAGCGTTCGCGCAAGCCTACAACACGGCTATTCGCTTCATCCTCTGCCACGAACTCGGCCATGTGCGCCATCAACATGCCTTTTACGGAACGGTGTCCCCGGAGCAGTCCCGCGCCGACGAAGCGCAAGCGGACCGCTTCGCCGTGGACCTCCTGCAGCGTATGGGACAGTTGCCGGCCGGCGCACCGTTTTGGTTCAGTTGCCACGCCACCATTAATCGCAACCGCATTGATTTTTCCACCGATGCGGAATGGAAAAAACACCTCAGCACCACCACGCACCCCCTGGATGCCAGCCGGATCGAATCGCTGGCGAACGCCATCCTCGAAATTGCGCCGGATTACGCCCGCGCCGTCCCGGATTCAGCGCGTGCTCGTGCTGATGCGCAATACCTGGCCAACCAAGTACGGGGCGTGGCGCTGATTCTACAAAACGAGGGGCTCCATAAACTATTTCGCCTGCAGGCGGCCAGCACCGAACCCAAAATGCTGGCCCCGCGCCGCACCGCTGCCTACGAAGTTCAGGCAGGCAAAGAACCTTTTGCCGATCTTCCCTTTAGTGGTGTGTATGAATGTGAATTCAAGGGCAAAGGCGCCAGCGAAAGCACAAAACTTCGTTTGATCCTCCGACGTGATGGCGACAAAGTGACCGGCGAATATTCCTACGCCACTGCCGCCGGCAAAGTGAGCGGCACCGTGCAAGGCAGCGTACTAAACCTCACTTGGCGTGAAAACCAGTTGGGCGGCAAGGCGCGATTTGAATCAGCCGCCGGTGGTGGCAACTTCACCGGCGTCTGGGGTGAGCGCGGCTCGGAAGACAACGGCGGCACCTGGACGGGCCAGCGCAAGGATCCGCGCTAAACGAAGCCAGAAAATGCCATAGGCCGGCGTGAGCAAGACCGGGAACCTAAAATCCAAAATAGGGCTATGCACTTTATTCCCCTAGCACCATTACTTGGGGTTTGTTCCACCAACGAGCTCGTCGCCGCGCACCGGTGCGAGCGCCAAGGCTTGGTCAACCAGCCTTTGAAAGAG
>JANPGB010000075.1:0-2377 GCA_031423695.1 Verrucomicrobiota bacterium
GCAACACGCGCAACGCCGCCGGCGCGCTGAAGAACGATTATCAGTTGTTGATCGCCGACGGCAGGGCCGTCTACCAGCTGGATAGTTTTCCACTCTACAATGGGCCATTCCCCATCAGCTTGAATGGGGAGTACATTCAAAATTTCGGCGCTAGTCTCGATAATACCGCCTTTTCCTTTGGCCCGTCCTTCGGCCGGGTCAGCCAGACTGGCAGGGGCCAGAAGGGTAACTGGGAGATTTCCTACCGCTATCAGGAGCTTCAGGGCGATGCCAACTATGAAGAACTCACGGCTTCCGACAGCGGCGCGTTTTATCGACACCGACCCGTTGGCGAACCATACGGTTCCTTCCGCCCCACATTTCTGAACGGGCTGAACCTGCGCGGCCATGCCTTTCGGCTGGCCTACGCGCCGTTCGACTCGCTCGTGGTCGACGCGCGCGTTTGGCTGAATGAACCGATTAACGTAGCCGCGACAGGGGACAAAGTGGAAGGCGTCCGTCTCCTTCTCGATCTAGTTTGGAAATTTTAAGAACAGGCGCGCATTGCTTCCAAGCTGTCCGCTTTGAACAAATTCAAACCGAAAGCTTAGCCATGAAAAACAAACTGAAACAATCTCTCATGATCCTTGTCACGATTGTCTCGACCGCTGTTGCTTCACGGGTCGCTGAAAAACCAGCACCCGTTCGGTTGGTTTTTCACAAGCCGACGCAGCAGCGGAATCAGGAGATCAACGCCGCGTCTCCGCGCTGCTGCAACCCCGCGGTGTCGGCGATGGCCGAAGAAATACTTCTCACGCACCAGCCCGAACAGGTTCTATTTACCCGTTTGCAAGTATCCTTCTGACCGGCTAAAACCACGCTCAACCAATCATGAAAACACTCTTTAAACTCTCCCTCTTGTTAGCCGGCTCGTTGATTGCCGTATTGACTGGATCGCTGTTAAACACCACGGCCCAGGCCAAAGAAATCAAGCTTCTCAACGTCTCCTACGATCCGACCCGCGAGCTGTATCAGGATTACAACGCCGCGTTCGCGAAATACTGGAAGGAAAAGACCGGCGACACCGTCATCGTCCAGCAAGTTCACAATGGTTCGGGCAAATCAGCCCGCGCGGTCATTGACGGATTGCAGGCCGATGTCGTCACCCTGGCGCTGGCGTACGACATTGACGCCATCGCCGAGAAATCAAAGCTGCTCCCGGCCGACTGGCAGAAACGACTGCCGAACAACAGCACGCCGTACACGTCCACCATTGTTTTTCTGGTTCGCAAAGGAAATCCAAAGGCCATCAAGGACTGGGATGATCTCATCAAGCCGGGCGTTGCCATCATCACGCCGAATCCGAAAACCTCAGGCGGGGCGCGCTGGAATTATCTCGCGGCGTGGGGCTACGCGCTGAAGCAAAACGCCAACGACGAAACGAAGGCGAAGGATTTCGTCGCCAAGCTTTTCAAGAACGTGCCCGTGCTGGACACCGGCGCGCGCGGCGCGACCACCACGTTTGTCCAGCGCGGCATCGGCGACGTGTTGATCGCCTGGGAAAACGAGGCGCTGCTGTCGCTCCAAGAATCAGGGCCGGGGGCGTTTGAAATCATCGTGCCGTCCGTGAGCATTCTCGCCGAACCGCCGGTGGCGCTCGTCGACAAGGTCGCTGCCAAGCACGGCACCGGAGCGGTGGCCAAAGCCTACCTCGACTACCTTTACTCGCCGGCCGGCCAGGAAATCGCCGCGCAGAAATTTTACCGGCCACGTCTCGAAGCCGTCGCGCAGAAATATGCCGGCAAATTTCCCAAGCTCGGACTGTTCACGGTGGATGAACTGTTCGGCGGCTGGCAGAAGGCTCAGCAAACGCATTTCGGAGGCGGGGGCACATTCGATCGCATTCAACAGGCCAACCGTTGAGCCGGAACCATCATGGGTGAAAAACATTCGCGCAGCCTGATCAAAGCCGTGTCGTGGCGCGTCACGGGAACGATGGACACAATCGTGGTTTTCTATTTTGTGACCGGAAAAATCGGACTGGCCTTGTCCATCGGGTTCGTGGAGCTGTTCACAAAGATCGGCCTGTATTACGCCCATGAGCGGGTTTGGAACCGGATTTCATTGGGTCGCACGAAGCCCAAAAATGACTTCGAGATATGATTCGCCAGCGCACTTCCCGGTCTCCGCAAAAGATGCTCCCAAAACGGAGGCGCATTTGGCATCATGGCTGGCGACATCCTGATGCAACCCGGCATTTCCAATGACGAGCTGGTCCGCGCCGCCAAGGCCGGCGACCTCGCGGCCTTCGAGGAACTGACCGCGCGGCACGAGCGGCAGATTTATTCGCTCGCGTTTCGCATCCTGCAAAATCCCCATGACGCCGAGGACGTGACCC
>JANPGB010000076.1:0-32530 GCA_031423695.1 Verrucomicrobiota bacterium
TTGCGCCATCGCGACCACCACGTCTTTTTGCTTGAGGAGGAGATGACTGAGCTGCTCCTCGCCCCAGCAGACCGCGCCGTAATCCCAGGTCTGCTGGATCAAGGCGTCGTCGAACTGGCCGAGCAGACGGTTCCACTCGTCCTTGCCAACGGCGTCAACGCTGACTTGAAAATCTGAAAGGGTATCCATCACAACGAAAGACTGGTCGGCCGGGAATTATTGGTTAGCGTCTTTTTGTACCACTGATCTCGACGCATCTTGAGAAAAGGGTCACTTCGAAACTCGCCTCCGTCCACTGGACTACCCAACTCACGATGCAGGCTATTGGTGAACGCTCTGTGCTGCACATTGAAGAAATAAGCCAGCCGCAGCGTGTTCGCACCCGAGGAAAAATCCACAACGCAAGTCCACCCCGCCGTAGGCCCATCATCAAAGAATATCCAACGCTGGCCGTGCTCCAACTGCTCTTGTGTTTGTGGGCTGCCTAAAATACTGCGAACCTCATCGGTGCTCATGCCAAGGCACAGGGAGGCGGCCAATCGCTCATACGTCGAATACGATCCGCCGAATGGAACTGCGCGATACACACTGGCTCGGAAACGGGCGGAAAAGGTAAAGCCCGCGATGAGTCCCGCAATGCCGATGCAAATGCCGACGAACATTGTCTTTCTGACGCTCAATTTCATCGAACTTGTCGAAGTGGACTAACAAACATTGACCGACTTGGCGTTGGTTGGGCGCAACCGACGTTTCAATTTCCCCACCGCGACCTGCCAGCGGTACGCCCCGGCGGATTTCAGTTTGAATTCCAATGGCGAGTCGTAGGGATCCACCCGGACGCGGCCAATCAAACCCGCTGCAATTTTCCCGGTCACGCAAGCCGGCGACGTGGTGAAGCAACTCGTGTAGCCCAAGTCCGCCGCCATTTTCAGATGGCGTGGGCTGAACGCGCCGTACGGAAAACTGATCGAGTTCACCGGACAGCCCAGCGTGCGCTCGAGAAATTCTTTCGACTCGGACAATTCTTTCATCGCTTCGGTGTCGTCGAGCAAAGTCAGGTTGCGGTGATTCGCGGTGTGCGAGCCGATTTGCACGAGGGGATTTTTGGCCAGATCTTTCAACTCGGCGGCCGTGATGATCTGCTCGTCCGGCGAGGCCATGACTTCTTCCATGCCCCATTCGACTTTGCGGCCGAGATACGCGGTGGGGACAAACACGACGACGGGCATCCGGCGTTTCACGAGTTCAGGCAGGCCGTTCTGACAAAAGGAAACAAAGGCGTCATCCACCGTCACGGCGACATGACGCTGGCCGGCCGTCAAGGTTTGCGGGTTCAGCGCGGAGACGGGTTTGGCCAGACGGCAGAGAACATCCAACTGCGAGGCAAACCTTCCGCGATCCGCCGTGATGACTTCGTGGTAGTAGAGAACCACGCAGGTTCCCGGTGGCGAAATCAATCCGGTCTTTTGAAAAATTCTCAGCAAGGCGTCGCCGGCATAGACCAGGAGGCTCAGCGCGATTCGGAGTTGTTTTTTCAACATGGCCGGCAAACTAATCCCAGATGCTCGGACGCAATGTCAGTTTGCGGAGTTGCTGCCCGTGAACGTAACGAGAAAATTCCCGATCCTCCACGCGTGGCAACTTGCGGAAATAACCGGAGATGAAACCATACGCGAGACCAATCGCGCCGAGCAGGTAAGGCCGGGCAAAGGCGCGCTTCACACATTTCACCAGCATGAACAGGGGATGATACGCGCTGACATAATTCGCCAGCCCGTTCTTCACCCAGTTCCGCCACGCGCCGTCGGCGGAGCCGGTGTCCTTGTGCTGGCGGAGTTTCAAATCGTAGAACGTGGCGGTTTCCCAGCCGAGCATGTTGGCCTTCAGCTCATCCACCGTGTCCCAGCCCGGTGCTTTCAACAGGCCGCCGATCTGATCCCAGCAGGCACGGCGATAAATCTTGGTCGCGCCGCGAACGTGGAAGCGCGGGTCGCCCCGGCTTTCCACGACGAGTTCGCCGTTCTCGGATTTGCAAATCACGCCGCCGCCGATGCCGAGCTTGGGGTTCTGCGCAAACCTGGCGAAGCAGTTTTCAAAATAAGTTTTCTCAAACGATAGGTCGCCGTCGAATTTCACCGCGAAGGCCCAGGGCAAATCCTTGCACAGCTCGAAGCCCTCGCTGAAGGCCTGGATGACGCCGCCGCCTTGCTGACGAAAGCCACGGTCGGTGCGGTGCAGCACGCGAATCCACGGATGGGCTTTCGAAGCCGCGTCAGCCAGCGGTCCGGTCGCGTCCTTCGAGCCGTCGTCCACGATGACCCACATCAGGGGGCGCGTGGTTTGCGCGAGCATGGATTCGATGGTCTCGGCGAAGTGGTCGCCCTCGTTGCGGACGGGCGTGATGACGACGAAATCAGGCATGGGCGGTTTTGGTGCGGGCGGGGGAAATGACGGACTTGATTTTTTTGACGCCCGCCTGGAGCGGGGCGATCCAGTCGTATGCGCCGTCGAGCTTGGCCTGAAATAATGGGGCGTCGTCGCAGGAATTGGCCGGCAGGCGTTTGAGTTGCATCAAGTCGTCGCCGGGCTTCGCGCGGCCGATGCGCGTGGTGGCGTTGCACAGGTAGCCGACTTCGGTCAGGGTTTCGCTGAGGCGGCGCACGAAATCTTTGTTCGTTTCGGGAAAAGCGAACGGATAGGCGAACGTATCCACGACGACGCCGAGCTGGTTTTCAATTTCCGCCTTCGAATCGCGCAGCTCGGTTTGGATCTGCGGCCAGTCCAGTTCGACCAGCCTGGGATGGGTGACCGTGTGGGAACCAAAGTGCATGCCCGCCTGCTGAAGTTCTTTGACCTCGCTCCAGGTCAGGCACTCGCGGGATTTGAAGGAGCGACGGTCTGTGCCAATGAAAGCCGTGGGCAGGAACATGGTGGCGGCGAAACCGTGCTGTTGCAAAATGGGAGCGGCGGCGGTGTGGAAATTCCGGTAGCCATCATCAAAAGTCACCACGGCCAGTTTTTCTTTTGGTTCGCGGCGCAGCGCGAGGACGGCGGTTTTGAGGTCCACGGCGCGATAGCCGGCGGACTTCAACGCCTGCATGTGTTGGGAGAAAGTTTCCGGGCTCGTGGCGGTGCGATAATAGGGGGACACGCCGCTTTCCGATTCGTCCGCGATGCTGTGGTACATCAGGATCGGAATGTAGTTCCTCGAACCGCCTTGGCAGAACGGATGCACCACCTGGCGGGAGATGAAACGATCCAGTCGCATGATGCACCGGGTTAGCCCCGGTTCGTTGAACCAAGGCAGATGGAGTCCACCAGCGCGAGGTAGTCCGCCTTGCGAACATCCCAACTGTTTTCCTTCACATACTGGCCGGCGCGTTTGACCATGCCGTCGCGGAGGGTGGCGTTGTTCAGCAGTTCGAGCATGTTTTCGGCGAGCGCCTCCACGTTGCCGGATTCAAAAAAGCGCACGATGGAGTCGTTGAAATAGAAGCGGTCAATCTTGGTGCTGGAGATCACGACGGGCACGCCCACGGACATGAACTCCATGATCTTGGTGCTGTAGGCTTCGTTGCCGAAGGAGTCCGCGCGTTTGGGCACCACGCCCAGATCGGCGTCCGCCATGACTTCGGCAATCTGCCGGATGCGGAGCGGTTCGAAGAACCGGACCCGGCCGTTCAAGCCGAGGACTTCCACGAGCGCGACGAGCTGGGGTTTCATGTTGCCGTCGCCGTAAATGTGGAACTCGGCGTTGGGTGCCTGCGCGGAAATCTTATGGAAAGCCTGGATGGCAATGTCAATGCCTTGATGCCACTGGAGTCCGCCGGGGAAGAGGATGATCTGGCGGCCGTCTTTTCGTGGGCGGGGGCGGAGTTGGAAAATATCCGAATCGACGTTGTTGATGAACACCGAGCACTTGCCTGCGGGGGCCGACCGGGCCGCATATTTGTCCAGCCACAGATGGTTGGCGAGAATCACATGGTCGGCGAATCTGGCCGAGACGCGTTCCACGGCGCGGAGGGATTTGACGGTGAGGGAGTCGTTGGGAATGCCGAACTTGCTGCCGTAGAATTCCGGCACGATGTCGTGGATGTCCAACAACACGTGCGCGCCCTTCAGCTTGGGATACCACGCGGCAAACACCATGAAGTCGGGGATGTTGTGGACGTGGATGAGGTCGTACGGTTTCTGGCGGTGGCTTTTGCGCACCCACAACGAGGAGACGACCAGAAACCGCAGCAGGGGCCATAAAAAATCCAGCTTGGTCCGCTCGTTTTTTCCGGCGCGAGTTTGCAGCCGATGCACGTTGACGCCGGCCATGAGCTCGGTCTCCGGCATCGCCGGGCCGCGACGGAGGGCCACGACGTCCACTTGATCGCCGCGTTGCGCGAGGGCTTCGGCATAACGGGTGACCCGGTTGTCGCTCTCATAGAACGAGTGGGTGATCATGCAGACCCGGCCCGGCTTGTGCCGCCGGAGCGCAGGCTTGAAGGTAGCTACGAAGCGGGCCATGTCTCGGGCTAGGGGATGCCAGTAGGATCTGGCATGGTGGTCCTGGAGGTGTTTCAAAAGCTGAACATAGTGTTCAACGGGAAACGTGCGCGGGCCGGGGCGGTCGCCAGGGAAATGGATGTAGTCGGGATGAACATTCAGCAGCGCCATCCCGCCGTGATTGGCGATCCAGTCCAGTTTTTGAATCCAGATTTTTGGATCTGATTCCTGCAAGAGCAGAAAGAGCGTGGAATCCTGCGGCAAGGTGTAGGGCAGCTCGGCATAGCCGCCGTTGCCGTTGGAAACCCAGAAGGGGAAAATGGTGTTCCGGCTGTCCGGCTGCGGCTCGAAGGGGTCTGTGTCAAAAGTCGAGGCGTCATATTGGAGGTTCAGATCATGCAGCCAGCTCAGGTTGTGCAGCATGAAGCCGGAGCGGAAACCCGAGGCATTCCAGTCCTTGAGATAATGATTGATGCGCGCGGCGTTCTGCCGGAAATGCTCGCGGTTCCGGTACAGTCGGCCATCGTGTTTGAGGTCGTGCACGCCAACCTCGAAGCCGGCGGCGCCAAGCTCCGCGCGCAGTTCCGGCGCAACCCGGTATTTGCCTTCGGGGATGAAGTTGAACGACGAGCGGAAGCCTAGTGATTGTTCAATCGCCATCAACCGCCGGCATTTGTCCAAACCGGCCTGGCCTTCGACGTCATGCGTCAGCACCAGTGCGAATTTTTTTGCTTCCGGCCAGCCATGCCAGTTTTCCGGCGGATGCTCGGAACCCGGTGCCATGGGCCAGAACTGGCGGACATTGGGAAGCTGACGTCGCGCGAGCCAGCGACGGACGCCCAGCCGGAGGCCGGCGGGAATCAGCGGCTTGATCCGGTAATAAATTCGGTTGCGGTACATTCAGCCGGGAGGGTCAACGGTCAACCGTGGAACCTGCGCGGGACGGATCAAAGCTCCTGGTTCAAACGGCCGGGCACGTAGTTGTGACTCTTGTTGAGCACCACGCCCACGTCAGTGGCCTTGGCTTCCTTCAGCATCTGACTGGCGCGCTTGACGACATCGCGGTCGGTTTTTTCCGCTTCAACGACCATGAAGACCATGTCCATGAAGCGGGCTACGCGGGTGGTGGCGCTGGTCTGACTGATCGGTGGCATGTCGAAGATGATGTAATCAAAGTCGCTGGCATGGAGTTTAGGAATCAGGGCGGAAAACCGCTTGTGCAGGATGCGCGGCAGTTTCTCGTCGGAGGTGCTTTCGGAGACGACAAAGAGATTTTTTTCCACCTGGGCGTTTTCGCGGTTGGCATCTTTTTCCAGAACCTCGTCCAGACCGCAATGCAGGCTGCCCTTGTGGAAGAAATGGGCCGCGCCTTTTTCGGTATTCATGTCCACCAGCAGCACGTTGCCTTCGCCGGTTTCGGAAAGGCTGGCGGCCAGTCCGCTGGCGACCGTGCTCACGCCGGAGCCGGGGGTGCAGCTGGTGACGGCGACCAGTTTGGGTTTGTGGTTGATCTCCTTGATTTCAAAATGGGTGATGAGCCGGTCGCGCAGCGCCTCGAAAAAGGGCTGCATGACAGCGTTTGGCCTCCACGGTCCCGGCTCCATCAACTCGCCGGCGGGGGGGTGGTCTGGGGCCCCGTTCGCGGCCTGCCGATCGCCCGTCGTAAGCAGCCGAACCTCGCGGCGGGAGAGCCGGTGTTTGCCGTTGCGGTTGCTTTCAGGAATGGACAGGAACAGCGGCAGACCGAGTTTGGTTTCGATCTCGATGGGGCGTTTAAAGGAACGATCAAAATAGAACTCGATCACGAAGGCCAGTGCCAGACCCGCGGCCAACGCGCCGAGCACAACGGCGCGGACAATCTTGGTGCGTTTCGAGGGGTCGGTATATGGGGGTGACGGTTGCTGGATGATTTTGATGTTGGAAAGTTTTCCGTTGCTCATCTCCTCCTCGATTTTTTCGTCAAAGCGTCTGCGCTCGAACGTGGTCAGATTGGCCTCCTGGGTGTCGCGCTGTCTTTCCAAATTCTTGATGTTGGATTCCACGGCAGTGATCCGCTCGGTTTGATCCTTGTAATCCTGCAGATGTTGTTTGAGCCGGCTGATGCGGGTCTGGATGGCCAGCAGCTTGGCGCTTTCGCCCGCCAAATCCATGCCGGGGGCGGCGGGGCGGCCGTCGGTGCCTGGGGTCATGATGCGATAGGTTGTCAGCTGCGGGTATTCATTTTCGAGCTGGCTCTTGAGCTTTTGGGTTCGGTCAATTTGCTCCTGAACCGTCACCACCCGCGGGTTTTGATCCTGGAAATCCAGCCGCAATTGGCTTCTGCGGCTTTTCAGCCTATCCAGCTCAGTGCAGAGGTCCTGATAATCAGACACTTTTTCAGCCGGGGGTTGGACCGGTTTGCTGGGTGCGTTGGTGTCGGTTTTGATTGAGGCAAGGTTGGTGTAGGAATTCAAGACGGCCTGGTGGACTGCCAGCTCGGTTTCCGCGGCCCATAAGTCCTCCTTTATTTTAGTTATCGTCTCGGCGTTAAGTTTCTTCGTTTCCGCAAGGCTGGTCACCTGATTGGTGCTTTTTAAATCGCTCAATTGGGCCTCGGTGTGGGCCAACTCGGCTTTGAGGGTGTCGGTTTGCATGGTTAGCGTCTCATCCTGTGCGCCAATGAGTTGGTGGACTTTTCGGTGCGAATCAAAATAGCTTAGGATCACCTTGTCTAGCACGGATTGAACAATCTCAGGATCGCCATTCTTAAAATAGACGTGCATGACGGGACTGCGGTAGGGAATCTCGATTTGAAGGCTGTCGCGAATCAACGCCGCCGCTAGGTAAATGTTGGTCGTCCCAGTCAGTTTGAGAATCGCTTCTGCGCCGAGGGTTTCCGCCGCCGCCTTGGCCACATCCAGGTTTTGGAGCATTTCGATTTCTGTCCGGATCACGCTGTCCGCGCTGGGGGAGGTCTGCACGATGTTCTGCGGATCACTCCCGGTCAAGTTGACGTCTTTGTTGTCTTTGACATATCTGATAAAAAGCACGGCCTCGGAGCTGTACGGAACCGGCCACTTCATGTGCAGCACCGCTGCGGCGACCAGCCCCGTGACCCAGACGGCAATGATCTTCCACTTGTGCCGGAACAGCACATGGTAGATGTCGCCCAGGTTCAAGTTGAATCCCGCACTGGGCGCTGATTTATGTTTCTCTTGCATGTTGATAGTAAACTATTGATTTCCAGGTTTGCCAGGGGCCGAAGATTTTCTTCGCAAGTCTGACGCGGGTTTGGTGATCCGCAGACCAGTCTTATTGACATTGCCGGTCACTTGTCTGTTCACCTGGCCGCCTTGGAGTATATCACACCACCACCGGTTTGATTGCTGTTATTAGGGCAAGCCGTTTTGCGCATCAGGCGCTGTGGTTTGGGTTCGTCAAACAAACCGGGGAGCTGTGGCTGGGAATGGTTCGCCAACCTTGTTGGGTTCGGAAATCAATCGGTGCGCTGGTTAGGCGAAGTGCTTGTATAAGACTTTCCCGGCGCACTTGGCCATGGAAACGGGCAAGGCGCGAAACAGCCTGGTTTGCCAGCCAGCCGTGGCGTCGGCCTCGGGAACCAGAGCCTCCTTGTGCAGATCATATCTGTAGTAGTTGATGGGGTATTCTTCCGTGCCCCAGCCCAGCTTGTAACGGCGAAGCCCCTCATTGTGCAGGGAAGTCCGGCCGAAGCTGAGTTCCTCCACCCCCCTCGCGGCCAGCCATTGGATGGCTTCCCACATCACCAGGTTGTTGGCCCGGGCATCGAGCGCCGCCTTCAGGGAGGCCCCGAATTTGTAGATGGCTTTGCGGCCGTGATGAAAGAAAATCGCGGACGCGACCGGCTGGTCTCGCAGCCTGGCGGTGACCACCACCCCGAGGTTCTGGGCTAGCACATGCTCCTGGAGGCGGCGGAAAAAATTAAACGGCTGCGGCGGCAGTCCGTGTTGTTTGCGCGTCTGGCAATGCAGGGCGTAATATTCCGTCGTGGCCTCAAGCGTCTGGGCGAACTCAACCCGCACGGCGTTCTTTTCTGATTTTCGCAGCGCGCGCCGGACGGAGCTTTCGAACCGGTCGAAGAGCGCACCGGTGGTGGCGGAGAGCTTTAATTTGTGACCGTGAAAAGTGATCGAGGGAGCCGCATTGTTGAAAGGGTTTTTGCCGCCGCGCAGTTCCAGATGCTTCCAACCCCGCTCGCGGCCGAGGCGAAGCGCCTCTTGGACGATGGGACTCAGAAAAGCTTCCGGCATACTCAGCGGTTCACACTCGTCAGTGAACGGCAGGGACACTCCACGCTTCCCTGTCAGCCAGCTGTCCACCTCCACCAGGGGCAGGGCCGCCACCGGTTTTTGATCGCAGAAACCGGTAAGGTAAATCGGCGTGAATCCATAAGTTCTCGCCAGAGTTTTTGCCCACGCCGCCTGGTGGAAGATCGAAGCACCCGGCTGCTGGGAGATCACTTCGTCCCAATCCCCCGCAATGAGCGGGTTCGCTTGACGAAAGGAAAGTGGCGGAGCCGGGGTCGGGGAGAGTCGAATGTTGTTTGAGGAAGCCACACGTGTCAAAGCCCTGCCTTGATCGCTGGCTGGACTGCCGGATTCACAGGCAGCAAACCGCCAGTCTGCCAGCCCGGGAAACTATACCGGCAATTTCCCACCAGATTCTTTGTTCGCGTGGGGCATGGAAGCCCAACGGATGAAGCGCGCTGGGTTCCCGGCGACGATGGCGCCCGGGGGAACATCCTTGGTCACCACGCTGCCGGCACCGATGACCGCTCCTTCTCCCACGGTGATGCCACATAGCAAGGTAGCCCCGGATCCGATCGAGGCGCCGCGTTTAATGCGAGTGGTGATGCATGCCCAATCCGCTTCAGTTTGCAAGCTGCCGTCCTGGTTGGCGGCGCGCGGATACCGATCGTTGGTGAAGGTCACGCTGTGGCCGACGAAAACTTCATCCTCCAGAGTCACGCCTTCGCAGATGAAGGTGTGGCTGGAGACTTTACAGCGGCGGCCAATGCTGGCGCCCTTTTGAATTTCAACGAAGGTGCCAATTTTTGACTCGTCACCAATCTCACATCCGTACAGGTTGACGAAGCCAAAAATGCGAACATCCTTGCCCAGTTTGACGCTGGGGGCGATGAGTTGAAACAATTGGGGGTTGCTCACTTCGGGGTGACGTTTTCTCAGGCGCGAACCACGTTTTCACGATGGTCCGCCGGGAGGTCGGATTTGGATGATTTGGCGCCGGTGGCGGGCACCATGTTTTTGCGCCGAAGCGCAGTGTCGCCATTGCCAGAGGGGGTGTGAAGAACGATGGGGGCGCCCCCTTGTTTCAGGGACTGCGAGGAGGCTTCAAGAATTCGGACGAGTTCCAGTCCGCGTTTGCCGTCGGTCAGCGGGCTGATGCCTTCTTTGACGCAATCCAGAAAATGCTGGCACTCGGAGCGCAGGGGTTCCTCCTGTCGGATGTAGGGCACATGCATGTCGCCGTAATGATAGGAGTAATGGAAATCGCCGAAGGTGTCGTAGTGTGGCGGACGTTCCACGCGGGCGTCGTAAATTTTTATCTTTTCAATTGCGGCGATGTCGTCGTAAACGATCATGCGCTTGCTGCCGACGATGGTCATTTCGCGGGTTTTGCGTGGGTCCAGCCAGCTGCTGTGAATCATGGCAGTTCGGTCGTTGGAGAAATTCAGCCACATCGAGGTGACGTCCTCGATGCCCGGCGTGATGTGGGCACTGCCCCGGCAATTCACGCTGATGGGATTTTCTTCCATGATGTGAAGAATGATGGAGATGTCGTGCGGCGCCAGATCCCAGGCCACGTTGATGTCTTTCTGATAAAGGCCCAGATTGAGACGGCGGGCGCAAATATAGCGGATTTCCCCCAAGTCTCCCCATTCAACCAGTTCTTTGATTTTCCGCACCGCCGGGGAGTAAAGGAAGGTGTGTCCGATCATGAGCACCAGGCCTTTTTGCTGGGCGATCTCCACGAGTTCCTCGCATTCCTTGGCGGAAGCGGCCATGGGTTTTTCAATGAAGGTGTGTTTGCCGGCGAGCAGGGCCGCTTTGGCCATGGTGTAATGGAACCGCACGGCGGTCGCGATCACAACGGCGTCCAGTCCGCAGCCGTTCAACATGTGATTGAAGTCGGTTGAGGCTTCGACCTCCGGGTACAAGGTTCGAAGGTGTTTCAAGCGATCCTGGTTCAGATCGCACATGACCTTGAGGCTGCAATCCGGCAGCGCCCTGAAATTGCGAATCAGGTTGGGGCCCCAGTATCCGCAACCAACGACTCCGACTTTTATTTGTTTTGTCATATTACCTCCATGAGTTTATTAGAACTTTCTCTGAAATGTCTGGCGCAGTCCGCATCAGCACTGGCGCTGTTCAGCGGGCGCATCCGGCAAAGCCGGCTTTTGATCCGCCTTGCACTGGTCCTTGATATCTTTGGTTTGAGAAGCAATTGCGGGAATGGTTTTTAAAATGATTTTCAAGTCCAGAAAAAGGGTTTTGTTGGCCGCGTAAAAAATGTCGAGGTCGACCATCTTCTCGAAGGTGGTTCGGTTTTTGCCGCTCACCTGCCACAAGCCGGTCAAGCCGGGCACGGCTTCCAGGCGGCGGCGATGATGTGGGCTGTAGTTGTCATACTCGTAAGGCACGCATGGGCGCGGCCCGACGAGGCTCATTTCACCGCGGAGGATGTTGAAAATCTGAGGCAGTTCGTCCACTCCCAGCGAGCGCAAGAGCAGCCCTCCGGGGATGAGCCGGGGGTCGCCATCGGCATCCAGCTTCTTCATTGGCACATCGGAATCCATGAGGCGGTTGAGGTGCCCTTGGTGAAGCCCAGGGTCGGCGTTGACCCGCATGGTTCTAAACTTGAAACAGGTGAATCGCCGCCCCAGATGGCCGACGCGTTCCTGGCGGAACAATGCAGGGCCGGGGGAGACTATTTTGATCAAAATTCCCAGTAGGAGCATCACTGGCAGCCATACCGGAGCTGACAAAAGTATGCAGGAGAGATCAAGCAGCCGTTTCCATAACGGCATCTCGCCGGGGCATCCGGCATCGCCGGTCCCAGTCAAATTCTTGTGTTTTTTGGAACTCATTACAGTCACGACGGCCGAGGTTGTTTCACGTTCAGAGTAAAAGGCAGGATGAGTCCTGCCCGCCCGGATTTGGCAAAGCTCCGCACTTGTAGGCCGCCATCAATTTGCGCCCACTCAGGGTTGTCAACCCGCAGCATACTCATTTATTCAAAGCAAACCCCAAAACTGCCTCGGTTTTCATCAATCCGCCGCCAAGGTCGGCATCAGATCAACCATGTTCCGGTTTTCCATGATGATGGATTGGCGGTCCACTTCAACCAAAGTCTGCCGGCCAAGGATGTCCAGCAAGATTTGCACACGCTGCCTTGCGGGAAGCACTCGCAGAACGATTGCCTGAAAACCCCGAAAGGCCCCGTCCGCAACCGAGACTTCTGCTCCCGGATCGAGGCGGTCTTCCACCGACAACATTTCTTCTTCTTGAAAGCACTGTCTCAGTTCTTCGATGATCAAGTCCGACACCGTTGGAATCTCCTGGCCGAAATGGACGAGTGTGCTGACGCCAGCGACATAGCGGATTTCGTTCAGGGATTGAGCAAAGCCCCGAACAAAAAGGTAGCAGGGAAAAAGTGGTTCCACCCGGCGGACCACCCCGCGTCGTGTCACCCGCTCGATTTTCAAGCGAGGATTAAAAACCTCCAAACCCAGATGGCGTTGGAGGTTTGCCCCGGCAATATGCTCGTGCTTCGGTTTCGTCCGCGCACAGTACCAGGCCATGTCAAACTCAGTGTTCATTCTTCCGCTTTCAAAATCGTCCATTTTCCAGCAAACCTTACTTTTATTTTCCCCGGTTTAGAGATCCTTTCGCTTTGGACCCTGAAGGGAGATCACCCATTCAGGTGAACATATACGATCGGCCTCCGTTTGTCTGTCACGTTAAACACTGATTTGTGTCCGGCCTCACGCCACGGCTTTGTAGTGGAAAACATGACGTGGTTCCCAATAACTGAGAGGCATTTGGCCGCTGGCGTTGACCTCAGGTGCATTGATTTCAAGAGGCGTGAAAAGGTTTCAAACCTCCTCTTACTCCGGCGGTTGTGTCGCCCGGTGGCGAGCTCAGAACCAGGAGAATTTTTCGCGGACAAAAACGATGTCGTTCGGCCGCAAATGGAAGGTCTCACTGCTCTTGCCGCTGATCACATCCTGCAGGTTCACCTTGAAATGCTCCAGCCGCCCGCGGATGTTCCGGCTGATGATCACCCCTTTCAGATTGGCCTGCGAGTAATCCACCCCGCCAGCTTCCAAAACCGCCTCCAAGGCGGTCAGCGGTCGGTCAGAAACAACTTTCCCGGGATGCATCACAGCGCCGGTGACATAGACTTGAAAAGTGGAGGACTCAATGCTGACGTTGATTTCCTTGGAGACAATTTGATCGGCATACTTGGCCACCAAGGCCTTTTCCAATTCTCCGGAAGTCATGCCAGCCACATGAATCTCACCGACCACCGGAAGGGTGATCTGTCCATCGCGCCTGACTTTTGCTGTGGTGTTGAAGGTCGAAGAATCTGGGAAGGTGATTTTCACCACATCCCCTTCCAAAAGGGTAATTTTTTCAGGCACCCCCGCCTGGTTCCCCGGAATTTGCGAGTATTTTGTGGTTCCGCAGCCCGATAACGCGAGGATTGAAGCTATTCCGACTAGCCCTAAGAAGGTGCGTTGTTTAGTGTTGCAGATATTCATGCGGGTTGTTGTGGATGCAGGTTGATGGTTTTGCAGACAGTTGGCTTGTTTAACAAAGATCAGTGGGCTGCCTTGTTCAAGGACCAGCGGATGGCGGTCTGGAGCAATTCGGGGCCGTTGGTAAGATCGAGTTTTTCCTTGATGCGCGACCGGTAAGTTTCCACGGTGCTGACGTCAATGTGGAGCACGTCCGAGATTTGTTGGGTGCTTTGCCCCAGGCCAATCATCTCAAACACCTGCAATTCGCGTTCGGACAGGCGTTCGATGGCAGAACCATTGGTTGGTTTTATCGGTGTCGTAATTTTGGAGGCCACCATGGCCGCCGCCTTCTCGCTCCAGTAAATCTCACCGCGCAGCACCTTGCGCACGGCCTCAATGATTTTTTTTGGGGCTTCCTGTTTGGAGATGTAACCACGCGCTCCCGCGCGGACCGCCCGCTCGGCGGTCATGGATTCATCCTGCATGGAAAGCACCAAGCTCTTGACGTTCGGGTGATGGCTGCAAATATCCCTCACCAGATCAAGCCCGTCGGAGGTGCGCAGGCGCAAATCCACTATGGCCAGATCCGGGGCCACCGCCGCGATGCCACGCAATGCTTCATCCCGGTCTTCGGCCTCACCACAGACTTCCAAATCACATTCCCCGCCGATGGCGTCTTTCAGCGCCTGACGCACCAAAGGATGATCGTCAACCAGAAAAACCCTCACGCTTTTGGCTGTCTTGCTAGTCTTTCTCATAAGCTCCTGAGTTTTCAGGATGCATTTGTAAAATGTCTGTGCCGGATTGCAAGCAATAAAACCGTTCTTGAATATAGGGAAACATGATCACATAGCACCCGTCTTCGCATTCTTTATCGGTCGTTGTGCGGTTTGGTTTAGGCTTTTCTGGGAATATCTGGCCCACTTTGATCCGGTGGTCAAATACATCGTTTGGCGCAAGACCGTTGATTGAGGTTTTCTTTCATCGCCAGAAAATCGGGGGAACCAAGGGTTCGGTTCCCAAACGCGCACTGACAGCCTGATTCCGTTGCGCGGCTTCAATTGAGCAGGTGCGACACGGGGACGATGGCGCAGGCCGGCTTGGTTCCGGTGTCGGAGATGCTATAGCTGTTGTCGAACAGCCTGGTTACATCCGCCGGACAAAAGACCGATTGGATGGATCCGCTGCTGCCACGGCCGAGATAGGGACGGATGTTCCCGGAGGTGATTGGAGTGCCAGCGCCGGCACCGTTTTCAAGGGCCCATTGTTGGACGGCGGCGTCCACCTGCCGCAGGTTGCTGATGCAGTCGTGCATCTGCGACGTAGTGCGCGCATGCACCATGCTGGGGACGGTGATCGCGGCCAGCAGGCTGATGATCGCCAGCACGATCATGCACTCCAGAAGCGTAAACCCATTGTTCGTCGGTTGGCCCAAGCCTGGAGTTTTGAACCCGGGATTCATTCTGTCGGTTGGTAGTTTCATATTGTTTTAAATCTAAAGTATTCGTCTAAAAATCAGCAGCCTCCGTGCCCGCGTTGATTTTTCAAAAGACGGAAGAAATCTCAGCCTGCGGAGAATGTGGGTGGGGCCGAATTCAGGCTTGTGTCTTCGATGGGGACAAGGCACTGGACAAAAGAAAAAGGCTTGGAATTGCTTCCAAGCCTTTTGCGAGCAGTTGCGCGCGGGCGCAACCCAAAACAAGTTAGTTGATGAAGTGAGACACGCCAGCGGTGCTGCCGGGAACTTTCTGGCAGACCGGTTTGGTGCCGGTGTCGGAGATCGTGTAGCTGGTGGCGAAGGTCTTGGCGGTGTCCGCCGGGCAATAGACGCTGGCGATCGAGCCGCTCGCGCCGCGACCCAGGTACGCGGTGATGTTTGCAGCCGTGACTGTGGCGGCGCCGCCGGCGTTGTTTTCCAGCGCCCATTGCTGGATCGCCGCGTCCACCTGGCGCAGGTTGTTAATGCAGGCGTTCATCTGCGCCGTGGTGCGGGCGCGGACGAAGTTGGGGATGGCGATCGCGGCGAGCAGGCCGATGATGGCGACCACGATCATGATTTCGACGAGCGTGAAGCCCGCTTGGGAGGTGTTTTTGTTTTTCATACTAGTTTATGTCTTTCTTTTTTGTTGCGGTGTGAACGTGGTAACCGGCGGTTTTTATTATTAATACAGCTGCCGTTCACATATTGCCGGTTACCGACCGATGCATCCAACTCAGCAAAGCTGGTGCCATGAGGCAAAGCCTACAAAATTGAACCCCGGAAGCCGGTTCAAGTTGCAAATCGAATCAAAATACTTTGATTTCCGGAATGCCACGAACAATCTGCCCGGCAAGCTTCGGAAAGGATGTCTCAAACTTGGGCGGGGTGTCAAATCTCTGGAGTGGCATCAGCCGGCAAATTTGTGCCGCAGCGCCGCTTTGGCGGTGCGGCGCAAGTTCTCTGCGGCCGGGGCTTTACTAGGTTCGTATTCAGGGTGATGATGTCTGCAGTTAATCCATTGCCGTGCGGGAACCGCTACGAACTCGACATGAAACTGATCGCGAACAAACTCCATTTGCAAGACTCCTTGTGAAACTGCCGAACGCCCTTTTTATTTGTGCGGCGGCAATTTCGGCCCAAGCCACCAATCTTGACACCGTCGGCGTCACCCTGCTGCGGCAGGTGGATCCCACGCTGAATGGAAGTGGCGTGCGCGTGGCGCAAGTGGAGGCGCCTTATTACACCTCGCCTTATGCGTTCGAGGTGCCGCCATCCACGGTCGGTCAGCCCGTAGGCCTTTTCACATATTATTCAGACCTCGGGACGGCGACAACCTACCCCAACAGCGTCGGCACCAACTCAGACCACGCCGCCAGCGTCGGTGGAGTTTTCTATGGCAACAACGGTCCGGTGTATCTAGGCGTCGCTACCAACGTCACGCATGTTTACAACTATGAAGCAGTCAATTTTTTTAACTCGAGAATTGGGGCCAACGTTGCCATTTCTGCCGCGGTGGTGAATCAAAGTTTTCTTTTTGACGCCTCCGAGCAAGCGGTCATTGATCCGGCCTATGACAATTACGCCGCCGCGCACAAAACGCTTTTTGTTAACGGCGCGGGCAACGGCGGTTCGATCAGCTCCAATCCACCCGCCACTACCTACAATGGCATCGCCGTCGGAGTCATCGACGGCAACTCCTCGGTCGGCCCGACCGCCGACGGGCGCAGCAAGCCGGACATTACCTCCCCCGGCAGCGGAGCGACCAGTTTTTCCGCCCCCTACGTTTCCGGTGCCGCCGCGATCTTGTGGCAGGCCGGCGCGCGCAACGATGCCGGCGCGGGAACTTCCACGACCGCCACCAACCCCATCACCATCAAAACGCTCCTGCTCAATGGCGCGATCAAACCGGACGACTGGACCAATGGCCCGACCACACCGCTGGATGCGCGGTACGGCGCGGGCATCGTGAACGTGTTCAACTCGTGGAAACAATTGAAAGGCGGCAAGCGAGCCTTCATAGAATCCACCACCGTCACCAGCGGCAATTCGCACCCTCCCGGTGCGAACACTGGCAACGTGGCTGTTTGGGCTGGCTGGGATCACAACACCATTTCAACAACAATCCCCACCCAGGACGCTGTAAACCACTACTATTTCAACCTCACTAACAGCAGTCCGGGCACGTTCACCGCCACGCTGGTCTGGAATCGTCAGAACAACCAGCCGGCCATCAACAACCTGGATTTGTTTTTGTACAACGCCAGCAACAGCACCCTCGTGTTGAGCAGCACCAGCGCTGTGGACAACGTCGAACATCTGTATCTGCCGCAGCTGGCGCCCGGCCGTTACGACTTGCAGGTTCTCAAGCGGGGTAGCGCCACGCAGGTTTCAGGCAGCGAGACCTACGCGCTCGCTTTTGAGTTTTTTTGCGTGAACCTGCGGATCGCGCTGACTAACGGCAACACCTTGCTTTCCTGGACCAATTCGCCGACGGGCTTCCGCCTGGTGTCCACCGACAGCTTGAACCCGCCCGTCGTCTGGACCACCGTCGGCGCGGCCGTCACCATGACCAACGGCCAGAACACCACTTGGGTCCCAGCCAGCACCACCAGCCAGTTCTTCCGGCTGCAGCGGCCGTGATTTCCAAAAACTTTCCTTTCGCCACCGGTCTGATATGTTCCTGCCCATGAGATTGCTTGTTCAACGCGCCGCGATCGCCTTGTTTTTGCTGGCGGCGATTTCTGGCCGCGCCAAGGACGTGCTCACCTGGCAGACCGACCGCGACCGCGTCACCGCCGACATTCAATCCGTGGAACTCCAGCGGGTGCTGGAAGGTGTTGCCAAGCTCACCGGCTGGCACGTCTTCATCGAGTCCAACCTCAACGCCAACGTCTCGGTGAAATTCCAGGAACTGCCCTCGGGCGACGCGCTGCACCGCCTGCTTGGCGAATTGAATTATGCCTTCGTCCCGCAAACCAATGGACAGGCGCGGCTGTTTGTTTTTCGCACCGCCCGGGCGAATGCGACCGTGGCCATTCGACCGGGAGCGCTGTCCGCCTCAAAGGAAACCGCGGCCCAAAAGATCCCGAACGAACTGATCGTCCGCCTGAAACCCGGCGCGAACATTGACGACTTGGCCAAAAAACTCGGCGCCAAAGTGCTCGGGAAAATTGACGGCCTCAACGCCTACCGCCTCCAGTTTCCCGACGAAGTTGCCGCAGACGCCGCGCGGGCCCAGTTGGCCGGCAGCACGGATGTGGCCAGTGTGGAAAATAATTATTTCATGGAACCATCGCCCCTCGTGGCCAAACTGGATTCGACCAGTGGTGTTCCTCCGCCCGTGCAATTGAAATTGAATCCGCCCGGTGACACGGGGCGCGTCATTGTCGGCCTTCCAGACACGGCCGTCCAACCGCTCGGCAAGGAACTCGACCAGTTCTTGTACAAATCCATTTCGGTGGCCGGGGACGCGCACCCCGATCCTGCCGCGCCCAGTCACGGCACGTCCATGTTTCAGGATATTTTGCGGGGCGTGGCCAATACTGCGGGCGGCAGTTCTTCCGTGCAGGTGTTGAGCGTGGATGTTTATGGGCCAGACGTGACGGCGAACAGCTTCAACGTGGCGGCGGGCATTGCGGCGGCGGTCAACAACGGCGCCAGCATCATCAACCTGAGCCTCGGCAGCGAGAGCGACAGCCAGATTCTGCATGACATCATCGCGCAGGCCGCCCAGAAAGGGATCCCCGTTTTCGCTGCCGCCGGCAACAATGCCACGGCCCGGCCGTTTTATCCGGCCGCCTATTCTGAAGTCATCTCCGTCACGGCCGGCAACCAGGGGCAACTGGCTCCTTACGCCAATTATGCCGATTATATCAAGCTGATGGTGCCGGGCTCGGCGGTGGTTTATTACAACAGCCAGCCGTATCTGGTCAGTGGCACTTCCACCTCCAGCGCGATCACCGCCGGACTTGCCGCCGGGGTGGCGGATTCAAAGAAAGTCACCGCCAGCACCGCGGCAGGCGCGCTGCTTAGTACCGGCTCGTTGCAATTCAAGCCTGCGAGGTAGGGCGCGTCACTCCGTGCGCGCCGGGATGCCATCTCACTGCGCGCCCTGCCGGCAAACGCCTTTGAAACTTGGAACTTGGAACTTGCCCCAGCTTGCCTGATTCTTGTCGAAACATGTTTCGCCCCTGCATTGATCTCCATGACGGCCGAGTGAAACAAATTGTCGGCGGCTCACTCAGCGACTCGCCCGGCCAGTTGCGCACCAATTTTGTTTCCGAGCATCCGGCTGCTTGGTTCGCCGAACTCTATCGACGCGACCAACTCACCGGCGGCCATGTCATCATGCTGGGCTCCGGCAACGAAGCCGCGGCGCGGTCGGCGTTGCAGGCGTATCCCGGCGGCTTGCAGATCGGCGGCGGCATCACGGTGGACAATGCCCGCGCCTGGCTCGATGCGGGGGCTGCGCACGTCATCGTCACCTCCTGGGTTTTTCGCGACGGTCGGCTCCATGCCGAGCGGCTGCAACAGCTCGTCAAGAATATCGGCAAGGAAAGGCTCGTGCTCGACCTAAGCTGTCGGAAGCGCGGCGGTAATTATTTTGTGGTGACGGACCGCTGGCAAAAATTCACGGAGCTCATGGTCTGCCGCGAAACCCTGGCGAGTCTCGCGGCTCATTGCGCGGAGTTTTTGATTCACGCCGTGGATGTGGAAGGGCTTTGCCGAGGGATTGATTCAGAACTCGTGGCCAGCCTGGGCGCGTGGACGCCGATTCCCACGACGTATGCGGGCGGGGCTAATTCCCTGGCTGATCTGGAACAGGTCACGCGGCTGGGGCAGGGGAAGGTGGACCTGACCATCGGCTCGGCGCTGGATATTTTCGGCGGCACTGGCGTGCGCTACGAAGCTGCTGTGGCCTTTAATCGCAACCTATGAACCTGCGCCGCTGGCTGCAAACCCATTCGTTGAAGCTGCTGGCGATCCGCGACACACCCGAGGCGATTGCCGGCGGCGTGGCCATCGGCATTTTCCTCGGCTTCACTCCGCTGTTCGGATTGAAAACCCTGCTGGCCATTCTTTTTGCCTGGCTGACACGGAGCAATATCATCGCCGCGGTCGTCGCGACCACACTGCATGATTTGATGTTGCCGTTCATGCCCGTGGTTTTCTTATGGGAATACAAGGTGGGGTACTGGCTGCTGAATTACGAATGGCCCCAAAAGATGACGCGGCTGCATCTGCGTTGGAACGAATGGCTGAACTGGACGACGTTTCTCACCGTGGGAAAACCCCTCCTGGTGGGCTCGATTTTCTGCGGTGTCCCGGTCACGATGATTACCTTCTTTGTGGTTCGCGGCATTGTGGCCCGGCACCAGCATAAAAAACAGCACGCCGTTCACCCGGGCGAACCCCATGTGGCCAAGGACTGATCCGCTCGCAAAAAAAATGCCCGCCTTGGTGGACCAAGGCGGGCGAGTTCGAGGCCTCCGGAGGGCTATTCCTTCGCCAGTTCGATCTTGGAGGCGGTCAGGATCTTCTTGCCGTCTTTTTCCTTGACGGTACCGGTCGCAGTAACTTTGTGCGACCCCTTGCAGATGTTTTCATGGAAGTCCTTGCTCAACTTGTTTTCAGCCAGATAATACGTCACGGTTTTGCCGTCTTCCTTGGTCTGGAGCACGTTCATGCACTTGTCTGCCTCATGCAGCGCGCATTTGGCACATTTACCCTCCCCGGTGAGGGTGACTTCCTGTTTCTCGGCCGCATTGGCCGAGGTCAGCAGCGTGGTCGCCAGCAATGTCGCCAGCGCGATGAGCGGCAGGTTGAATTTTTTCATATTGTTTTTCCTTGGTTATTTTTGGTTTAGACTGACAGGGATATGATTCCTGAAGTCGCGGTTTCGTTCAAATAGAAATTTCGCCGGTCCGGCAGGGTGAGCACAAAAAAACGCCAGCCTCCGTTGGGGGCTGGCGTTGAAGTAAGTGGCCTACCAGGTCAACTGGACAGCGCGCCTTCCGTGGCGGCTTTTTGCGTGAAGACCAGCTTGTCGTTTTCACTTGTGACCGTGATCGGCTCGCCTTCATGCAGGTTGCCGCGCAGGATCTCCTCGGCGAGCGGGTCTTCCAGGTAGCGTTCCACGGAACGGCGCATCGGGCGCGCGCCGTACTGCGGATCATAGCCCTTGCCCACCAGGAAGTCCTTGGCCTTCTCATCCAGCTCAAGGCCGATGTGTTTGGTCTTCAAGCGCGCGGTGACCTTGGCAATTTCCAGATCCAGAATCTGGATGAGATCGGGCTTGGTCATTGAGCGGAAGACGATGATGTCATCCAGACGGTTCAAGAATTCCGGTCGGAAGGTCTTTTTCGCCTCGTCGAGAATCTTCTCGCGCATCTTTTCATAGCTGCCTTCGTCGGAGATTGGTGAAAAGCCCAGCGTGGACTGTTTCTTGATCGTGTCCGAGCCGACGTTCGAGGTCATCAGGATGATGGTGTTGCGGAAGTTGACGACGCGGCCAATGTTGTCGGTCAATTTGCCTTCCTCCAGAATCTGCAACAACATGTTCCAGACATCCGGATGCGCCTTCTCGATTTCGTCGAAGAGCACGACGGAATATGGTTTGCGCCGCACCTGTTCGGTGAGCTGGCCGCCTTCTTCGTAGCCGACGTATCCTGGCGGCGAACCAACGAGGCGCGACACGTTGAATTTTTCCATGTACTCACTCATGTCGAGCTGGATGAGGGATTTGCTGTCGCCAAACATTTGTTCCGCGAGCGTTTTCGCGAGCAGCGTTTTGCCCACGCCGGTCGGGCCGAGCAGAGCAAAGGTGCCGATGGGGCGGCGCGGATCTTTCAAGTCGGCGCGCGAACGGCGCAGCGCTTTGCAAATGGCCGAAACGCCTTCCTTCTGGCCGATGACGACCTTGGACATTTCCACTTCCACTTGGAACAGCCGGTCCATCTCGCCTTGCTCCATGCGTTGCAGGGGAATGCCGGTCCATTTGGAGACGACGTGCAAAATGTCTTCCTCGTCCACCTTGACGCGCTTTTCCTCGCGGCTGGTGCGCCAGTCTTTCAGCACGGATTCCAGTTTTTCCTTGGCGTGCTTTTCCTTGTCGCGCATGGCGGCGGCGCCCTCGAAATCCTGGTTCTTGATCGCGCGTTCCTTCTGCGATTTGATGTCTTCGATTTCGGTTTCCAAGCCCTTGACTTCCGGCGGACGGGTCATCGTGCCGATCCGCGCGCGCGAGCCGGCTTCGTCCATCAGGTCAATGGCTTTGTCCGGCAGGAACCGGTCGCTGATGTAACGGTCGGAAAGTTTCACCGAGGCTTCAATGGCTTTGTCGGTGAACTCCGCCTTGTGATGCTCCTCGTATTTCGGGCGCAGGCCCTTCAAGATCAAGATGGCTTCTTCCACGGACGGAGCCTCCACCTTCACGGACTGGAAGCGGCGTTCCAGCGCGGCGTCCTTCTCGATGTATTTGCGGTACTCGTTGAGCGTGGTCGCGCCGATGCATTGCAGTTCGCCGCGGCTCAGGGCGGGCTTGATGATGTTCGAGGCATCCATCGTGCCTTCGGCAGAACCGGCACCCACGATGGTGTGGAGTTCGTCGATGAACAGGATGATGTTCTTGGCGCGGCGGATTTCGTCCATCACCGCCTTGATGCGCTCTTCGAACTGCCCGCGATACTTGGTGCCGGCGACCATCAACGCGAGGTCGAGCGTGATGACACGCTTTTCGCGCAACAGTTCCGGAACGTTGCCGCTGGCGATTTCCTGGGCGAGGCCTTCGACGATGGCGGTCTTCCTGACGCCCGCCTCGCCGAGGAGCACGGGATTGTTCTTCGTGCGGCGGCAGAGGATCTGGATGACGCGCTCGATTTCGTTTTTGCGGCCGATGACCGGATCCATTTCGCTCTTCTTGGCGATCTCGGTGAGGTCGCGGCCAAACGCCTTGAGCGCGGGCGTTTTGACTTCACCCTTTTTTTCGCCCACGGGTTTTTCTGGAACTTCACCAGTCGCAGCAGCGGGCGCGGCTCCAGCTTCTTCAGCGGCGGCGAAGTTGGGATCCAGCTCCTTTAAAATTTCCTGGCGCGTTTGCTCGATGTCCACATCCAGGTTTTTCAAAACCCGGGCGGCCACGCCGTCCCCTTCGCGAAGCAGGCCGAGCAGGATGTGTTCGGTCCCGACGTAAGTGTGGTTGAGTGCCTTGGCCTCGCGCGCGGCGAGGGCGAGGACTTTTTTCACGCGTGGCGTGTAGGGGATGTTGCCGATCATTTTCTGATCGGGTCCCGTGCCGACCTGCTTTTCGACTTCCATGCGGACGGTCTCCAAATCGAGGCCCATCTTCTGGAGGACGTTCACGGCTACGCCCTGGCCCAGCTTGATCAGCCCGAGCAGGAGATGCTCGGTGCCGACGAAATTGTGGTTGAAGCGGTCCGCTTCCTTGCGCGCGAGCGCCAGCACCTGCTGGGCACGCGGCGTAAAATTACTCATGGCTTCATCGCTCATAAATTACAGTGCTTCACTTTTATTGTTTGTCCAATTCGCCGGATTTCTTGCCCGGCGGCTTGGTGATGGGGCGGTTGACCGGCCAAAGCCTTTCCCGAAGCATGTCTGCCCGGAGCAAATCACGTTCCTCGGCGGACAATTTCTCCGAGTGCTGCTTTTGCAAATGGGCCGGCTGCGTCAGAATGAACATCTCATCCACCAGCGACCGGTCCACGCCGGGGAACAGTCCCAAATCCACGCCCAACCGCAGCAACGACAGCAGATTCATCGTCTCTTTCGAGGAAATGCTGTGGGCGTTTGCCAAGATGCCGTAAGCCCGACCGATATGGTTATAAACGGTCTTTGGCTTTTTTTCTGAAAGCAATTCGCGCGCGTTTTCTTCGTGCTCGATGATCTGCGCCAAAACTTTTTCCAGACGCTCGACGATGGCGCTTTCGGATTCGCCCAATGTCATCTGATTGGACACTTGAAAGACATTGCCGAGGGCTTCGGTGCCTTCGCCATAAAGTCCGCGCACGGCCAGACCAAGCTTGTTCACCGACTGGATGATGGGGTTGATCTGTTCGGATAATACCAGTCCCGGCAGATGCAGCATCGCGCTGACACGGATGCCCGTGCCGAGGTTCGTTGGACAGGCGGTCAGATAGCCGAGGTTGGAACTGAACGCGTAGCTCAGTTTTTTCTCCAGCTCCGAGTCGACCTGGTCAATCGCCTGCCAGACCTGGCGGATCTGCAGGCCGGGCCGCAACGCCTGCATCCGCATGTGATCTTCTTCGTTGATCATCACGCAGAGGGTTTCGTCCCGGTTCAAAACCAGGCCGCTGCCTGCGCTCTTCGCGGCATGCTCGCGGCTGACGAGGTGGCGCTCCACCAGAATCTGTTTGTCGAGCGCGGTGAGGTCGTCGAGCGCGGCGGAAAAGGAATTCTCCATCTCCGGCAGGCTCGCGACGGCGGGGCGGATCGTTTCGAGGATCTTGATGCGCTCCGGTTTCTTGGCCCAACTGGGAAAGGAGTACGCCTTGAGGTTGCGGGCCAGGCGGACGCGGCTCGACATGACGATCCGGTCGAGCGGGCCTCTACGGCGCGCTGTTTCAGCAGGCGGGGCTAGAAATTCGTGGATGTCCATGATGTCAGACCACAGCCGTGGTGGTTAGCTTCGCGCTGGTCTGCTTGATCTCGTCGCGCAGCTTCGCCGCCTGCTCAAAGTCCTCGCCTTCGACCGCCTTGGTCAGGCGCTTTTGCAGGCTTTTCAAACGCTCGGACAAATCCCGGTTTGCCCGCAGCGCTTCGGGGACCTTGCCAACATGGCGCGTGCCCTTGTGCATGGTCTTGAGGAGACCTTCCAGCCCGTCGGCAAAAACCGTGTAGCAATCGGGACAGCCCAACCGGCCCGACTTCTTGAAATCGTCCTGGCTGTAACCGCACCGGCCGCACTTCAAGGCCACGCCACCGCTGGCTTCTTCGATTTCTTGCGAGGCACCCAGGCCCAACATCAAATCCGCCAGCGAAAACCCGGAGGTCTCGTTGATGCCTTTGGCCTTGGCGCACTCTTCGCACAGGTTGACGTTCTTCGTCTTCCCATCAGCGATGTTCGTGTAGTACACCGTGGCTTCTTTTTCTTTGCAGACGGAACACAGCATAATTTCTTATTCGTATATCGGCTGACCGGACACTTTAGTCAAGGAATGGTATTCCGTGACCAGTTTCCGCGTCAACGGCCCGGGTTTGCCGCTGCCGATCACGCGCCCGTCAATCTTGATGACTGGCATGATTTCCGCGCCCGTGCCCGTCAGAAAACACTCGTCCGCATTGAACAAATCGTAGCGGGTCAGGTTCGGTTCGCTCACTGAAACGCCGGATTGTTCCGCCAGTTCCATCACGGTCTGGCGGGTGATCCCATACAGTGCTCCAGCCGAGAGCGGCGGCGTAAAGAGCTTGCCGTCCTTGATGATGAACAAATTGTCGGCCGTGCATTCCGCGACGAAGCCCTCGGAGTTGAGCATCACCGCCTCCTCCACCCCCGCGTTGTTCGCCTCGATCTTGGCCAGGATGTTGTTGAGATAGTTGAGCGACTTGATGGCCGGGTTCAGGGCGCTGTGCAGGTTGCGCGTCGTCGGCACGGTCACAATGTCCATGCCGCGCGCGTAAAGCTCCGCGGGGTAGACTTGGATTTTTCCCGCGATGATGATGACCGACGGTTGTTTGCAGCTGCGCGGATTCAAGCCGAGCGTGCCGATGCCGCGCGTGATGATGAGCCGGACATAGCAGTCGCGCAGTTTGTTGGCGCGAATGGTGGCGACGGTGGCCTTCATCAGTTCGGCGTGGGTCAGCGGGATCTCCAGCAGAATCGCCTTTGCCGAGGAAAACAGGCGGTCAATGTGTTCTTTCAGTTTGAAGACGCGCCCGTTGTAGGCGCGGATGCCCTCAAAAATCCCGTCGCCGTACAGCAAGCCGTGATCGAACACGGACACCTTGGCGTGGCGCTCGTCGAGATATTTTCCGTCAATATAAACTTTCATTAGCAATGAGGGGTGAACCTATTGAAAAAAAAGGGGCAACGCAAACGCGAATTTTGCGTGACAACCTGCGCCCGGTGATTATCTTTGCGCCCTTCGCGACCCTATGGTCTAGCGGTTAGGACACCTCCCTTTCACGGAGGTAGCCCGGGTTCGATTCCCGGTAGGGTCGCCAAATATTTTCCCAACCCATTAGCGAGCAGTCAACCGGGCTGCGGCGGGCTTGAGCTGATGCCGGGGAAAATCGGGGTGAGCGGTCGGAAGTTTTCCCCGCAGTCGCTGAAACCTTCCGCCGGCCGCCACGTCCAACCTCCCAATTCAACACCATGAAACCACTTCTGCTCGCCTTGGCCCTGGCGGTTGTTGCGCTGAGGGCTTCCGCCGCCGACAAAAAAATCGTCTTCATCGCGGGGCCGCCGAGCCACGGGCCCGGCGCGCACGAATATCGCGCCGGCTGCCTGCTGCTAAAATCATGCCTGGACAAAATGCCCGGTGTGACTTGCCTGGTTTACTCGAACGGCTGGCCCAACGACGTCAAGGCTTTCGATGACGCTGGGACGGTGGTGATATACAGCGACGGCGGCGGCGCTCATCCGGTGTTGAAGGCGGATCATTTGAAAACCCTCGGCGTGCTCATGGACGAGGGCGTGGGCCTGGTCTGCCTCCATTACTCGGTCGAGCCGACGATTGAAAAGGGCGAGCCGGAATTTCTCCACTGGCTGGGCGGAGCGTTTGAAATCAATTGGTCGGTGAATCCTGACTGGACGGCGGACTTCAAAACCCTGCCCGCCCATCCCATCACGCGCGGCGTCCAGCCGTTCCGCCTGGCGGACGAATGGTATTTTCACATGCGCTTCCGGGACAGCATGAAAGGCGTGACACCCATCCTCCTTGCCGTGCCCGGAGAAAGCACCACGAAGAGAAACGACGGACCGCACGAGGGCAACCCGGTGGTGCGTGAACTCGTCGCGCGGGGCGAGCCGCAGTCCGTGGCGTGGGCTTCAGAGCGGGCGGGCGGCGGACGCGGCTTTGGTTTCACCGGCGGACATTATCACCGCAACTGGGGCGACGATAATGTTCGCAAGCTGGTCCTAAACGCAATTTTGTGGACGGCCAAGGTGGAGGTGCCCGGAGACGGCGTGAAGTCAGCTGTCACTCCCGCCGAACTCTCGGCTAATCTGGATCCCAAACTTGGCCGCCCGTAACAAACCGCCGGATCAGAAGTTTCACTGTCAGAAGTTTCACCTTGCACGTTGAAAGTTTTTGGCGACAATCCGCGGCATGGCCCAGACACAACGTCCCCCGCGGGCTAACCGCGGTAAATAAATCAACGGCATGAATAAACTCGGAGCGGCGGACGTTAAACCAAAGCACACAAAACTAAAACTACCATGAGCGAACAAAACGATCCTTCTTCCCTTACAGTGGTGAACCGCCGCCGCTTCCTCAAACGCACCTCCATGCTGGCCGCCGGCTCGGCCGTCCTGACCAACTTCCCCTTTGTCCAGACCAGCCATGCCGCACCTGATGATGTCATAAAAATCGGCCTCATCGGTTGTGGTGGTCGCGGCACCGATGCCGTGGGAAATGCCATCGCGTCCGCGCCGAACGTGACCGTCGCCGCCGTGGCCGACGTGTTTGAAGGCCAGGCCAAAAAGGCCGCCGAGAAGTTCAAGGTCGCGCCGGAATTTTGCTTCTCCGGGTTTGATGCCTACCAGAAAGTTTGCGACCTGGCCGATGTCAATTACGTCATCCTCGCCACGCCGCCCGGTTTCCGGCCCATCCACTTTGAAGCCGCCGTGAAAGCAGGCAAAAATATCTTCTGCGAAAAACCCGTGGCCGTGGATGCGCCCGGCATCCGCCAGTTCATCGCCGCCGGGGAACTCGCGCGCGAGAAAAAACTGTGCGTCGTCGCCGGCACCCAGCGCCGCCATCAGGCGAGCTACATGGAAACCATCAAGCGCATTCACGCGGGGGCCATCGGCGAAGTCCTCTGTCTGCGCGCCTATTGGAATCAGGGCGCCATCTGGCATCGCGGCGACCACGGCGAGACCGAAATGGAACGGCAGATTCACAATTGGTACCACTACTCCTGGCTCTGCGGCGATCACATCGTTGAGCAGCACCTGCATAACCTCGATGTGTGCAACTGGATCATGCAGGGCCATCCCGTCCGCGCCTACGGCCAGGGCGGACGCCAGGCCCTCGGCTCCAAGTCCGGCCACATCTACGATCACTTTGCGGTGGAGTATGAATATGCCAATGGCGTTCGCTTGTTCAGCCAGTGCCGGCAGATAGATGGCACCGACGGCAATGTCAGCGAAGCCGTCGTCGGCACCAAAGGGATGTGCAAGAAATTGAACGATGGCATCATCGAGGGCGAAAATCCGTTCAAGTTTGAGGGCACCCGCATCAATCCTCAGATCGTGGAACACACCGACCTCATCGCGGCCGTGCGCGGAGCGGCGCCGTACGTCAATGACGCCACCTCGGTCGCCCACAGCACCATGACCTGCATCATGGGCCGCGAATCCGCCTACACCGGCCAGGCCATCACCTGGGATGAAGCCATGGCGTGGCAGACTTCGCTCATGCCGGAGAAAATGGAATGGGGTCCCGCGCCGATTCGCGCCGTACCCATCCCCGGAAAATATCAGGTGAGCTGAAGGAGGGTAGGGGTTGGCGCGCTTGCGCCAACCCACCGGCCCGTCCAGGGCCGGAACAAGTTTTGAAAAACTTCCGCGGCTTCCGCGTGGATATTGCGCCGCTCGGCGCGGCGCTTGCTCAGCGCATGCGCGCCGACCGCTACCTTTGCTGCCGCATAGAGCTTGCGTCCCCAGCCGCCGTCCGCAAAAGTCAGCGGGATGCAATGGCTCGACCATCTTTCCCAATTCTGGCCGCACCTCGCCGCCGCGTTTGACCTGCTGGCCGTGCTGCTCGCTTCGAGCCACGTCCTGCTGCACAAACGCGATGTCCGCGCCGCCACGCTTTGGATTGCCACCATCTGGTTCGTCCCGTTGGTCGGCCCGCTCCTTTATCTTGTGCTCGGGGTGAACCGCGTCCGCCGCCGTGCGGTCTCGCTCGGCGTGCATGGAACTTTTCAGCGGCCCAGTCCGGAAAATCTGGGCGAGCCCAATCCCGCCGCCGCCGAACATTTGAAGCTGCTCGCCGGCGTGGTGAACCGCCTGGTCGCGCAACCGCTCGTCTCCGGCAACCGCATCCAGCCGCTGGTCAATGGCGACGCGGCCTTTCCCGAAATGCTCGCCGCCATCGCGGCCGCCCAAAAATCCATTTCGCTGACCACTTACATTTTCGACAGCGATGCTTCAGGCAAAAGATTTGCCGACGCCTTGGGCTCTGCGGTGCAGCGCGGGGTGCAGGTGCGCGTCCTGGTGGATGCGGCGGGCGCGCGCTATTCCTGGCCGCCCATCACACGCGAATTGAAACGCCGGGGCGTGACGGTCGCGCGCTTTCTGCCCTCGCTCGCGCCGTGGCGGGTGGCCACCATCAATCTGCGCAACCACCGCAAGTCCCTGATCGTGGACGGCCGGTTGGCGTTCACCGGCGGCATGAACATCCGGCACGGCAACGTGCTCCGGGACCAGCCGAAAAGTCCCGTCCAGGACCTGCACTTTCGCGTGGCTGGCCCGGTGGTGACCCAATTGCAGGAGGCGTTTGCCAACGACTGGGCGTTCACGACCGATGAAGTGCTGGACGGGTTTCTCTGGTTTCCTGACCTGACCGAGGACGGTCATCTCGTCGCGCGTGTCCTCACCGACGGGCCGGATGCGGATTTTGAAAAACTCCACTGGACCCTGCTGGCCGCGCTGGCCGAAGCCCAAACGTCCGTGCAGATTCTCACACCGTATTTTCTGCCCGATCCCGCGCTGGTCTCGGCGTTGAACCTCGCGGCCCTGCGCGGCGTGCGGGTGGACATCGTGCTGCCCGCGCGCAGCAATCTGCCCTTTGTGCACTGGGCGTCACGCGCGATGTGGTGGCAGGTGCTCGAGCGCGGCTGCCATGTCTGGCTGACGCCGCCGCCGTTCGATCATTCCAAGCTGATGATCGTGGACGGCCACTGGGTGTTGTTCGGCTCGGCGAACTGGGACGCGCGCAGTCTGCGGCTGAACTTTGAATTGAACGTGGAATGTTACGGCCGCGAGTTTGCCGACGAAATGCAGAAGGTCATCACCGGAAAAATTGCCGGCGCGCGCGAAGTGCTCCAGGCCGAAGTGGACGCGCGGAGTTATCCGGTGAAGCTGCGCGACGCCCTGGCGCGGCTGTTCTCGCCGTATCTGTGAAAGCTGGAGGCAAAGCGGGTGCGCGCGGACCCGGCGGTCGGCACTCCAAGACAATCCTCGGCTCGGCTGTCCCAAAACCGGTGCCTAAAATTCTTGCTGTCTCCTGCTCAAGTCTTGGCTAACTTGTCCGATAAATGAGCAGACTGAACAGACCGCCGTTGATTCTGATCTCGCCGAGCATGGCCCAAACCGGCGTCGAATTTGGCGACCGTTCCATCAGCCTCTCCGAGGCGTACACGCGCGCGGTGACGATGGCCGGCGGGATTCCGATCATCGCCCCGGCCGGCGTCCGGCGCGAATTGATGGCCGAGTGCGTGCGCCACTGCGATGGCGTCCTGTTGACGGGCGGCGACGATGTCGAGCCGGAGCTGTATGAGAAAAAGCTGCCGGCGAAACTGCGGCGCACGGTGGAGCCGACGCCCGACGGCGGCGAGCGCACGTTGCGCGAGCTGTTCTTGATTGACGAAATTTTTCGCCAGCGCAAACCGACGCTGGCGATCTGCCGGGGCAGCCAGCTTTTAAATGTGGCGCTGGGTGGAACCTTGATTGTGGATATACCATCCCAGGTTCCGGGGGCGATCGAACACCGGCGCATGGATAAACGCGGCGAGAAAGTTCATCCGGCGCGGTTGAGCGCGGATTCGCTGCTGGCCCGGATCACGGGCCGGAAAAATCTGGGCGTGAACAGCACGCACCATCAGTCGGTGGGCCGGGTGGCGGAACCGTTGCAGGTCGTGGCGGTCAGCCCGGATGGGATTGTCGAGGCCGTGGAGTTGAGACGGGAAGTGGCGCACTGGCTTCCGTTTCTGGTCGGCGTTCAGTTTCATCCCGAACGTCTGGCCCCGCGGCACGCGGAACATCGGGCCTTGTTCTGCGCCTTGGTTCAGGCCAGCGCCAAAAATAGAAAGAAAAATTTATGAAGGGTAACATACTGATCGTAGATGACCAAGCCGAGCTGCGGGAGCTGCTGGCGACCTTGCTGTGCACGGACTATGAGGTCAACGAAGCCGGCAGTGGCGCGGAGCTGAAGGAAGCCTTCGCCCGGCCGCAGCCGGACATCGTGCTGCTGGATCTGGGACTGCCCGACGCCAACGGCATGGATCTGCTCCCCGAGATCAAGAAACAATGGCCCGACACCGAGGTCATTGTCCTGACCGGCATGGCCTCCATCGAGGCCGCCGTCAACGCCACCAAGCGCGGCGCCTACCATTTTCTCAACAAACCGTTCGACACCCAGAACCTGCTGGTCACCGTGTCGCGGGCGATCGAGCACAAGCAGCAGAACGAGGAGAATAGCTCGCTCCGCCGGGCGCTTTCCACCATGAGCGGCGGCGCCTCGCCCGTGTTTCAGAGTTCCGTGATGCAGACGGTGGTGCGGACGATAGAACGCGTCGCCCCGAGCGACGTGCCGATTTTGATCACCGGTGAGAGCGGCGCGGGCAAGGAAGTCATCGCCGACCTCATCCACGCGATGAGTCCGCGCAGCAAGGGAAAGATCGTGAAGATCAACTGCGCCGCGATTCCCCGCGAGCTGATCGAAGCCGAACTGTTCGGTTCCAAGAAGGGCGCGTTCACCGGTTCGATCTCCGACCGCGACGGTTATTTCCGCCAGGCCGACGGCGGCACATTGTTCCTCGACGAAATTTCCGAGATGCCCATTGATACGCAGAGCAAGCTGCTGCGCGTGTTGCAGGATCAGGAAGTCCGCCCCGTCGGCGGCACGGTCAGCTACAAGACCAACTGCCGGCTCGTGGCCGCCACCAACCGCAAGCCCGACGAGGCCATCAAGGACGGCAAGCTGCGCGAGGATTTGTTCTACCGCATCAGCGCCATCTCCGTCCATCTCCCGCCGCTGCGCGAGCGCCGCGAGGACATCATGCCGCTCTGCAATGTTTTTCTGAAACGCTTCGTCGCCCAGTCCAGCCGGCCCATCCGTGGCTTCACCAAATCGGCGGTGGACCGCCTCACGGCCTTCGACTGGCCGGGCAACGTGCGCCAGGTGCAGAATGAAGTTCAACGCGCGGTCTTGCTGTGCGAAGCCAACGAGATTGATGCGAGCGATCTGTCCATCGCCACCACCAGCAGCCGCCCCGAATCCGAATCGGGCATGGACACGAACTTCACGTTGCTGGAAGGCGTGGAGCGCAATGAAATCGTCCGGATGCTCAAGGAAACCGGCGGCAACAAACAGGAAACCGCCAAACGCCTGGGCATCGGCCGCCAGACGCTTTACAACAAGATCAAGGCGTATGGGATTGAGGTGTGAGTGCAACTTTTGTCGCCGGATGCCCGTTAGGTCGCCACGTTACCATGAAGGCGACCATCATAGTTCTAACCCTGTTTTCGTTCCTGAGTGTTTGCATCACTTGTGGTTCTGCAAGTGAACTCAAAATCGTTTTCAAGATCGACGAGGCATCGACGGCGGAAATTTTGCTTCAGATCGAAGGAG